>DATJEN010000191.1:0-2190 GCA_035496575.1 Pirellulales bacterium
CCCGCAATTGGACGCGCTGCGATCGAGTGTCGCGGCGCGATTGGAGCTGGCCGTCGCGCAGGTCCACATCGCGTTTTCCCATACGCACGCCGCGGGGCTGATGGATCCTTCGCGCAGCGACCGGCCTGGCGGAGAGCTGATCGGGCCTTACTTGCAGAAGCTAAGCGAACAAATCAGCGAGGCATCGCAACACGCGCTTGCAGCTCGCCAGCCAGGCAGCGTGATGTATGGCTTCGGGCGCTCGAGCCTCGCGCGGAACCGTGACTTCCACGATGACGCCTCGCGCCAGTTTGTTTGCGGACTGAACCCCGCGGGACCGGCGGACGACACCCTGCTCGTCGCGAGGGCCGCCAGCGACGACGGCCAGACAATAGCGTCGATCGTCAATTACGCCTGCCATCCCACGACACTGGCTTGGGACAACACGCTCGTAAGCCCGGACTATGTGGGCGCGATGCGAGAAACGGTTGAAGCCGCGCTGGGGGCGCCGTGCCTCTTTCTGCAAGGAGCGTCCGGCGACTTGGGGCCGCGCCACGGGTTCGTGGGCGACACGGCCGTCGCGGACCAACACGGCCGCGAACTCGGCTATGCCGCGCTTGCCGCGCTCGAATCGCTGCCACCGCCCGGCAAGCGGCTTGAGTATCGAGGTCCCCTTGTGTCCGGCGCGACGATTGGGGTGTGGGATTACACGCCGCTTGAAGCGGCACAAGAAGCGTCAAGCCGGCGCTTCTCGGTGGGATCGTTTTCGATTCCTCTGCGGCGGCGCGACGACCTGCCAAGCGTCGAAGCGTGCCAGGCGGAACTGGCCCGGCTCGAGACCGCGATCGAGCAAGCCGGCGCGCGGGACGATGCGGCGCAAGCGCGCGACCTGAGCGCCCATGCGGAGCGTCTACGTCGACAGATTTCGCGCATGGGTTCGCTGGCGTCCGACGATGCGCTGTCCTTAGCCGCCACGCTGTTAAACCTGGGCGGCGCGACTTGGGTACTCGTGGCCGCGGAACATTATCAGCAGCTTCAACTCGAACTGCGGGCGCGGTTTCCTGATCGCCCGCTTGTGATCGCAACGCTCAGCGACGGCTGGGAGCCGGGATACTTGCCGACGGCCCAGACGTATGGCCGTGGGATCTATCAAGAATCGATTGCGCTCGCGGCCGCCGGTTCTCTCGAAGAAGTAATCGAACAAGTGGCTGCTCGCATCTCGAGCAGTTTAGCTGCCGCCGGCTGAACGGCTCTCGCGCCTGCGGTACTAGGCACCTGCCGGCGTCTGGCCTGCGAGCGCGATGGCGCTAGAATTGGGTTCGACATGCCCGTGGAAACCGACCCCAATAGGTGACCTCATGCAGAAGAAAGCCGCGACCAATCGTCAACAATTGATCGAAGCCTTGAATGGTGATCTGGCCCGCGAGTACCAGGCGATCATCGCCTACGTCAATTACAGCCAGGTGCTCAAGGGCGCGCAGTACATGAATATCGCCAGGGAGCTCGAGGTCCACGCCACCGAAGAGCTGGCGCACGCCTTGCAAATCGCCAAGCAGATCGACTACCTGGGCGGAATGCCGACGGTCACGCCGTTGCCGGTCAAGACATCGGAAAAGGCCGAGCAGATGCTGCGCTTCGATCTCGATAACGAGCTGGAAACCATCGCGAATTATCGTCAGCGCATTCGCGACGCCGAGGCGATGGGCGAGTTCGCGATGTGCGAAGTGCTGCGTCAGATCACCAAACAGGAACAAGAGCACGCCATCGACCTGGCCACGGCGCTCGGGATCGAAGTGCCGCCCATCCCCGAGCTATAACAAGTTCTCGCCGCCAATGAGAGGCGGCGGCCTGGCGACGGGCGGACCTTTTCGGTGGGCTGCCAACGTGGCAGGCCGCGCGCCGATCGGGTATGATGACACCCGTAGCTTCCTGCCCTGCTGTCGCGCCCCGGAGCTTGCCCCGGACCCACCATGCGGCGCCGCTTTCGACTATTCTTCCGCGCTTGTTTTGGCGTGTTGGCAATTGTGTCGGCCTCGTTTGCCGCAGCCGACGAGCCGTATGGCCGGCATCAGTTCGCAGCAGACGTGCGCAGCCATTGGGCTTTTCAGCCGCTCGGCAGGCCACCGCTGCCGAAAGCAGCCGACTCAGGGCGCAACCCCATCGATATCTACATTCATGAAGGGCTCGCCGCGGCAGGCCTCGAGCCTGCGC
>DATJEN010000192.1:0-8095 GCA_035496575.1 Pirellulales bacterium
CATGTACCACGAGGACGACGAGCCCACGCCACCCAATTGGTATGGCCACACGAAAGCCCGGGCTGAGCGAGCGATTCTCGAGCGGCTTTCCTCGGCGGTAGTGATTCGGCTGTCGCTGGTGCTCGGCCGTGGCTTGGAAGCGGCGGGAAATTCGTATCTCGAAAAGGTGGCTGGTAACCTGGCGGCCAAGAACCCGATCGTCACGCCCACCTACGAGGTGCGCAATCCGATCGACGTCGGCACGGCGTGCCGGTTTTTTGAGGAACTTGCCCTGCGGCCCGACGCAAGCGGCATCTTTCATATCGGAGCGAGTGATAAGATGTCTCGATACGAGCTGGCCCGCGCCATCGCGACGCGGCTTGGGTACGATCCGGGCCTGATTGTCGAACAGACCGCGCCCGTGGCGGGCCGCGCGCCGCGGGGGCGCGATGATTTTCTGGTGACCGAGCGCATCCGCCAGTTCTGCGCGACCAAGGTGCCGACCTGCCGCGAGGTGATCGAAAGGGCCTGCGATGCAACTGCCTAAAGCAGTTTTCGAGCTCGAATTCAACCATGGCTCGATCTACGGCGACGAAGAGGCCGAGGCGCTACTCGAAGTGCTAAAGGCCTCCGCGCCATCGTGCGGGCCACAGGTCAAAGCCTTCGAGGACGAATTCGCCGCATTCACGGGCACGTCGCAGGCGCTGGCGGTCACCTCGGCCACGGCTGGACTAGAGCTGGCCATGATCGCCTGCGAGATTGGGCCGGGCGATGAAGTTATCACCACGCCGCTGAGCTGGATCTCAACGGCCAACGCCATCGCGGCGCGCGGGGGCACCGCCGTCTTTGCGGATGTCGACCCGCGCACGATGAATCTCGATCCCCAGTCGGTGGCGCAAAAAATCACGCCGCGAACCAAGGCCATTCTGCCCGTCCACCTATTCGGGCAGTGCTGCGACATGGACGCGCTCGCCGAGCTCGCGCGGCCGCGCGGCATCCGCATCGTCGAAGACTGCGCGCATGTGGCGGGCGGTACGTACAAGGGACGCCAGGCGGGATCGTTGGGCGACATCGGCGTGTTCAGCTTCCATCAGCAGAAAAACATGACCACGCTGGGCGAAGGAGGCATGCTGACCACTAGCGATCAACAGCTTTATGAGCGCATGCTGTCGTATCGCTCGCTGTGCTGCCGGACGTACGACCCCAAGGGCAAGTACCTGCCCATCGACGAAGCCAAACAGCCGATGGGTAAGCGCTATTGGGTGCTCGATTTCGACGACGTGGGATTCAATTTCCGCATGACCGATGCACAAGCGGCCGTCGGACGCGTGCAACTCAAAAAGCTGAATGCGTTCAACACGCGACGCCGCGAGATTGCCGGCATCTACCGGCAGCGCCTGGAAAAACTTCCGGGCCTGGGCATGCCGCATGTCCCGACGGAAAATCATCACGTCTATCATGTGTTTTGCGTGCGCGTGCTGCCCGAGTTCAAGCGCGACAAGGAAGACTTCATGTGGCAGCTCTACACCGAGCGCCGCATCAAGGTCTGGTCGCACTATATGCCGATCCACCTCACCGCCGCTTTTCGAAAGCTGGGGCACGCTCCGGGCGAATGCCCCGTGGCCGAACAACTCTTTGGCCAATACGTCAGCTTGCCAATCCATCCGCGGCTCACGCCCGAAGCTATCGAGTATCTGTTGACGAGCATCGAAGCGCTGGCATGACGGATTCGATGGCCACAACGAGCACAGCCAGGCGGCCCCCCGGCCATGAAGAGTTCTTGACTCTGGTGCGCAAATATCGCGCGCCGCAGGCCGACTTGTTTGACCCTGCAAATCGGATTTTCATCACGCGCGCACCCGGTCGGCTGGACCTGATGGGCGGCAACGACGATTACACGGGCGGGATGGTGTTCGAAGCCACGATACGCGAAGGAACTTGGGCAGCCGTCCAGCCACGAAGTGACGCAAAGATCGTGCTCGTCAATCCACAAATGGCCGAACAGGGCTGGCACGACCGAGTTGAGTTCTCGTTGGCCGAGCTGGCCGAAGAGGCGCACGTCCGCGCGCTCGCTAATCGCGATCCACAAGTGCGCTGGACAGCCTATGTGCTGGGATTATTTCACTGGCTTGTCCGCTTCCGGCCTCGTCACGCGCGGCACGGAGCCACCGTGCTTATCTGGTCCGACGTGCCGCTGAACAAGGGCGTCAGCTCGTCGGCGGCGGTCGAGGTGGCCGTCATGAAAGCCGCCGCGGCCGCTTATGGCTGCGAGCTGGCCGGCATCGAGCTGGCCGAAGCCTGTCAGTGGGTGGAAAACGTCATCGCCGAGAGCGCCTGCGGCATCATGGATCAGATCGCCGTCACACTTGGCGATGAAGGACACGTGTTGCCGTTGGTTTGTCAGCCCTGCTTGCCGCGCCCGCTCGTGCGATTGCCGCGCGGGCTTGTGTGCTGGGGCATCGACTCGGGCGTGCGGCACCAGGTCAGCGGCGTGGAGTATGAAGCGGCCCGCGCCGCCGCCTTCATGGGGTACAAGATGATTTGCCGGCGCGAGCAGGTTGCGATCACGTTCGATAGCGCGAGCGGCATTCCGCGCTACACCGATCCCCGCTGGAACGGATATTTGGCGAACCTCGCTCCGCCTGAGTTCCGCGCGCTCGAGCACGAGCTGCCAGAAAGCATTTCAGGCGCGGAATTCACCGCGAGCTGGGGCGAACACGTCGATCCCTTCACGCCTGTGCGAGCCGAAGTCGACTATCAAGTGCGCGCCAATACGCGGTATGCCGTCGAAGAGAACTTTCGAGTTTGCACTTTCGTCGAGCTCGCGCATGGCATGGGCGCAGGCTATACGAACGATGGCGCTCGGCGGATGGGCGAATTGATGTACCAATCGCACGCGGCCTATAGCGAGTGTGGGCTGGGCTGCCGGCAGACCGATCTTCTGGTCGAGCTCGCCCGGCGAGAGGGTTTGGCCCACGGCATTTTCGGCGCGAAGATCACCGGTGGCGGTGGTGGCGGCACCGTGGCGATTCTTGCCCGCGACGATGCCGACGCCGCGTTTGATCGCATCCTGGCCGGCTACCGCGAGGCGACCAAGATCGAACCCTACGTGTTTCACGGCAGCTCGATGGGCGCCGACCGCTTTGGCGTGTTGGTGGAACCATGAACAGCGAGTTGCAGCAGATTCCGACCGATTCCGCTGCGTCGACACAGCCGAACCGCGGGCGAGGGGCGTGGTTCTTGCTGTTGCTGGCGCTTGCCAACCTGATGTGGGCCGGCCAAGGCTCCGCGGTGAAGATCCTGGAAGGGGATAGCAGCCAGCCTGACCGGCTGGGCCCGATCGCGATCACGTTTCTGCCCTTCTACGTGGCCACGCTGCTGCTGGTGCCACTTTTGGTTTGGCGGCGCGTGCAAGATCCCCGCGCGGTCCGCCCGTCGCGAGGCGACTGGTGGAAGTTCGCAGTCGCGGGCATTGGCGGGCAAATTGTCGCGCAGCTCGGCATGACGTGGGGAGTCAGCCGCTCGCTCGCTTCGAATGCGGCCATTTTGAACCTGATGATTCCCATCGCGAGCGCCGTGCTCGCTTCCATGATGCTCGGCGAGCGCCTCACCAGGCTGCGCGTCGCATGCCTCGCAGTGGGGCTGGTCGGCGCCTACATCCTGTCACTTTCAGACGCACGCAGCAGCGCCTTTCTGGAAGGCAATTACCTGGTGGGCAACTTGCTGATCGTGGCCGGCTGTTTCGGGTCGTCGTTCTACAACGTGTATTGCAAGGGCCTGCTCGCGCGCTTCAGCGAGCTCGATATTCTTATCTTCAGTTACGTGACCGCCTCGCTGGCGAGCCTGCCGCTGTGGGCCATCGAGCCGCTCAACTGGCAGACGCTCGCTCACCTCATGCGCGAGCAGTGGTTGGCGTTTGCGTTCCTGGCCGTTTGCCATTACGAGTTGTCGATGTTGTTATTCTTCTACGTGCTCGAGCACGTCAGCGTGACCGCGGCCTCGACGTCGCTCTACCTGGTGCCGCTGTTCGGAGTGCCGATCGCGATGATCTTCGCGCACGAGAATGTAAGCTCGACTGCCATGTTTGGCACCGCCGTGGTGCTCGTCGCGACGATCGCGATCATGCGCTACGACCCGAGCGCCGCGTGAATGTCGCGCGTTTCGAGACCGGATCGCGCTTATGCGGCTCGGCGCGGCGCGGGTGCCGCGACTTCCTCGAGCTCGTCGGCGTCTTGCGAGAGCGCTAGTGCGCTCGGAGAAACTGATCGCGAGCGATGGCCAATCGCCATTTGCAGCGACTGCACGCGCAGCCGCGTTGCCAGCAGAAGCTGGCCCGCCACCACGCGCGTGCCTGCCGAGTTGGGCTCGCGCACGCGGGTCGCAAGTCCCGCGCAAGCCAGGCGGAGCACGAAACTAATCGCAAACAGCACGTGAAAATTCACATACTCCGTCGCGCCGGTTTTCCATGACCAGCCGTCCGAACACGCGATGGCCGCGCCAGCCACGATCGAGGCTACCCCGCCGACAATGCCCGCGAATCCCGTCCCCGCCGCGATGAACATCGTGCGGTTTTCGCGCGGCGAGTTCTTGATCATGAAGCCATTGTTCGCGATCGCGATGCCGGCATTCAAAAAGGCATCGATCATGAAAATCGGCGCTAGAATCGCAAACGCGATCTGCGGATCGCGCGGGCAGAGCAACAAGCCCAGCATGTTCAAGCTTTTGAACGCAGTACACAAAATGAGCACGGGGCGTTGTCCGAAACGCTCGGCCAGTTGACCCAATTGGTTCGAGAGCGCCGCCCCCCCGACCCACGAAATCGTCCACAACAGCAGAATGTGAAACAGGTCCATGCCCACGTGTTCGAGCAAGAACATGCTGATGAAGGGCGCGCCGACCATGGCGGCCAGGTTCCAAAAGCAGGAATACACGATGAAGCCGCGGAAGTCGCGCTGCCGGAAAGGGGCCGCAAGCGCCTGCCACAAGCTGAGGTGCGCGGCTCGTCTCAGCGGCGGCTCTTCCACGCGCCAGAACATGAGAATGTCGCTTACGCCCAACACGACTCCCAGCACGATGATGCCGGCAAACGCGGCGCGGATGTTGGCGGCGCTGCCGGCGAAGAACATCGCGTTGGCGAACAGGGCCGCGGCCGCCGTCCATTGCTGAGTCGAATGCCGCACTCCCCAAAACCGGTTCAGTCCCTTGTGCGGAAGGTAGTCTCCCATCCAAGAAAGCCAAAGCGGCGTGCTGAGCTGCAACAATCCGTGGTTGATGGCCGTAAGCGCCACCAGGGTCCACACCCACACCAGGTCGCTGACTTCCGGGAACAGCCACGGCCCCAGCGCGGCAGGCAAGAAGCACGTGCGTTGCACAAGCGAGACCGCCATCCACAAGGGTTTGCGGCGCTCGAGTCGCTGCACCAGCACCGCGGCCAGCAGTTGCATGCACACCAGCCCTAGCGGCAACGCCCCGAGGATGCCGATCTCCAAGCCCGTCGCCCCCATCGAGCGCGCAAACTGGACGGTGGCGGGCGAGGTGGTTAGCTGCGTGTAGGCCATCCCGCAACAGCCCGCTGCCACGATGGCTTTCTTGGCGGTCGAAAGCGGCCACAGGCCGGTGCGATCAGACAACGTGGCTAATGCTCCAGAGGTGCATGGGTCGCGCTGGCGAAGTGAAGTGAATTCGGATGTGTCGCCGCCCGGTGCGCGCACGCTCGGCGCACCAGGACGCGCTTGCCAGCTAAGCCACTCGTGACTCTGGCCGGCGAAGGGGCGAGATGATAGGCATTTGGCCCACGCCATCCAAGGCGAGTTTGCACCCGTAAATCGCAAGCTCTCGGGCGATTCGCATCTCCTTTTGCCTAATGCGTTTCGCCGAAGCCGAGATCAGGCAGGTCTGTTCCGCAGCGGCAAATCGTGATAATTTACCAAGACCGAACTCGCGAGTGCTTGCCAGCTTTGCCGGGCGCTACTATGGGCCGCCCGCGCCTGCCGTCGAGCACGCAGTGGTGAGTTCGAGCACGGTGGTTGTAGCTCAGTTGGTTAGAGCACCAGATTGTGGATCTGGGGGTCGCCGGTTCAAGTCCGGTCAGCCACCCTTGGCCCTTCCCGAGTGGGAAGCGCACGCTTCGCACAAGGCCCCACTGGCTGTCCGTGGGCCATCGAGCGATTTCCAAAACGCCTGCCTCAATCGTTCGTATAATATTCGGAGTGGTCGGAGACGCCCATCTAGCACCTTGGTGGCGCAGGTCACCCCCGTCATGGCGAAGAAAAGGCGCAACAGGCGCGCGAAGAACAAACTCGAAAACGCGTCGACGCGCGACCTGATTCCCGTCGATCCGCCGCCTCCGCCAAACACGCAGTTGGTCAACGTGACTCGCGCCGTGCGCGTGGCCCGGGCCGGCTACTTCAATGCCGAGCTCGAAGAGGCCATCGAGATCATCGCCCGCGACCGCGTGTATCGGATGATGCTGGCGCGTGCCCGGCGTTTGCTCGCGCCACCCGCGGGCAACGAGGATCAAGTCGCTTGATCCGTGAGGCTGCGGAAGGGGCTATTCCAACATGACTGACACCGTCTGCTTCGGCGCAGTTGCAGGCGTGTCGCGGGAGAAACCGCACTTAGAAGCGCTCGCGCGGTTTGACCACTAGCTGGTTGAGCACGTTCTTGACTCCACCGATGGCACGCGCGAGCTGCGCGGCAGAGCCTTTTTGAACTTCTTGCTGAACCGTTCCCGACAGAGTCACTTCGCCTTTGCGGGTGGCGACAGTAATGCGGCATGGTGCTCCCAGTCCCCGGCTGGCGAGCTTGCCCTGCACTTGACGCGTGATGGTGGGATCGCCGACAGGAGTGATGGACATGGAAGTTCCTTTGTGTTTACGAGCGACTCAATTGTGATCGTGCGCCGAAAGCGCGACAGAACTCGGCTTGGAGCCGACGAGGGCTAGCTCTTGACCGCAATCGCACACCATCCGCCGCGAGGGAACCTGCCGTTTGCACTTGGGGCAGATTTTCGACCACGGCTTCTTCACGGCCCGCTTTTCATCCGTGACCGCTTTGGCCTTAAGCGCCGCGCGGGTTTTGGCATCGGCGCGTGCCAGCGCACATTGCGGATGCATGCCTCCGAGCGAGTACGAAGGTTTGTGGCACACCGGGCAAACGGCTTTGGTGCCAAGGGGAATGATCGGTACTGGCTTTCGCTCGCTCACGCTCGCGCCTCCTGAATTAAAACCCGATGGCCCGCTACGCGGGACGCACCTGCTCGCGCCATCCGAGTTCGAGCAAAAACCACCTGCTGGCCAACGCACGCCCAACCCCATCCTGCTGGTGCGCTAACCGCGTTGTATGTCGTGCGCAGCCGCCAAGGCCGCGCAAGCTTTCGAAAATTATCGAGTAAACGCAACTTTCATCAGTTTCTTGCTGCTCGAGCCCTTCTTTTTCGCGTGCGCAGAGCGCGCGGGACTCGCAATTTTGACTCCGGCGACCTTGGCTGACGCGTTTCGAACGCGCTTGCTCGACCGCAACGCGCCGGCCGACTGTTCGTTACGGGCGCGAACCGATTGGAAGGGCATGCCTTCCGGTCTGCGGTATCGCTCGGCGCGTAAAAACCAAAAGGCCAACCCGCCTGTATTGTGGTACGAGCCCGGGCTCGTCGAATGGGCTGCGCGGACGGCACGAACCCCCAGCGAGCCTTTCTTGCCTGTCGTTTGCCAGCCACGGCGTTCCATCAGGATGCGCACCACGACTCCCACGGCCTGTCGCAGCCGCTTCGCCCGCCGCGGATGCTGGGTAGCCAAAAAGCGGTCAATTTCCGGCAAACTCTCCAGCTCGCGCACGACGCCCGCCAGCGGCGGCCGGTCGTGGTGTAACTCCGATTCTTCCATGCGGCGCTGTCGATCGGGATCGTTGAAGAACTCCAGTATTTCATCGAAAGGCTGCTGGCGCCCGCTGAGCACGTCGACGAAGGTTCGGCCCTGGCGATCTTCTAAAAACGCGCTGCGCGAGAGTGTCCACCTGGCCCGGGTCGACATTGGATATTCTCACGAAAAAGACGTGCCGTTTGGGCGGAGTTGCAACTTTCGGACCTACAAAAATTGTATGTCAACAAGCACCTAATCGC
>DATJEN010000193.1:0-11328 GCA_035496575.1 Pirellulales bacterium
GGGGGAGCGCTCGCCGCGCGCGAGATCGGCAAGCTCACGGGCGGCAAAGGCAATGCCATCTTGCTGCGCTACAATGTCGGGAGCGAAAGCACCGAACAGCGCGAGCGCGGCTTTCTGGAAACCCTCAAAAACGAGTTTCCCGGCATCGCCATCCTCTCCGAGGACCAATACTCGGGCACGACCGCGCTGGAGGCTCAAAACAAGGGGTTGCAACTGCTCAACCAATTCGGCGATAGAGTAAACGCCATGTTCGCCGTGTGCGAACCGGACACGATGGGAGTTCTGGCGGCCCTCGAGCAAGAAGGGCTGGCGGGCAAAGTGCAGTTCATCGGATTCGATCCCGGGCCACAGTTGATCCCGGCCATGGCGGAACGCAAAATCCATGGGCTCGTGCTGCAGGACCCCCTGGGCATGGGCTACCTGAGCGTGAAGGCGCTGGTGGCCCATCTGCGCGGCGAACCAGTTGAAAAGCGCGTGCCCACCGGCGAAGTCATGGCGACTCCGGACAACATGAGTGATCCGGAAATCAAGAAGCTGCTTGAGCCAGAACAGGCCGATTGAACTGACGCCAGGCGGCTATGAACAATGCCCTGCTGCGAATGGTTGGCGTCAGCAAAAACTTTGGCGCCACCCGTGCCCTGGCCGACGTGTCGCTCGAAGCCCGCGCAGGCGACGTGCTCGCGCTGATCGGCGAAAATGGCGCGGGCAAAAGCACGCTTATGAAAATCCTCTCCGGCGCCATCGCGCCGGATCGCGGCCACATGGAACTCGCCGGGCGTGAATACGCGCCCCGCGGGCCGCACGCGGCCCGTCGCGCGGGCGTGGCCATGATCTATCAGGAGCTGAACCTCGCGCCTGATTTGAACGCCGTCGAAAACGTGATGCTTGGCGAAGAGCTGGCCCGCTTCGGCTTTCTGCAACAAAAGGCACAACGCGCTCGGGTCGAACGAGCGCTCGCGCAACTGGGCCGCGCGGACTTGCCGCTGGACGTACCCGTCGGCCGGCTCTCCGTGCCCGATCAGCAGGTGATCGAAATTGCCCGCGCTTTGGCGGTCGAGGCCAAAGTGATCGTGTTTGACGAGCCGACCAGCTCGCTGACGCGGCACGACGTCGAGAACCTGTTCGCGGTCATCGGAAAACTCAAGCAGTCCGGCATCGCCATCATCTACATCAGCCATTTTCTAGAAGAGATCTCGCGCGTGGCCGACCGCTACCTGGTGCTGCGCGATGGCACGGTGGCCGGCGGTGGTGAGCTGGCGGGCGTCACGGGGGCGCAGATCGTCTCGCTGATGGTGGGACGCAGCGTCGATGATCTGTTCCCAACGGTGACGCACACGCCAGGCGATGTCCTGCTCAAGGTCGACCATTTGTCGCGCGCGGACATGCCGCGGGACGTTTCGTTCGAGCTCCGCCGCGGAGAAATCCTGGGGATCGCGGGCCTGGTGGGATCCGGCAGGACTGAACTCGTCCGCGCGCTGCTCGCACTCGATCCCGTGGTTGCCGGCAGCGTGCGCGTGGGACAACTCTTCCCTAAAGCAACTCCACGCGCCCGCATTCGCTCCGGATTAGGCTATGTCTCGGAGGACCGCAAGGGCGAAGGGCTCGCGCAGCGCGATTCGATCGAAGATAACATCACGTACAGTCGCCTGGGGCCGTATAGCCGCTGGGGATGGCTCAACCTGCGGGCGCGCCGCGCGGCCGCGGTTACCTGGATGCGCCGCTTCAACGTAAAAGCGCGTTCGCCCGACCAGGCCGTGGAGCATCTCTCCGGCGGCAACCAGCAAAAGGTGGCGATTGCCCGCGTGCTGCACCAGGATGCCGACGTGCTCTTGCTCGACGAGCCGACGCGAGGTATCGACGTGGGCACCAAGAGCGAGATCTACCGCCTGATGTCCGAACTAGCAGCCGAAGGCAAGGCGATTTTGTTCGTGAGTTCCTACTTTGTCGAACTGTTGGCGGTGTGCGACCGCATCGGGGTCATGGCGCGGGGCCGCCTGCGCGAAATTCGCCCTGTCCAGGAATGGACTTCGGAGTCGCTCTTAAGTTGTGCCCTGGGAGTGGACTCGCCGGCGTGAGTACGATTTCGCCATCCGTTGCGATGCCGCTGGCCAAACGGGGCGGTGGCCTGTTTCGAACCGTGCTCGGGCCGTTCGTAGCGCTGCTGCTGGTGGTGGGCGTATTCACCGTGGCCGACCATCTGCAAGCCGACGGCGGTAAGTTCGCCACCTTGCGCAACGCTCAAAACGTACTCGTGCAATCGGCTACGGTCGCGGTCGCCGCGCTTGGCATGACGATGATCATCATTTCGGGCGGCATCGACCTGTCGGCGGGCACGACCATGGCGCTGTCGGCCACGGTGCTGGCCTGGTGCCTGCGCGAAAACTACCATCCGGCAATCTCGGTCGCCGCGGCGCTGGGCACCGGGTGTCTGGCGGGATTCATCAATGGCAGGCTGATTAGCCGCTTGCGCGTGGTGCCGTTCATCATTACTTTAGGCACGATGACGATATACCTTGGCACCGCGAAGCTCATCGGCAACAACACGATGGTTCGACCGGTCCCGGCGCAAGTGCCGGACTGGATGCGACAGCTGCTCAGCCCTCGGGTCCAGCCCGAGTGGTTGCTGTTCTCACCGGGCGTGTGGCTGCTGTTGGCGCTGGCCATCGCGGTGGCGGCCGTGCTGCGCTACACCGTCTTTGGCCGGCATGTGTTCGCGATCGGGTCGAATGAATCGACGGCCCGGCTGTGCGGCATCCACGTGGAGTGGACGCGGATCGCGGTCTATACGATCGCGGGTTTTTTCGTGGGCATGGCCGGCCTGTTTCAGTTCACGCGCTTGACCGTGGGCGACCCGACCTCGGGAACTGGCAAGGAGTTGCCGATCATCGCGGCCGTGGTCATCGGCGGCGGAAGCTTGAACGGCGGGCGTGGCTCGGTGCTGGGCACCTTGACCGGGGCGCTGATCATGCAAGTAATTTCTAGTGGGTGCACCGCCCTGAAGCAGCCCAATCCCATCCAGGAAATCATCATCGGCGCGATCATCATCGCCGCCGTCACGATCGACCAAATCCGCCAACGGCGCTCCGCCGCCTGATTAGGCCCGCCCCGTGCACTATCAAGAACTCATACATCAACTTCGCCAGGCCTTTCCGCCCCCCGTTTCCGACCCCGTCCACGACGGGTATGTGGTGTTCTCGATCCTGCGCGCGCTCGATCAGGTTGACGCCCTCAAGTCGCAGGCGCCGATCCTGGGCGAGCCCACCGAGCCCGATTATCAACTTGCCCGCAACGGGCGGCTCGAGCAGAACGGCCGCACGCTCGAGGCGGTCATTCCGGAGCTCGTCAGCTACCTGCAGGGCATGTTCATTTGGGGACACCCGCGCAGCCAGATCAACGTCGTGCCGAATCCTTCTATCGCCAGCATCATCGGAGTGCTGCTGCCGTTGATCTACAACCCTAACCTGTGCAGCGACGAAAGCGGCCGTCGCTTTTCGGAGGCCGAGGTGCGCGCCTGCGCCATGACCTCGCAATTGGTGGGCTACGATCCCGGGGTCGCCCGCGGCATGTTCACGTTCGGCGGCACCGGTGGACTGCTGTACGGCGTGAAGGTGGGGCTCGAGAAAGCCGTGCCGGGCTCGATCGACCGCGGCCTCAGCGAGCCGGCCGTTCTTATCTGCTCGGAGCAGAGTCACTATTCGTGCTTGACCGTGGCGAGCTGGCTGGGCATCGGGCAGCAAAACGTGATCAGCATTCCCACCGAGCTCAACAACTCGGTCGATCTTGCGGCGCTCGAGCAGGCCGTTCGCTCGGCCATCGAGGGCGGGAAGAAGATCGCCGCCATCGTGGCCACGATGGGCTCGACCGATGCTTTTGGAATCGACGATCTGCGCGCCATCGTCGCCTTGCGCGATCGGCTGTGCCAGGAATTCAATTTGAGCTACACACCGCACGTGCATGCCGATGCCGTCATCGGCTGGGCCTGGAGCGTGTTCAACGATTACGATTTTCTGCGCAACCCGCTGGGTTTCCGCGGACGGACCGTACGTGCCCTGGCGGCCGTGCAGCACGATATGGCGCACTTGAAGCTCGCCGACTCGATCGGCGTGGATTTTCACAAGACGGGCTACACGCCCTACATCTCGTCATTGGTCTTGTTCCGCGACGACGCGGACCTGGCCACGATCGCTCGCAAGCGCGAGTTGATGCCCTACTTGTATCAGTCCGGTACGCACCATCCCGGCATGTACACGCTGGAAACTTCGCGCAGCGCAACGGGTCCCATGGCGGCGCTTGCCAATTTGTTGCTGTTCGGCAAGCAGGGTTATCGGGCCTTGCTGGGCCACGCGGTCGAAATGGCTGAAGTCTTGCGCGAAGCGATCGAATCGCATCCAAACTTAACCGTGCTGAACGGCCAGAATAGCGGACCGGTCACGCTGTTCCGCGCGTATCCCGACGAGGTGGATACGTTTCTGGTGAAGCCGCGCGAGCGCAGCGATCCGTCGTTTCGGCAGCAACTGGCCGCCTACAACGACTACAACCGACGCATCTTCGAACGCGTGCATACCGAGGCGCTCGCCGGGCAAGGCGTCGTCATCTCGCTGACCAACTGTTATCGTCAAAGCGACGCCGGCGACCCCATCGTGGCGCTCAAGTCCTACGTGCTCTCGCCATTCGCCGACGAAAGTCGCATGCAATCGATCATCGAGCACGTGCTGGCGGCCAGGCAGGCCGTCGATCGAGAGACGAGCGCGGCAAACTAATCGGTCCGCGCCTACTTGGCCGAGATGGCCCGCGCCAGCGGACGCAACACGTTGTCCGCAACGTAATGCTCGATCATGTCATCGCACACGTGGGCCAGGTTTTCGAGCAGTTGAGTGTAGGTCATGTCCAGCGGCAGGCCGCCGTAGCGCCGCGCGGTGACGTAAACGCTCAATTGCTCTTCGTGAAAATCACCCGTGCGGATCTGGTACGCATTCGTTCGATTCTCGATGCTCAACCGGCACTGCATGCGGCAATCTTCATCGAGGGCAAGCGTGAGCGTCGGCTCGTAGCTGACGATTGTGGCGCCTGGCACCTCCAGCATGCGCTCGAGAGCGGGGCTCACGCCCAAGGCCTCGGCCACCAGCACATTGTGATTGCCGCGATACGTGAAATCGAAACCGAATAAAAGATCGATCGCTTCGCAGTCGATCGGGCTCAGCGAGAGCATGTAGGGGGCCAAGTCCAGCACCAGCCGGTGCTGATCGAGTGCGTCCTCCACCGACGGAGGATTGACGTGTCCGGAGCACAGCCGCCGGGCTTCGATCGTGCTCCAGCGGTAATGGCCTTGCTCTTTGTCCTCTTCGAGGATGAAGTCTCCCTTCTCCCGGCTATAGAAGTTCCGCATGGTGGGATACTTCTTTTGCAGCCGCTCGAAGAACAGCAACACCGACTCGCGTCCGTGCGGGAGATCCATCTCCGTGCTGAGGTTCATGTTGACGTAAAAATCGTCACTCAATGAACTGTATCGATTCATCAACGGATCCTTCGCTGGCAACCCGGCAGGAAGATCGGCCAGATGGGAGTTTGGTTGCAGGTGTCCCGCCAGTATAGAATGGCCGCTTCGAGAATGTCAAAGGTCGTTAATGGCCGCTCAAAACTCACCTGCTTCTCGCGAGAAGGAACAAACGATGTCCACGACAGGCGCGCTTGATGTCGCGTGCTTCCAAACGGATTTGGGTTGGATGGTTGTGGCGGGCCGCGCTCAAAAAGTGGAGCGCGTGGCGTTTGGTTATCCCACGCGCGCGGCTGCACTTGGCGCGATCGAAGCCCAGTTTCCCGACTGGCACGAGGCCGACTGGTGCCCCGCTCTTGTGGCGCGGTTGCGCGCTTTTGCGTCGGGCCAGAGCGTTGATTTTCGCGACGTCGAATTGGAGCTTGCGCATCTCACGCCGTTTCAGAAGCGTGTCGTCGGCCAGTGCCGAAAAATCGGCTATGGCCGCACCCGCAGCTACGGCGAGCTGGCCGAGTTAGCCGGCTCGCCCCGCGCCGCGCGCGCGGTGGGCAGCACCATGGCAGCCAATCGCTTTCCCATTATCGTGCCCTGCCATCGCGTCATTAACTCCGACGGCAGCCCAGGCAATTACTCCGCGCTCGATGGTCGGCGCACGAAACTGCGCCTGCTAGCACTCGAGCGCCGCGAATCGCCCGCCAGATCGAGACCTCGCGCGCGCAAAGCCACGCCGGTTCGGGCCTGATGAGCCGGCGCGGGACAGGCCCTCGCGACGCCCCGGCCAGGCGTGCCGGGCGGAGTCCGCTTCCGGAGGAAGCGGGACTTGAAAACGAAAAAGTAACCTAGAATTGTTTGGTGATTTCAGGCACAATACCCTACCTTGCCGTTGAATGCGCATGCGCCAACGACGGTCTTGTTGGCGGGTAAACGGGTCGAAGGGGCAACCGAAGACCCAAAGCGGAACCGAGCCTACCTTGCACGATCTCCCCAGTTGGGAAGTTGAACGCCGTCCCGACGGCGCTGTCATAGTGCGCGTGCACTCGCGCGCGGTGAACGGCCGCGCCTTGCCGGATACGGTGTTCGCGTTTCGTGCCGGCGATCCGCAATTCTCGTTTTGGGAAGCACAACTGCGCCACCGCGACCACACGGCCTACCATCCGCCCGTCTCGTTCACATGAGTCGGCGCGTGGTGGGCTTCTTGCGTATGGGCCGACTCGCACCGCGGCACGCGGCTCTGCTCGCCGTGGCCTTCATTTGGTGTTCAGCAACCGGCGCGCATGCCGACTTGCCTCAGCTCCAGCCATTTAAACTAGCGCGCGCAAGCGGCGAGGCGGTCACGCTTGACTCCTGGAAAAACCACCAGGCGGTGCTGTTACTGTTCTTGAACACCGAGTGTCCGGTCTCGAACAGCTATGCGCCGTTAATGACGCGACTGGCCGAGCGCTATCGGGGGCGCGGCGTCGGCTGTTACGGCGTGCACTGCGATCCGGCTCTGACCGCCGCCGAGGCTCAGCAGCACGCGAGCGAATATGCGCTGAAGCTGCCGCTCGTGCTCGATCCCGAGCAATCCTTGGCGCACGCCGCCGGCGTGCGCATCGCGCCAACGGCCATCGTGGCCTCGCCGACTGGCAAGGTGCTTTATCGAGGGCGGCTCGACAATCGCTACGACACGAGCGGCAAGCGGCGCGACGCGGCCACGGTTCACGATCTTGAGAACGCGCTCGACGCGGTGCTGCGTGGCGAACAGCCGGCAGTAGCGGAAACCGAGGCGTTCGGTTGCCCGCTCCCGAAGCTCAAGGCGCCCCAGCCGCCGAACCAGTAGCCGCGGCTGCCGAGCGCGTCCGCTCGAGCATGGAGCTCAGGCTAGCGCGCACGTCGGCCAGCTTGGGATCATCGGCCAGGTTGTTGAGCTCGCCTGGGTCGCGATCGTGGTCGTATAGCTCGAGGCCGCGGCGACCGCCATCCCACTCGGTGTACCGCCAGCGCGCGGTGCGCACGCTGCGGCCCATCGTTTCGCCATGCCGCACCTGGGTGTACGCCGCTTCCGACCAGCGGCTCGTCGGATTGTCGAGCAACGCTCGCAGGCTATGCCCGGCCAAGTTTTTCCGCGCCGGCAATCCACACAGGTCGACGAGCGTCGGGTAAATATCAACCAGCTCAACCAACGCCGGACAAACCTGGCCAGGGCGCGTCTCGGGTGACGCGACGATGACCGGCACGCGGGCGGACGGTTCGAACACCGACATCTTGTGCCACATACCTCCGTGCTCACCCAGGTGGTACCCATGATCGCTCATGAAGACCACAACGGTGTCGTGCCATAGATCGAGCGCATCCATGGCGTCCAAGAGCACGCCAATCTGAGCGTCGACGAACGAAATGCAGGCATAGTACGCGGCTACTGCTTGCTGCCGCTCACTTGGATTGATGGGATGCGTGCCGGGCGGATAGGTGAAGGCCGCCTCGGGAATCCGCTTCAGGTGTTCGGCGGGGTCCTCGAGCGGAGGGATCGAAGTCGGAGGGTACTTGTCGAAATACTTCTGCGGCGCGGCATACGGCGCGTGCGGGCGGCGGAATCCGATCGCGGCAAAAAATGGCTGGCCGCCCGCCGCAAGTTCCTTTAACAGCGCGGCTCCCTTGCGCGCGACCACGCCGTCGGCTGTATCCGCATCGTCCGAGTTCAGCACAGCCCATTCGATCGTGTACTTTTGCGGGCGTTCAATTTTTTGCGAGCGCACGACGGCGCTTGCCGGCGGCTGTTTGCCTGTCTCGCGGGTTTCGGCGTCCCAACTGGCCGGATCCTCAAACGCCTCCCCGGTGTGAAAGATTTTTCCGATGTGAACCGCGCGATATCCCTGCTGCCGAAAGTACTGCGGCAAGAACACGGCGTCGGAAAGCATGCTGCGCGGGGGGGTCTCCAAATCGTAGACTCGCGTTTGATCGGGCCGCAGACCGCTCAGCATCGAGACGCGCGAAGGATTGCAAAGTGGGTACTGGCAATAGGCCCGGTCAAACCGCGTCCCGCGGCGCGCCAGCCGGTCGATGTGGGGCGACTTTACGATTGGGTGGCCGTAACAACCCAAATCGTTGTTCATGTCGTCGACCATGATTAGAAGCACGTTGCGCTTCGCGCCGGCATCAGCCGCGCGCGCACCCGCGCACCAGCACATCGCCAGGGATAGAAAGAGCGTCAAGCAGCGCCGCATCGAACTAGCTTTGGAAAAACCTTTTGAAAGTGACGGGCGAGTCAGAACTCGCGAGCGCCGCTTGGCCTGGGTGCTGGCGACTTGGGTTGCGGAGGCTTGGCCGGCGTCGAGCCTTTTGCGTTCTTCTTGTTCGTGGGCAATTGATTATTCGTGGCGGGCGGTGCATTCCCGGCTGGCTTCGCTCCCCCCAACAAACCTGGCAGCGAAAAACCCGCCGCCGGCCGCGTCTCGACCGGCATCGTCGCTTCGACGTGGGCGGCGATCGCCCCGTTCTGGAATCCCATCTCGAGATCCATGCCACGCAACCAGGTCAGAGCCGGAAATTGATAATCCGGAGGAACCTGGTTCGGCGGAGCGTCGGCCAGCGCGCTACTGACCCAGGTTTTTACGCCGGGCGACGTTTCGCGCAGCTCGTACTGCCCGCCCAGGGGAGACTCGAACTTGGCCACCAACAATCGCTCGGCCGTTTCGAGTGCCTCGGCGCGCGGCACATGCAACTGCTCACTTAGCATGTTGAGAAAGCGGGTGTTTCCCGCCGTGATCTGCCGCGACTGGCGGTATCCATAGGCGTTCACCAGGCCCGCCAATCGAGACTGGCTCAAGTCCTCGGCATGCACCCACACTTGGGCCGGCCGGGGCGCTTTTTCAAACTTCAGTTGCGCCGAAGCTTGCTCGAGAATCTCCGGGTGGAACGACAGCAACGTGAAATCGTTGAACTGCCGCCGCCATAATCCCGTCCGCAGACGGGCGTAACCCGCCGGATCGACGGGCACTTCCAAAATGCCGCTCAACATCCGCAAAAAGCCCGGATTCGGCCACGCGCCCAGGTAGCCTTGCACGCCCTGCAGCTGCGAGCTGACCAGGCGCGCTATGATGCCCGCTTGCGGATCGAGCGCGATCGCAGGATCGGCATCTCGCAATCCACCAAACAAATGATGTTCGCCAGCCGAAAAGAACGTCCCACCTCGCAACACGGCTTCGAACGAGACGACATTTCCGGCCACGGGCGCGAGGCGCGCGTCCGTCGGTTCTCCCAACCACTTCGAGAGCAGTTCCACGTGCCGCTGCGACAAGGGCGCCGCTTCCACGTCGACAATCACGCGCTCGAGCTTGCCGTCAGGCATCGCTTTGCGCGCGACCCGCGCCACGATGGGCGCCATCCCCCCCACGCTCGCCGTGAAACCTTGCGCCAGGTTCGCATAGCGCGTCGCCTCTTCGGGGGTAATGCGCTCAATCGGCACATCCGGGACGGGCACGAACGAGCCGCGCGCTCCGCGCAAGCTGTCTCGCGCGGTGTTTCCTTCGAGCTGCAACTCGCTGCCATCCACGCGCGCGGCAAAGCTGGCCGGCACAAAATCGCCAGCCACGAGTTCTTCAATCGTTGCGTGC
Source organism: Pirellulales bacterium (assembly GCA_035496575.1). Lineage (GTDB taxonomy): Bacteria > Planctomycetota > Planctomycetia > Pirellulales > PALSA-1355 > PALSA-1355. The sequence goes on from DATJEN010000193.1 coordinate 10,087, forward strand.
GGCTGGTGCTCCGCGCGGGCGGCCAGTTGCGCGATCGGCAAGAGCTCAATCTCCACGGCCGAGCGCAGCCGCCTGTTAAGCTCAATTTGATAGTGCGGGCTCAACAAGTTCTGAAAGAACTGCGGCGAAAGATAGACGAACACGGTGTCGGCCACCGCCAGCGGCAGTCTCGCGCGCGTGAAGCGGAATTCGTCCGACGCGCCGATCGACTCATGTCGGCCTGCCGAGGTTTCCAGAAAAAGCTCGGCCAGGTTCATGCTGGTGGTAACCAGATGGAAGTCGCCGTCGGAGACGTAAATCGATCGCAACCTATTATCCGGCGTTGTGATGATCGAAACCGGGCGCCCGGCAATCGTGCGCTGCTCTTGTTTACCGCCCAGTTCTTTGAGCGCCGTGAGGCGCTGCTGCGTCAGGTCGGCGGCGAGGGCGGTGTTGTTCTTGGCCTGAAATAAAAGGCCGAGCGCCGCGCCTTCGCGCACAAAGGTGTCCGTTCCGACGATCGCCACGTCGGCGATGACACGCTCGCCCAGCACTTCAGCCAAGGCACTTTCGCGAAGTCCCAATTGCCGCTGAAAACGTTCGTTCAGATCGAAATCCAGTCCGCGCTCGGAAACGACGTCGCGCAGCTCGCCCCCCCAATCCTCGATTCGATGCCGCAGCCAGAGAAAGTTCGAAAAGCTGCCGAAGCGCACATACAGGCTTTCGACCGGCACGCGCGTCGCGAGGGGCTCGATGGGCGTATCCGCCGGCGGAGGATTGAGCAGCTCCGCCTTGGGCGCGGGCAGCTCCTCCGGCAAGCGTTCGCTCGGCTGCCCAAAGGCTTCGCCGCTCAACACGCGCCGCGCCATCCGCATGCGGGCGGTCTCGGTTTCGAACAACACATTCAACTCGTCGAGCAGCAACCCGCCACTGGCTGCCTGTTCGGGCAGCGGCAATCGTAAGCGCCTGGCAAGGGTATCGGTGAGATACTCTTCGACCACGGCAGGATACTCGCGCACCACGCCCCGCGCGTCAGCAGCAGCGGCATAATCTCGCCACCAGGCGCGCAACAGCCGTTCGTATCCGGCCCGATCTTGCCGCGGCACAACCTGGCCCTGGTAGGGATTGCCCGCGTGCACCGTGACATTGAGCGGGGCGTCGCCGTGGAACAGAAACAGGATCGTGGTTGAAGTGGGCACTTCGACGAACTGCCGCAGGATGGGGCGATCGTTCTTTTCGAAGACGGGATAGAACGCGCGATCA
>DATJEN010000194.1:0-2849 GCA_035496575.1 Pirellulales bacterium
AGATTCCGCGCGGCGAACTGTTTCCCGAAGACATTCTCACGAACGCCGAGTACGTGCAGAATGGCCGGCTGACGCCCGACGGCCTGGTGCAGCTCAAAGCCCGCATGCCGTTTGCCGATTTGACGAACTTTTCGGCCAACCCGGCCGTGCAGGACTTCGGCAACCTGCTGACGGTGCAGGACATGTGCCGCTACGTGCAGAGCAAAGTCGGAGTGGCGTAAATAGGGGTCAGTGGTCAGGGATCAGTGATCAGTAAGGACCTGAGCCTGCGCGATGTTTTAGTTTTTCCCAATCCCCAACCTCCAACCTCCAGCCCCTGACCTCCACTTGCCATGCGTTGGTTCTGGATCGATCGTTTCGAGGAGTTCGAGAGCGGCCGGCACGCCGTGGCGGTGAAGAACGTCTCGCTGGCCGAAGAGCACCTGCACGATCATTTTCCCGGCGCGCCGCTGATGCCCAACTCGCTGATTATCGAGGGGCTGGCGCAGACCGGCGGGCTGCTGGTGGCCGAGCACGGCGGTTTTGACGAGCGGGTGGTGCTGGCCAAGATCGCCAAGGCGCGGTTTCATTTTCCGGCCGTGCCGGGCGACACGCTCGTGTATCGAGCCACGATCGAGGATATTCATAAGGACGGCGCGGTGGTCAGCGCCACCAGCCACGTCGCGGGTCGGCTGCAAGGCGAGTTGCAAGTATTCTTCGCGCATCTGGACGAAGCCACGGCCGGCAAGTCGCTATTCGATCCGGCCAGCTTGCTGGCTATGCTCAAACTGTTGGGCGTGTTCGCCGTCGGCCGCGATGCCAATGGCAATCCGCTGCAAGTGCCGGCGTCTCTCCTCGTCACCAACCCCTAACCTCCAACCCCCAATCCCCCACATGCGTCGACGCGTCGTCATCACCGGCCTGGGCTGCATCACGCCCATGGGAACCGAAGTGCAAACCGTCTGGGAAGGTTTGAAGCGGGGCGCTTCGGGCGTCGGTCCGACCACGATTTTTGATGCCAGTCATTTTCCCACCAAGATCTCGGCCGAAGTGCGCGACTGGGACGTGAGCGACGTGGGCGAAGACCCCGAGGTCTGGAAGCTGCGCGGCCGTCACACGCGCTTCGCGGCCGGCGCGGCGAAAAAGGCCATGCGCGACTCGGGCATTTTGGATGTGGGCTTGGATCCGACCCGCCTGGGAGTTTACTTGGGCAGCGGCGAAGGCCAGCAGGATTTTCATACCTTCGCGCGGATGATGACCCAGGCGCTGGCCGGCGGCGAGTTCGATCTGGCGCTGTTCACCAAGGCCGGACTCGAATGGCTGCATCCGACGGTCGAGTTGGAGCAAGAGCCCAACATGCCGGCCGGCCATCTGGCGGCGCTGTTCGATGCGCAAGGTCCCAATGCCAACTGCCTGACGGCCTGCGCCGCTAGCAGCCAGGCCATCGGCGAAGCGGTCGAGATCATCCGCCGCGGCGAGGCCGATGCCATGCTCTCCGGCGGCACGCACAGCATGATCCATCCCTTTGGCGTCACCGGATTCAATTTGCTGACGGCCCTGTCGACCAACAACGAGCATCCCGAGCAGGCTTCGCGCCCCTTCGATCGCGATCGCGATGGTTTTGTGTTGGGCGAAGGAGCCGCGATGGTCGTGCTGGAAGAGTACGAGCATGCCCGCAAGCGCGGCGCGCACATTCACGGCGAGGTGAGCGGTTACGGCTCCACGGCCGACGCCTATCGCATCACCGACACGCATCCCGAGGGGCGCGGCGCCACACGCTGCATTCAGCTGGCGCTGGAAGATGCGGGCTTGAATGCCACGGACATTCATTACATCAACGCCCACGGCACCAGCACCAGCGTCAACGACAAGGTGGAGACGCTGGCCATTAAGAAGGCGTTTGGCGAGCAGGCTTACAAGATCCCGGTCTCTAGCACCAAGAGCATGATGGGCCACCTGATCGCCGCGGCCGGCGCCACCGAGTTGATCGTCTCGCTGATGGCGATTCGCGACGGTGTCTTACCACCGACGATCAACTATCAGACTCCCGATCCCGAGTGCGACTTGGACTACATCCCCAACGCCGCCCGCCAGGCCCCCTGCACCCACGCCCTCTCCAACAGCTTCGGCTTCGGCGGCCAAAACATCTCCCTCATCGTCAGCAGGGTGTAAGTTAGGCCGAAAAGTCTAGGCACGCCGAATGGCGCGCGCCGATCAACGGCTAAACAGAAAACCCTCGCTCGCGCGTCGGGTTGGTGGCACGCGCAAACGGATGTTGCTTTTCAAGTCGGCCATTTTCTTTAGGCGACGATTTCGTATCCCTTGCGCTGGGCGCGGGATTGCCACGACTGTGCTTCGGAATCGCCCACGATCTGTTCGGCGACCGGATCCCAATTGAGCTTGCGCCCCAGGCGAATCGCGATATTGGCAAGGTGGCAGGTCGTGATCGAGCGGTGATGCGTGAAGACATCAGAGATCGGTTGCTTGCGAGATTTCACGCACTGAAAGAAGTTGGCCATGTGGCCGGTTGGTTTGCCGCCATAGAGCTTCTCGATCGCCCCCTCGGGCAACGGATGATCCTTCAATTCGTCGACCGGAGTGCCCTTAATCGAGCCACGGCTGACAAAGAACCTGCCCTTGTCCCCCTCGAATGTGATGCCGTTCTCGGTGTCGTGACGAATCACCAGATCCGTGCCGTCCTTATACTTGCATGTCACCAGAAACTCGGTGGCCGTGTTGTAACCGTTTGGAGTGTTCGGGTGCTTGGCCTGACCTTCGACGGAAATCGGGCCGCTTGAGTCGGCGCCGATCGCCCAGGTGGCAATGTCCACGTGGTGCGCGCCCCAGTCGGTCATCTTGCCGCCGGAGTA
>DATJEN010000195.1:0-67323 GCA_035496575.1 Pirellulales bacterium
TCCAAAGCTCACGGAAGGCCAGCGCAACGCTCTTGATGACGAGCGGCTGACTCTCTTGTACAAGCTCGGTGCTGGCGTACCTGGTGAGTCAGAGCACCGCCAATCACAACTCAGCGGGTCGGTGTGAGTTGATTGAATGTCTCGACCTGCTTCGCGCATCCCATGCTGAAGCACGCGCGATTTCGCCACTTGCGCGCTTGCAGTGGCGAGGCGCATAGCGAGTGCATTGCCTGGATTGAATTGCGTTCAGGCCTTCTCAACGCTTGGGCCAGTCGGAAAATTCTTGACTCAACCGCCCCAGTGCCAGCGCGCCAAGTGACAGGCCAAAATCGCGCAGCGTCACGTCATAGAAGCCGGGAACCATGAGCAAGTTTGCAATGATCCCCCACAACCACAGCATGACGACATAGGCGCCGATGCTCGGCATGACGGCGACCAAAACGCCGGCCGCGATTTCGACGACACCCACCATCAGCATGAATGTGTGTCCGCTGACGGGCAGCATTTGCGCAACGGATGGCGCAAGGTATTGATCCCAGTTGACGAGCAGTTGCAGAAACTTGTCGAAACCGGCGACGATCGGCAATACCGCGAATCCGACTCGCAAGATCCAATAGGCCTGAAACGTGGGCCGGCTAGTAACCAACGAACGCCAATCGCTTCCGTGTCCGCCGACATATCCTTCGTGTAATGCTTGTGACATGGCTTGTACCTCTCGGGACCTCGGAACGCGCGCAAACCCACGGCATTAAAGAGGCAAATCCAATGCCGAAGGCGCCCAGGGGATCCTGCCGCCTCGATTACGCCGGAAGCGATTTTGGAGCGGACGGTACGACAATTTGAGGGGATTTTGCGATGATCCCGCCGATACGACCCGGATCTGCGGGCTTTTACAGGCTTCTGGCGCCGGACCTATATTTTCAAGGCTACCGGTGGGCGGAAGAACCGCTCGAACAAAGACTCGGCAGAAATACCATGTTCCTGAATTCGTCCGACGATAGTGCTTCCGCGGCCGTCGAGCGGCGAGATGCTTACCGCTGCCGCGCACCTGGCGCACGTAGCGCGCGGCTGCGCCTTGGCAAACAAAAGTTTGAAGTTGCCGTGCTCGACGAGTCGGCCAACGGCTATGCGGTCAGCCTGGTTTCCCAGCGGCCCATCGAGTGTCAGGTCGGCCAGCGCCTGTTGTTGACGCTCGATGGCGAAACACTGGAAGTTACTGTGGCCAATGTGAGTTCGGAAACCATTCCGCCAACCGGCCCGAACGAGCCGCCCATCATCCGCGCGCGGCTGGGTTTGACGCGCGCTGCCGAGTATTCAGCGCGCCGAATTGCAACGGCCAAGCGCCCGAGGCTGTTCGCCACCACGCCTCTCCATAGAATTTGGGCGGCCGTCGTTTGTCTCTTCTTGATTGCGATGGCGATCGCGGTGCTCACGGGGCTTCTAGGTGATCTTCAGCACAGTGTGTCGTACTGGTTCTATCGGCTCCAGTAAGGCTGAATGATTTGAACCCTGCGCCGCGCCGTGGTAAGGCAGAACGTGGCCCGATACGAGATTTAACGGGGCGTAATGGCCTGGGCGTTTAGCTGTGCCGGCACGCGACCGCGCAAGACGTAAGACAGCTCGCCGCGGTGGGGCTGGCCCATGCTGGCCCACACCAGCGAGTGTGTCGTGCCCAGCAGGCGATCGATCTCCTTGCGGTCTGCCTCACTGTGAAACTCGACATGGATCACGGTGACGTTGGGCAGACTGGGGGCCAGACAGCGCAGAATCGCCAGCTCGGCGCCCTCGGTATCCAGCTTGAGGATGTCGATGGCCATTAACTTCTCCTCCGCCAGCACCGCGTCTGCCGCGCGCAGGCTGACCTGCAAGTCGCTGTGGGTCGCAGCGTCTGGACTGGCACCCAAAGAATTAGTCACCGGGTCGGCCAGCCCGCGATATAGCGGCGCCGTTTTGTCGACGTCCGCCAGCCCAAACTGGAAGACGCTGATCCGCGGCATGCCCTGCACGTTGCGACACAGCAGCTCATAGCTTTGGGGGTCCGGCTCAAACGCCAGGATCCGCGACTGGGGATAGTTTGCGGCAAAATAAAGCGTGGCCGCGCCAATGTTGGCGCCCACGTCCAGCACGGTCTTCACGTCCTCGATATAGGGCAAGCGGGGATAGCTCTTGCCGCTCAGCACTTCCTGCAGTACGGCCCGCCCCAGCTGCGTGTCGTAAAACCAAAACTGGCGCTGCTCGCCGTTGAGCGTCAGATTGGTCGACGCGACCTGATACGTTTTGGTGTCTTTTTCTTGTGCTCGCATAAACTCAGTCCGAAGCAACACACCGCACGATTTCCAATACTCGCCAGTGCAGCTTCGCGGTCAGTCCTTCACGATCGGCAGCCCGAAGGCGAGCAGTTCGGCGGGTTCCGTGCGGCCGCCGGCGGCGATGAGGATGTACTGCCGGCCGGCGTGAAGAAAGCTCATGGGGGAGCCGTGGAGTATGCGGTCGATTTTCTTGCTGTGCAGCAGTGAGCCGGTGGCCTTGTCGTAGGCTTGCAGGAACGAGCCACGGGCCTTGCGGTCGCCCAGTTCGTCGACGTCGGGAAGAAAGGTTACGAGAAGCGTCTTGGTGACCAGAATGCCGCCTTCGGCCAGAACGCCGGCCTGAAATTGCGTTCCCAGCGGGCCGAGGTTGAGGTGCTTGATGGCCGGATGCTGCGTGGGGCCCTGGCCGAAAGCGATTTGCCAGACGTGTTCTCCCCGGTTCAGGTCGATGGCCGTGATGCGCCGGTAGGGAGGTTTTAATAGCGGAAGCCCCTGCGGTCCGCGGGAGTCGAATGTGCCGCCGCCCCAATTGTTGATGTAGTCGAAGTTCGAGCGGCTCGCATCGGGCTTCATTAGCGACATGACCGATGGCCGGGTAACCGAGGGGATGTACAGGATGCCCGACTGAGGATCAATCGAGGCGCCCGGCCAATTTGCGCCGCCTTCAGCGCCAGGCACGACCATGGTTCCCTTCTTACCGTCCTTATCGAACACGGTCAGCGGCGTAAAGAGCGGACCGGCGACGTATTGGTCCAAGATTTTTTTGCCTTCAGCGCGTAGCTCGGGTGTAAAGTCGATCAAGTCGTCTTCAGAAACCCCCTGACGTTCGAAGGCGGGAGGCTTGGTCGGGTAGGGCTGCGTCGGCGCGGCTTGTTCGTTGGGCACCGGCGACGAGGCGACGGAGCGTTCTTCGATCGGCCAAACGGGCTGGCCCGTGACGCGGTTGAATACATACGTGAAACCTTGTTTGCTGACCTGGGCGACAGCCTTAATCGGTTTTCCGTCAACGGTGATATCAACCAGGTTGGGCGCGCAGGGAAAATCGTAGTCCCACATGCCATGGTGCACGGCCTGGAAGTGCCACACGCGCTGGCCCGTGGTGGCATCGAGACAGACCAGGCATTCGGCGAAAAGATTGTCGCCTTTGCGATGTCCGCCGTAATAGTCGTTGGTGGGCGTTCCGAAAGGAAGATAGACGTAGCCCAGCTCGTCGTCGGCGCTCATCATCGACCAGACGTTCGTGTTTCCGGTGTACTTCCAGGAGTCGCCTTTCCAGGTCTCGTTACCAAATTCGCCTTCCTGCGGGATGCTTCGGAAAACCCATTTGAGCTGACCGGTGCGGACGTCGTAGCCGCGAATGTGACCCGGAGGGGCCTCCTTGGTAGTCGTAAAATCGTTGATGATCGAACCGACGATCACCGTATCGCGACAAACGATCACCGGTGAGCTGTGCGCGATTTCGCGAATGTTGACCTTACGTCCAAGATCCTGCGTGAGGTCCACCACTCCGTTTTGGCCGAAACTTGGATCTATCTTACCGGTCTTGGCATTGACCGAAACGAGTTGCCGACCGCCGGTGGCGATCAGCACGCGTTCTTCTTTGCCGTCGGTCCAGTATTCCAGCCCGCGATGGTGAAAGATGCCGTGGGTGATGGGCCCCTTCTCGTAACTCTTGGGGTCGTGCACCCAGCGGGTGTGCCCAGTTTCAGGGTCGATCGCGGCGACCTGGCAAAAGTTGGTGCACATATAGACGGCGCCGTCGACGTATAACGGCGTACCGCGAAAGTCATAGGCCCGAAAGCGCGTCTTGTCCTTGAGATCCTTGTCGGCCGATTCCCAGCGCCACAAAATCTCGAGATCCTTGAAGTTGTCCTTGTCGATCTGGTTGAGCGGCGTGTATTTCGTCGATCCGTGGTCACCGGCATAATGCGACCAGCCACCGCCCGTTGCTCCGCTTTGCCCGAATGCCGGCGCCGCGATCACGGCCAGAGCGATAATTTCCGCCAGACGGATGGCCAACAAGAAAGATCGATGCATGAGTTGGTTTCCTAAACGGGCATTTCTGGGTATTGGTTGAGCCTGAAACCAATCCGGGTGAAGCTGGCCGCCGAGCGGGCGTGGCGGCGCGTGCGGGATTCCTGTGCCGACGCCAATATCAGGCCGGTTTCGCCTTTTGAGTCGGTGCGTTCGACTTGCGCGACGACGAAATCGTTTCGAACAAGTTCGCGAGGGACTTGGCTCTCGAAACACCCATCTTGGCTTGCAGGACGCGCTCGACATCTTCGGCCGACATGCCGCGCTGGACCATTTCGATTTTGATCGTGGCCTCCATCTCATCCAACAGCGTCCTGCGCTTGTAAACCGCGATCACGATGGTGACGGACAAGATGATCGCGCCGACAATTGCAACCAGACCGATGGCCATGCCGCACAGTGCGAGAAACTCACTGCTGTACCGCGTTGTGGCGACTTCGTGCATGATTCAGTCTCCCGCCGTCAGGCCACGTTGATGCGAGTCAGCCCGCTCTTTAGGATTCGCCGCGCCAGGGGCCAATCTTGGAGCGTCGCTCAGATGGGCGCAATATAGCACAGGTTCCACGCGGTGGAGCGGAGAGGCAAGGCATCCCCTTCGGTAGACCGTTCGACCACGGCTAGGGGACAGGGCTAGGGGAGGCTATTCAACCTGTCGACTGGCGCGCTCACGATCGCAGTGCCAGAGCCGAGTCGAGTGGGACAAGTTAGCCGGCCCGCGCCGGGAACTCATGGCTCGCCGGGACGGAGCGAACGCCCGTACGCTTGCCAAAAACCCAAAGTCTCTGAGGCTCCTGCCTCTAAAAGTGAACCGGGTCTAGAGTCTGTGGTCTCTTGCCTATTCACGACGCTCAAGCCCAACGGCGCGGCAACTGCCTGCAAAGCAGTTCACAGCGGGTTCGACTCCCGCCGGCGTCTTTGGAGATTTGGGGCTACATCCCCGTGAGCTTCCGCAACTCATCGTAAGCGGCTGCGCGATCTTCAGGGGCAGCATGCTCCCCGAATCGGATGAAGAATGGTCGCATCGCCCAATCGAACTCGGACTCAGCATGTCCGGTTAGGTAGCACAGTAAGGCAGCATATTGAACGGCTACCTCTGGTCGTCGTCTCGTCTCAGCCAACAGTGCTCGCAGAACTTCGTCGTGGGGAAACCGAGCGGCCAGCCGCAACGCGGTTGTCATGCCGTCCAAGAGAGTCGCCTTGCCGAGCGAGTCGGCAATAATCGGTGCAATATCGGGCAGCTCGCCGAGAGCGTGGAGGGCATCCGCCGCGTGAAGCCGCGTATCTGTTAGGGAACTAGAAAGGGAATGGGCTAATGCCCGTCTAGCATCCGGCGAGGCGATTGTGCGCAACACTTCAATTGCTCGCCACCCCTGCGTTTGATCACCCATCAATCGAACGACGTCAGTTTGTTCGATAGGTGACATGGCGCGCACGGCATCGAGGTCATATCCCACGCCATCGTGCCAGTCAGCATAGCTGAGCTTCATGCTTTGCACGAATCGCAGGTATTCGGCTGAGGGCTTCGTCATGTTGGATCGGCCTGCCATGTGACAGTAAGCGCGCTCGAAACCTCGGAATTCAGTCGTTGGATTGTACACAATTCGTCAGATCGGAAGCTGCTTCGAGCAACTGGGTCGCTCGTGTCCATTCCCTTAGTTGATTCAGCCCTTTCCAGCGGCGCAGCGTAGGTCGTCCTCTATGAGAGGCGATTGCCGCCCATGCATTTCGTAAATGGGTTCTGAAAACGGTTGTGTCTGCCACAAGGTTAGCTCAGAAACAGAGCACCAGAGTTGAGTCTGGCTGTGGCAGGTCCGACTCCCGTACCAACGCGGCGAAAGAAGCCTGTGAGGGGCAGCGCCAAACCAAACGCCCGCGGGCAGGTGATGCAAGATTGCGCACCGGCAAAAGAAGAGTGCTCCCTGATGGACTTGAACCATCAACCCTCTGATTAAGAGTCAGGGAAAGCCGTGTTTGCGTCAGATGCTCTGTCGTTGATGACGTTTGACGGTGCAAGGATTTGCCGTTCCATCGGCTGTCCAATCGTGAAGAAGCTGTTTTGACCTGATCGAAGGTCACACCACCCCGCCCGTCGCGCAGGATGCGAGCCACGGCGGGCGGGGCTTTTGAAACCAACGAAAAAGCGAAATGTCTGACCGACTAGAGTCCCAATGCTTTTTTGATGCCTTTTCGGCGAGCCTTTCGGCGAGCTTTCCGCTTGGCAACTCGCTTTTCTACTCCTTCGATTACATTCTCGACGGCTTTTTTGATTCGACCAACAACCGTCTTTTTCCGTTTTCCAACGTTCTTCTTCACCGCCTTTTTTGTGGTCTTCTTTTTTTTCGACGCCGCTGCCTTCTTTTTCTTCGCCATAAATCCTCCTGACCTTGTTGAGCTTCTGGACGCGCGCTCGCGCGTCGCTAGCATCGAACAGAGTGGTTTTTAACTGCTAACGGTTAGCAGTTCAACAAGCAGCAAATGGTGGCCACAAATGATTCGAGCTGAAACTATCCCGGCGGTTGCCTACCGTTCCCTTGCGCGTCGCGGAGCGAAGGCCCGGGCGCGCAGGGGTTTTCGCCCTTTCGGGCTGTTATACTTTGTGCGTCCCAGACCCAACGCCACCTACGACGGCCAACTTCACAGATGACTGCTGCTTCGATTCGACAGGTCGTTTTTTCTGCCTTCTTGGTGGTTGGCTCTGCGACGCACCTCCTTGCTGCTTCAATTACATACGATGGTCTCAACCGACCAACAAGGATTCCTGCAATCAATCTCCCGGGCCACGGGACTTTCGACGTTGTTGTTCGATACGAGTCATTTGAGAGTGTATTTGGGATTGGCAACCCCCCGAGCCCCTTGACACCTCTCTTTTGGGGCGACCTCGCCGGCGCCCAAGTAGCGACCGCCGCAATCGCCCAGGCACTAAATGATGACGGTCCCGTCTTGCCACAACTTCCTACTTCTGTTTTTCTGTTCTTTATGAGCGTGCCGTTCGACTACGATTCGAGACCGGGGAACACGTTCGGGTGGGTTAGGTCTCAGGATGTGTACGTTTTTACTTCTCAGCCGCACCCTATGTACTCCGGTGGTGGAAGCGATGTGAACGCGCCAACCGCCAGCCTCGAATACGTCGGGTGGGCGAGCTTTGAAGTTGTTCCCGAACCCTCCACGCTCTTCCTAGCCATGTTCGGACTCGTCGCCCTTCTCGCTACGTGGAACTGGCGCGTAATCCCGGAATAGGTCAAGCCCGCGCACTTTAGCTGCGGGTGCATCGGCCCTACGGTTTTGAACAGGAGCCCCGCTAGCGCGCGCTGGTGGTTGACGGCCTACAACACGTCGAGGGGGGCCGGAGCGCGGGAGAAGAGAGCGTAGCGAACAGTTTTCAGCAGATTGGCAGAGCGCGCCCGGTGCAGTCCATGAGGACAATGCACCGGGCGCCACTGTTCTTGCCAGGCTTTAGTTCATGCAGCGAGCCGCAGAAATAAGCTGTTCGGCGGTGAACTGACAACCGGCGGGGCCTTTCGCGGCCAACCGAACGCGGGCCGCATCTTCATACTCTTTCGCCGTGAAATTGAATCCGGCCGCCGTCGCGATTCGCACGATCTCCTCCAGTCCGTTCGTGTCGGTCATCTTGATCGCCGACAACTGCTCGCGAAGCTGCGCGTTCTTTTGAACCTGCTTCAAGAACGCATTGGCGTCGCGGTTTTGCTTGGTTTTCATGATCCTTTTATCTCCGACTAGGAAGAGCTGTCGAAAAACCTCAACGTCGCAATTAGCGAACGTGGAGAACTATCGCAACGCTAGGTTAGAGGTGACCTTAGTCAAAAGGATGCTGCGGTCTGGGGCGCATGGCGCGGTTAGTCCCAGAAACGTGGCTGGCGGCAGTCTGAAATATCGGATGCATTGAATTCAGACTCCCGCAGGTATCGATTGGGAGGATTACGAGGTCGCTGATCATCAAGACCGAGACTGGCGGGTGTCACTGACACCTGCAAGCGTCAGGACGCGACGCTAGAAGTTGAACCTACGGAAGCCCACCATCGAAAGGTGCGCGGGCTTTTTTTGCGCGCGTGACTGCGGGTGCAATGGGGCAGACCTTAGACACCGCCCTCAAGTCGTGCCGTCTTAGCTCGGCGCACCGCGCGGTCGCGCTCGCGACGAATCGTGTCGCTCGGCTTGACGTAGAATTCGCGGCGCCGCATTTCTCTCTTGATGCCGCTGCGTTCAACCAACTTGCGGAATCGCCGAACGGCTTCTGAAATCGGTTCGCGGTCCCTCAGCTTCATATAGACCATAGTCGCTCCCATGTTAGACGCCGGTTCCAAAAATTCTCCAGCCGTAGCAACCGCGCAGCAATAAACCAGCAACGTGCTTGGCTGACAGAAAAAGGCTTGCCGCAACTCTCGTCACGACAAGCCTTTATTTAGTGCTCCCTGATGGACTTGAACCATCAACCCTCTGATTAAGAGTCAGATGCTCTGCCAATTGAGCTAAGGGAGCGGGCGAAGCACTGCTGGCCGCCGGTTCCATGGTACTGAGATCGCGCCCAACGGCCAAGGGGTGAGCCCGGTTTCGTAATGCTTTACCGCCTGAGGCGGTATTTGAGGCAACTACGCTAGTGAAGTCCACTGGCCGGCCATCTGGATGGTCCGGATGGTCTCAATGAAAAGCATCGCTAGGATAGCGCGGCATACTCGAGCGCGGCGAGCTCGATCGGGTCGTGATGAAGGCGCGAGACAAGCGGCGTTTGAGGCGGTCTGCAAAAGAACGAAAGTGGATCACTTCCAAAATTGAAATGTCGTCGGCCGGTGATAGGTTACTGCATGTTCAACGACGCGCTCGTTGAGCGCGATCACCACGAGTGATCGGGGTATCCCAAGAGCTCGGCGCGGACAACGGGTATCTATAAGAGCCCGTAACGGTGCGAGCACGCGCCGGCTACGGGCTTTTTTTATGACCGGAGGAAGCCCATGTATCCGAATTCGCGCAAGGAAATCCAGGTCGGCCCGGCCGAAAACTCATCCCATCCCGAAGCTTGGCTGTTCGCGCAAGAGATCCTGGGAAGACCAATTCCGAGGCCACCCAGTGCGGCCGCAGCGCGGCGCGACCGTGAACAACTGGAATGGCTTGCGAGTATTTCCGACAGACATGCCGCGGAATGTCGCGCATATGAAGGGCTGAAGCCGAGGCACGTCATCAGCGCGCGATGCTGGAATGGCTTGCCACAATCTCCGATCGCCACGCCGATGAGTTGCGGCGGCTCCAGGCGGCGGAAGCCGAAGCCCGCGACGGCAACTCGCTCGGACAGTGCCACGGCAATGGTTCACTTGTGAACGAGGCGTGGGTGCCGAGTCAGCACCCGCGCTTGGGTGGCCAGCCGAATGCAGGATATTTTGCGTCGACCGGAGGATCAGCCGGAAGTATGGTTCCGGCGAGCACGGCGCTCGCTGGCGTCGAAGCCGATCCCGATGACGACAGGGGCGAGCTGACTGTCACGCCCAGCATGATTCGAGCAAGTGGATGGCTCGGTACCGTTCGCGAGAAGATGCGACTGGCGCGCGATGTTGCAGGTGCATTTGCCGCCGGATTGGGAACCGGGGCCAAGGCGGTCGTCAACGGGCTTGCTACTGGGACACGTAGCGTGGCGACGCTCGGATTGAACACGGATCAACTCGAATTGATCGGGGTCACCAAGGAGGATCGAGAGCGCGGGTACGATACGGCGGTGACCATTAGCACGGGAAGCGGCCAGCTACTGATCGCGGTTGGAACCGGCGGCATGACATCCGCTCTTGCCAAAGGCGGCACGATTGCCCGCGCGGCGAGCGGTGCGCTGATTGCCTATGACGCCGCCGGCAATGCCGTGGGAGTGGTGCAAGGAGTGTTAGACGCCGAAGAAAAAGGCCTGACGCTGGCCAACGGGACGAAAGTGGCGGCCAGCGCGCTTGGGATTTCCGCCAATATCAGTGCGGCGAAGGGCCTTCTCAAACCTCGTTCAGTCGCCCCGCCGGCGGAAGCGCCCCCTCGCACAACGCCTCCGCCCGCTAAGCCATTGGACTCGGAGTTTCGAGTGGGGAAACATGGCGACATGCCGTCGCCGCGTCCAGGGCAGCACTCACATCACGGTGTCATGTCGGAATGGGTCAGAAATCATTACCCGGGTTACGATCCGGATAAGGCCCCAGCCATATTGATGCCAAAGGAAAGCCATATAGAAACATACAGGGTATACAACAGTTGGAGGGCCCAAACGAAAAAAGAGTTCAGCGGCGCTTTCGATTGGGCTAAGATCGATGAAGACAGCATACGAGACGTGTCTGAGAAGATGTTCGATGCTGCAAAGGTGCCTGCAAGCGTGCGTGAACGGTACTGGACAGAATTTGAACGTATGAAAGCTGCCCTTGAGCGACAGCGTCGATCACAGTCATTGGAACGAGGACTTGCGAGAGAATCGCTTATGAACGCAAATGCCGACATTCTGACGGACGAACAAATGAGAAGCCGATATGGACGCTTTTACGAAATAAGTCCCCGGCTTCAGTTAGATCGACGCCACGTTCCGATGCAATTCTGGCCCTTGTTGCCTTACGCTGAGTTCTGGGGATTTGCCGATGACTGGACAAGGCAAGACCTGGTGAGGCGCGCGCCACCCGACGTGCAACGCAACTTGAAGGAAGTACTCTCGATGTTCGATGACGCATTTGACGAATGGTTGGCCGGCCCGGAAGTTGCCGCCCCTAAACTCTCGGACGAATACGTCGCATTTACAGCGCTTCGCATGGCAGCCGATTTCGCTTGAGCACGCTGACAATCGATTGTGCTACCCCTGGTTGTCGCGCTAATTCAAGCTGCCAGGAGATTGAAGGACAGACTAGGAAAATTCCGGGTGCGATTGCGCGTCCCGGGCAATGTGGCAAAGTCACCGAGGCAGTGAACTCCTGTTCAGACGTTCATGCGACAATCCCTGCGCGCATCGAATCAAATATGTGCGATCATTCCTTGGCTGTTGGCATTCGACTCTTTACGATCGCTTGCTTTTTGAGCTTGAACTCGGCCATCTGCGAGGCGCAGACCACTTCGGCAATCTACGTGATGCGGCTCGACGGAAGTCAAGTTCGCAAGGTCGCTGAAGGACCCGGCTTCAAAAGCGTCGGCCACCCGCGCTGGTCGCACGACGGTACGCGACTGGTCTTTCAAGGCTGGGGCGGCCCAACTCCCGTTCGCCAAATCTTTGTAGTCGCTGCCGAGGGTCCAGTCGGCTTAGTGCCAGACAAGGGACCCGAGGGCCAGGTGCCCGATTGGTCACCCGACGACAAGCAACTCGCTTTTCAAAAGCCAGCGGAGGCGGGCAACCGAACGAGCGCTTGGGTTGCAAACCTTGATGGCGCGGGGGGAATTTTGGTGGGGTCCGGCGCCGCCCCGCGCTGGTCGCGCGATGGCGCAAGCCTGGCGTTTGTCGATTCGAACGATCTGGTCGTCCGCGATCTGGTGAGCGAGCAGCAGAGCAGCCTCACGCAAGAGCCGTGGGAAGCCATTCGCCCTGGCTTCGACTGGTCGCCAAATGGAAAGCGCATAGCCTGCGTCGGCCAGCGCGCGGGCGTGGTGGGGCTGTGGATCATCGACGCCCAGAGTCGGGCGGCGCGGCTGCGACTCCAGGCGGACGTGATGGGCCAGGTGGCATGGTCGCCCGATGGCAAGCAGTTGGCGGTCACGCTGAAGAATAAGATTCAGTTGCTCAACGTCGACGACGCGACCAAGCCGCGTCCCATTCCCGCTCAGATCGGCGCAAGTCGCGATCCAGCGTGGTCACCCGATGGGAAGTGGATCGCCTTCTCGAGCAATCGCGTTGCCAGTCCATAGGAAGCGAGTTTGCCGCGTCTAGGCGCCACCCAGCGACAATCCGCCGTCGACGCGAATCACCTGGCCCGTCAAATAGCTGGCGTCGTCGCTGGCCAGGAATGCCACCACGCTCGCGATCTCGCGCGGTTGGCCGACGCGGCGCAGCGGAATGGCTTCCTTGATGCGGTCGCCCGCCAGGTTGCGAACCGCTTCGCTCATGTCCGTTTCGATCATGCCTGGCGAGACACTGTTCACGCGCACCTTGCGCGCGGCGAGCTCTTTGGCCAGGCAGCGCGTCAGGCCATCGATGCCCCCTTTGCTGGCCGCGTAGTTGACCTGCCCGCGCGAGCCGAATTCAGCCGACACACTCGAGATGTTGATGATGCTGCCCTGTCGATTCGAGATCATGGACTGAGCGACGGCGCGGCAGTAATTGTAGATGCCGGTCAGATTCGTATCGATCACGTCGCGCCACTGCGACTCGCTCATCGTGGCGAACAGCCCATCGCGAATGATGCCCGCGGAGTTGACCAGGATGTCGATCCGCTGCCATTCGGTTAGCAACTCGGCGACAATTTGTTCGGCACGCGCGCCGTCGGTCACGTTGGCGTGCAGCGGGCGAGCTTGCTGGCCTTTGGATTCGAGCTCGGACGCCAGCGCGCGGGCGCGGTCTTCGTTCTGATTGAACAGAAATGCGACGCGCGCCCCTTCGGCAGCGAGCCGCTCGACGCAAGCCCGCCCGATACCGCGGCTGCCGCCGGTGACGAGCGCCGTCTTTCCTTCAAGCCGCATGGCGTTATACCTTGCCTTCCGAGGGCTGGGAGCTGGCACCCGTGTCTGACTTGTGGTCGGGCTCGCTAGCCGAGCGGTAAACCAGGGCCAGGCGATCGCGAAGATGCTGTCGCAAGTAAGCATCGGTCGCGGCGAGCTCGGGCTGGGTGTCGGCGAGATTGTAGCGCTCGAGAATCAGGCGGCCGCCGACCGCGGTGTGTCCATCCAGGGAGCCCTGTGTCTTGAGCTGCACTTCGCGCTCTCCCATCGACAGAATCTCGGCCGTAACCGTGAGCACGTTTCCAGGCTGGACGAAGTCGGCAAAGCGCACGTTGCGCGCTTCTTTCAGCGTGATCATGCTGTGCGCGAACTCTTCACTGGCTCCCACCAGTAGCGCGCCGGCTTCGGTCATAGCCTGCAACATGAGCACGCCCGGCAGCACCGGAAAGCGCGGGAAGTGATCGGCCAGATACTCTTCGGCCAACGAAAGCGCCTTGATCGTCTTGATGCTGACCCCCGGCCGCAGCTCCAAGACGCGATCGACAAACGAGAACTGCATGAGGGGCTAAAGACGGAAGAACGGTGCCGATTTTGAAACGGTTCAATATATAGGGCGGAGCGTAGACTCACAACGCCTCGTGTGAGTCGGTACCTCCGCGGATGCTCGTGTCGATGCGATGCTCGTCGGCCGGCGATGTGTCTCGTTCGCAACGTAGGCCGATCGTGCTCGTCGCCGCGCTCCGCCTCATTTGTCACTCGTCCAAGCCAGTGCTACGATTTGGACATGCGCAAAGGGATCGGTGTTTCTCCGGGGGTTGCTGTTGGAACAGCCTATTGCATTCACGAGATTTACGTCAATCCAGGTACCCGACAGCTCGAAAAAGGCGAAGCTCGAGCTGAGCTCGAGCGCTACGACCTGGCACGCGAGAAGACCGCCGCCGATTTGCGAGCGCTGTACCACAAGGTCGCCACCCAGGTGGGTCCTGATGAGGCGGCCATCTTTCGCACACACGAGTCGATCCTGCGCGACCCGGCGTTCACGGCCAAGATTCGCGACTGGATCGTCGAGGAGCGGCAGAGCGCGCCCAGTGCCCTGCACCGTTTACTGGGCGAATACACCGAGCTTTTCACGAGCACGCGCGACGATTACATCAAAGAACGCCTAGCCGACGTCCGCGACGTCGTGATCCGGCTGAGCGGTCATTTGAGCGACGTCTTGCAGCCTCAGATCGAGGCACTGGCTGACCCCCTGATCCTGGTGGCCAACGAGCTGTTGCCGTCGCAGGTGGTGACCCTCGGCCAGCGCGAAGTCGCGGGGATCGTTACCGAAACGGGCGGTCAGACCAGCCACGCGGCCATTTTGGCCCGCAGTCGCGGGGTGCCAGCCGTATCGGGCATCAAGGGACTGCAGCGCACGGTGAAAACGGGCGACACGATCGTCGTCGACGGGCGCGAAGGCCACGTCATCGTCAATCCGAACTCCGAAACGCTGAGCGCCTATCTCAAGCTGCAACGAGAGTTTTTCGACCTGAAAGACACGCTGGCCGAAAACCGCGACCAGCCAGCCGTCTCGGCCGACGGGCACAAGGTGCAGTTGCTGGCCAATATCAATAGTCTGGCCGATGCGCAGGCCGCCGTCGCGATGGGCGCCTCGGGCGTGGGGCTGTTTCGCACGGAATACATTTTCTTGACGCACCCCGACGTCCCGGACGAGGAACAGCAGCTCGCGGCCTATCGCGAGATCATCGACGCCAGTCCCAACCGCCAGGTGACGATCCGCACGCTCGATCTCGGCGGCGACAAGACCATTCCGTACCTGGGGCACGCGCGCGAGGCCAACCCATTTTTGGGCTGGCGATCCATCCGCCTGTCGTTCGAGCATCCGGAATTCTTCTCGACGCAGATTCGTGCCATTTTGCGCGCCGCCACCGATAGCGAGAAGCGTGTGCGGATACTGTTTCCCATGATCACGACGCTCGAGGAGATCCGCCGCGTGCGCACCATGGTGCGCAAAGCGCGCGAGCAACTCGACGCCGAAGGCAAGCCTTACGGCGCGGTTCGGATCGGCTTCATGCTCGAGGTACCTGCCGCCGCGGTTTCGATCGACGCGCTGCTTGAAGAAGTGGATTTCGTCTCGATCGGCTCGAATGATCTCGTTCAGTACTTGATGGCGGCAGACCGCGATAATCCAAAAGTCAGCCATCTTTGCCAGCCCTTGAGTCCGCCGGTGCTGAGAGTGTTGAACAACATCATTGCGTCCTGCAACGCGGCCGACACGCCGGTCACGTTATGCGGAGAAATGGCCGGCGCTCCACGCGCGTTCGTGCTGCTATTCGGAATGGGATTGCGCAGCTTCAGCATGAGCCCGGCCTTTATCCCCATGATCAAGGATCTGGCCGGGCACCTGACCAAGAAGCGGGCGGAGAAAGTGTTGCGGCGGGCGCTCGAGATCAAAACCACGGCCGCCGTGCACCGCTTCATGGCTGCGCAAATCGCGGAGATCGCGCCGAACCTGAAGCTGCTTGACTCCGCCTGATCGGCGGGAGCCGTTCGGCCGCGCATCCGCGCCGCTAGCAGGTCCATTACGTCAATCGATCGACCGGATTCATGCACGAGATCGATCTCATCCTGACGCTCACCGCCGGGCTCGCCGTCGCGCTCGTGTTCGGGTACGTCACGCACCGCATCGGCCTGTCACCGATTGTGGGTTACCTGCTGGCCGGAGTCGCCGTTGGTCCGCACACGCCCGGTTTCGTGGCCGACCAGCCTTTGGCCGAACAATTGGCCGAGATCGGCGTCGTGCTCCTGATGTTCGGAGTGGGCTTGCAGTTTCACTGGAAAGAGCTGCTGGCCGTGCGCCGCGTGGCGGTGCCTGGAGCGCTGGTGCAAAGCGCGGTGGCGACCATTTTGGGCGCCCTGGTCGCACATGCTTTCGGTTGGGGTTGGACGGCCGGCATCGTCTTCGGCATGGCCATCTCGGTGGCGAGCACCGTCGTGCTATTGCGCGTGTTGTCCGACAACCACGATCTTCACACGCGGACAGGCCACATCGCGGTGGGCTGGCTCGTGGTCGAAGACCTGTTCACCGTGGTGATGCTGGTCATGCTGCCCGCCATGTTTGTAGATCGTGCCGAGCCAGCGCACATCGCCTTGGCGGTTGGACTGGCGCTGGTCAAAGTCGCAGCGCTGGTTGTCGTGACGGTCGTCATCGGCGGGCGAGTGATCCCGTGGCTATTGACGCGGGCCGCGCTCAGCCATTCGCGCGAGCTTTTCACGCTCACCGTGCTCGTGGTCGCGCTGGGAGTCGCGGTCAGCGCCGCCAAGGTGTTCGGAGTATCCATGGCGCTGGGCGCGTTTTTGGGTGGCATGATTGTGGGGCGCTCCGAGTTTAGCTTCCGAGCGGCTTCCGAGGCGCTCCCCATGCGCGACGCGTTTGCGGTTCTGTTCTTTGTGTCCATCGGGCTGCTTTTCGATCCTGCGGCCCTGCTGGATGCGCCCGGAATCTTGTGTGCAACGCTCGGCATCATTCTGTTGGGCAAGCCGGCTGCTGCGCTGGCCCTGACGTTGATCTGCGGCTATTCGCTTGAGGTAGCCACCGGCGTCGCGGTGGCGCTCGCGCAGATCGGCGAATTCTCGTTCTTGCTGGTATTCGTCGCGCGCGACTTGGGCGTGCTGGATGCAATTGCGACCAACACTATTATCGCGGCCGCGATTATTTCGATCTCACTCAACCCCCTGCTCTATCGAGCCATTGGGCCGAGCCTTCGCTGGCTGGAACACAGCAAGGCCCTGCGGCGCTGGCGAGCCGCTCGGCCGATCCGTGCCCTGGCACTGTCCGATACAGATGATGCGGATTCCGCCGACGCGCGGCATCGGGCGGTGCTCGTGGGTTATGGTCCGGTCGGACGAACGGTGGCCCGGCTTCTAAAAGAAAATGATGTCCGCACAACGGTGATCGATCTGAACTTACCGACCGTGCAGGCGCTTAAGCGCGAAGGCGTCGACGCCATCTATGGCGACGCGGGCAACCGCGAAGTATTGCAAGCAGCCGCGATCGATCGCGCTGGCAGCTTTGTCTTGAGCGCGTCGAACCTCCCTGGCGCCAATGAAGTCATTCGTCTCGCCAAACAATTGAATCCCAAGATCCGGGTGTTGGCGCGGGCCGTGTACGTCAACGAAATCGCCGCGCTCAAGTCGGCGGGTGCGGATGTCGTATTCTCCGGCGAGGGCGAGGTCGCGCTTGCCTTCACGGTGGCCGTGCTGGACGACTTGGGCGCAACCCGCGATCAGATCGATCGGGAGCGCGAACGCGTCCGCCGCGAACTTTTTGGCCGCCGGACGACGCCCCCTCCGTCCGAATCCGCGGCACCCGAACAGACCCGCCCTGAGGCAAGTTGATGCCGAAGTTGTGCAAGTTATCGCGGCGGCGGATCAGGTTGCGGCCCGGTCTCGTAAGCTACTGTTTTCGAGTGACCAGGGAGTGCCTTTCACGATCTCGTGATTGACCCGGAAAAGATGGCCATTTGAATTCCCAGCCCGAGCACGGCGCGTATAATCGGGCATCCCACCTGGACCGATTTCGCGCGTGGCCGGTAGCTCCGCCGGCCCGTCAAGAAAATTTTCCTGTCCTCAGCCAAGGAACGCACAGTTATGGATCGCATTTTTAGTCTTTTAAGTCTCGGATTATTCGTGGCGGTGCTGGCCTTCGATCCGCTGGCCAACCACGTGTCGGCCGCGGCGAAGAAGGTGCAGTCGCTCGAAGGCATCACCGAGTACGTTTTGGACAATGGCTTGCGCGTGCTGTTGTACCCCGATCCTTCGAAGCCGACCGTGACCGTGAACCTGACCGTGCTGGTGGGCTCTCGGCACGAGGGGTATGGCGAGACTGGAATGGCCCACTTGCTCGAGCACATGGTGTTCAAGGGAACTCCGACGCACCAGAACATTCCTCGCGCGCTGCAAGAGCGCGGGGCTCGGTTCAACGGCAGCACCTGGGTCGACCGCACGAACTACTACGAGACGATGCCGGCCAGCGAAGAGAACTTGAACTTCGCACTTGCCTTGGAATCCGATCGCCTGGTCAACAGTTTTGTCAAGCAGGAGGATCTGCTGTCGGAAATGACCGTGGTTCGCAATGAATTCGAACGCGGAGAGAATTCTCCGTCCAACTTGCTGAACCAACGGATGATGTCGGCCGCATACGATTGGCACAACTATGGAAAATCGACCATCGGCAACCGCACCGACATCGAGCGCGTGCCGATCAAGAATCTGCAAGCTTTCTATAAGAAGTATTACCAGCCGGATAACTGCTTATTGGTGATCGCCGGCCGGTTTGATGAAGCAAAGGCCATCAAGGCCGTTGAACAGTATTTCGGAAGTTTGCCGAAGCCAACCCGCAAGCTGGACACGACCTACACCGAAGAGCCGGCTCAAGACGGCGAGCGGTCGGTCACCTTGCGGCGCGTCGGCGACGTCGGACTCGTGGCGGCCCTCTATC
Organism: Pirellulales bacterium; assembly: GCA_035496575.1. Classification (GTDB taxonomy): domain Bacteria; phylum Planctomycetota; class Planctomycetia; order Pirellulales; family PALSA-1355; genus PALSA-1355. Next base: position 18,451 of record DATJEN010000195.1, read on the forward strand.
ACATCCCCTCGGGCGGCCATCCAGAGCTAGCCGCGCTCGACGTGCTGGCGAACATTCTCAGTTCGCCCCCGAGCGGTCGCTTGTACAAGGCGCTGGTCGAGACGAAGAAAGCCAGTGATGTATCGGCCAACGCTTCCAATTGGCACGATCCGGGCGTGTTCGAAGTGGATGCCGAAGTGCGCAAGGGCGATTCCCTCGAGGCAGCCAAGGACATCATGCTCGAGGTGACCGAAAAAGCCGGCGACACACCGTTTAGTGAAGCCGACGTGGACCGCGCCAAGCAGCAATTGCTCAAGCAGCGCGAGCTGGCCGCCGCCGAAACCAGCCTGATCGCCGTGCAACTGAGCGATTGGGCTTCACAAGGTGACTGGCGCTTGTACTTGTTGCACCGCGATCGGATCGAGCAAGTGACGCCGGCCCAGGTTCAAGAGGTCGCAAAGAAATACTTGCGCCGCGAGAACCGCACGCTCGGCATGTTCATTCCGACCGACAAGTCGGAGAAGACTGAAATTCCAAGCAGCCCCGATCTCGCAAAACTATTCGAGGGCTACAAAGGTAGAGCCGAGATTGCGCTCGGCGAAGAGTTCGACGTGTCCCCCGCCAATATCGACGCCCGCAGCCAACGCATCACCTTGCCCGAGGGCATCAAGGGCGTGCTGCTGCCCAAGAAAACGCGCGGCGAGACGGTAACCCTGCGGCTGGTTTTGCGCTATGGCACGGCCGAGTCGCTCAAAGGATATGAAGCGGCCGCGGACCTGTTGCCCTCGCTCATGACCCGCGGCACCAAGAACTTGACCCGCCAGCAAATTCAGGATGAGCTCGACAAGTACCGCGCACGGTTGAGCGCGTCGGGAACCACCGGCACCGTCACGTTTACAATTCAAGCCAAGCGGGCGAATCTGCCTGCCGTGCTCGAATTGCTGCGTCAGATTCTGCGGGAACCCACGCTACCGGCGGACGAGTTCGATGTTTTGAAGCGGCAACAGCTTTCGCAGTTGGAAGAACAGTTGACCGATCCCGCCACGCTGGCCATCACGCGCGTGCGGCGCACCGTTTCGCCCTATCCGAAGGACGACGTGCGCTCCACGCCTACGGTGGAGGAGGATATTGAGCGCTACACGAAGGTTGACCTCGGACAACTCAAAAAGTTGTACGCCGACTTCCTCGGTTCTCAGGCCGGCGAGTTGGCGATTGTCGGCGACTTCGAGCCCGAAGCCAATCTGAAGATCTTGCGCCAGGCCTTGGCCGGTTGGGCCGCGAAGCAATCGTATGCCCGGATTGAGAAGAAGACCTTTCCAGAGGTAAAGGGCGGTCTGCAAAGAATTCTCACTCCCGATAAGGCGAACGCCGTGTACGTCGCGGGTCTGGTATTTCCCATGAAGGACACCGACCCGGACTACCCCGCTATCGTGATCGGCAATTTCGTGTTGGGCGGGGGCACATTGTCGTCGCGTTTGGGCGACCGTGTTCGGCAGAAGGAAGGTTTGTCGTACGGGGTGGGCTCGTTCATCTCGTCGGATTCGTTCGACCCGCGGACCAGCTTGACGATCAACGCGATTTGCAATCCCAAGGTGATCGAGAAGGTCAACACGGCCATCTCCGAGGAGCTGAATCACTTGCTCAAGGATGGCGTCAAAGACGCCGAGCTGGACAAGGCCAAGCAGGGCTACTTGCAGGCGCAGCAGGTCGCGCGCACCAGTGATTCGAGCCTGGCCAGCACCTTGGCGGACAATGTATTCGTGGGTCGCACCATGGCCTACTACGCCGAACTGGAAAAGAAGATCAAGGCGCTCAAGCCGACGGACGTGCAAACCGCGCTTAAAAAGCACGTGGATCCCAAACGGCTGTCGATCGTGGATGCGGGCGACTTTGCCGAAGGAGGCGGCGCGGCCGGTAATTGATCGCCACCGCCGTCGATGGTTGCCTAGTGCGGCTCGCGCTGCTGCCGCAAGGCCTCGAACGTGACGATGCCCACCGCGTTCGAAAGATTCAGGCTGCGCGCCTGTGAACGGATCGGTATGCGCAGCAGCCGCTCGGCATTGGCTTCCATCAGTGAGGGTGGCAGCCCTTGCGATTCGTTGCCGAAGACGAATACGTCCCCCGGCACGAATCGCGCATCGCAGTAGCTGCGCTGGGCGGACTTGCTAAAGAACCAGCGCCGCGTATCCGGCAGCCGAGCCTCGAGCGCGTTCCAGTCGTCGACGACTTCCCATTCCAAGTGTGGCCAATAATCCAAACCCGCCCGCCGCAGATAATAGTCGTCCAGCCGGAACCCGAGCGGCCTGACCAGCCACAGCTTCGCGCCAGCGGCCACGCAAGTGCGGCCCACGCTGCCCGTGTTGTGCGGGATCTCGGGCTGATAGAGTACGACATGAAACAAAGGGTCGTAGTGCGGCATAATTGGTCAAGTTCCGCGTGGCGAAGCTTCGCGCCCGCGCGCTGAACAGGGGCGTAGTCGGCCTCGCATCTTTTCGCCGCGCAGCCGCGTCGATACGATGGACGCGACCTGCCGACACGTTGTAATCGATTCACCGGGCTATCGCCACGCATGACGGATCCGCATATCGAAACATACCAGAAGGCACTCGATTTTTCCCAGCGCCAGGTCGCGGCCACGATCGAGCGCACGCCAGACTACTTCCCCATCTACTCGGTAAACGGGCGCTGGCATCATCAAGGCGAACTGTGGACGGACTGGACGGGCGGATTCTTCGCCGGAATGATGTGGCAGTTTCATCGCCGCGGCGGAAACCCGGCATGGCGCGAGCGCGCCGAGCATTACAGCCGCTTGCTCGAACGGCGACAGTTCGACCGCGACGTGCACGATCTGGGCTTCATTTTTCTAAATACCTATCGCCCCTGGTACGAGCTGACGCACGAAGAGCACCTGCAGCAGGTGCTCATCCAGGCCGGCCGAACCCTGGCCCTGCGCTTTCAACCGCGCGGCCAGTATCTTTGCTCATTCGTGGCGCCGGACAGCCTGTTCATCGACATCATGATGAATGTGCCGATCATTTTTTACGCGGCACGCGCGACAAACGATCAAGCCTTGTATGACGTCGCCACGGCTCATTGCCGCACCACGCGCGATACGCTCGTTCGGCCGAATGGTTCGACGGCACACGAGGGTATCTTCGATCGTGAAACCGGCCAGTTCCTGCGGCAGTCCACGCACCAGGGGCTGCGGCCCGATAGCGCGTGGGCGCGCGGGCTCGCCTGGTCGATGTACGGCTTCAGCCAGGTTTACGAACTGACCGGCAACGAGGAGTTCCTGGCGGTTGCCGAACGCAACGCGGACTTTTGGTTGACGCATCTGCCGGTCGATCATGTTCCGTATTGGGATTTTTGCGCCGATCTGAATGCTCCCTTGCCCTGGGGGCCACAGAAGGATTCATCGGCTGCCGCCATCGCCGCCAGTGGTTTGTTGGACCTGGAACGACAGACCCGTTCGCTGGATCGCGCGATCGCCTACCGCCGCACGGCGACGGCCATGCTCGACGCGCTGTGCAAGCCGGAATATCTCGCCACCGAGACGCCCGGGGCCGAAGGTATTCTTAAACACGGTGTCTATCACACGGCCAAAAGTTTGGGTGTCGATGAATCGGTCATGTGGGGCGACTATTTTTTTGTCGAAGCGCTCACCAAGGTCGTGCATCCTCGCTCCTGATCGCCTGACCGAACCGCATTTCAGAGCCGCACGCATGGAACCTGTCTCTCCCATCCGCCTTGCATTCTTGGGCGCGGATGGTTCGTTCCTGGAAATGTTCGAAGCCACGCGGGCGAACCCCCGATTCGAACTGGCCGGCATGTGCGAGGTGGATCCCGCCATGCTCGCGGCGCTCGACTCCGCGACCGGCGCCCGGCCCGTCGCGGATTGGGAAGCCCTTTTGGACTCGACCCATTTCGACGCCGTGTTTGTTGCCCGCTGCGAGGACGAGGACCGCCGCGCCGAGCAGTTGCGAAAGCTGATTCAGGCTGGCATTCCGCTCATGCTGTCGCACCCCGCGCTCGACTCGATGCTGCTGTACTACGAACTCGAGATGATCCGCAGCGAAGTTGGTGGAATCGTGGTTTGTTATCTGCCCGACCGGTTCCATCCGGCAGTGGCTCGCGTGGCCGAGATCGTTTCCGCCGGGGAAGCCTCTCCGATAGGCAAGGTAGACCAGGTGGTGATGGAACGCTCGATCCCGGTTCCCTCGAAAACGAACGTCATGCGCCAGTTCTCGCGCGACGTCGACACGTTGCGGATCATCGCCGGAGACATGACGCGGTTGGGCGCTCTTGCCGGTACGACCGGGGATCAGGCTTACTCGAACTTGGGCGTGCAGATGTCGGGCACAAGCGGCATCGCGACTCGCTGGTCGGTGGTGCCCGGCTCCGTCGGAAGCGGTCGTTTGAGCGTGCACGGCCCTCGCGGCCGCGCGGTCGTGCATCTTGCGCCGGAAGAAGACTCGTGGACGTTCGAGCTGCAATCCTCCGACGGCCAGACCACCGAGAAGTTCGAGGACTGGAATCCGGACGACACCATGCTGGCATGTTTGGCTGCCGCGGTTGACGGAGAATCGGCCGAGCCCACGCTTCTGGATGGGGCCCGCAGTTTGGAGTTGGCGGAAACGATCGACCGCAGCTTGCACAAGGGCCGCACGATCGACCTCTATTATGAGGAGTACAGCGAGGAGGGGACGTTCAAAGGAACCATGGCCTCCGTCGGTTGTGGCTTGCTGCTAATCGCTCTCTTCGTGTTGGGAGCGGTGGCGATCGTGGAGCAGATGGGAGTACAGCAGGTCAGGGTGTGGCCCTATGTGCTGCTAGGCACTTTGGGTTTGTTTCTGTTGATGCAGCTCTTGGTGCTTGTGTTCGGGCGGAATCGTGAAGCCGCGCCGAGGGCAACAGGCGATACGGACGGCCCTGCCGGCGGTCGCTAGCACCCGGGCGGACACGCTGGCGCGCCAGTCGCGCTTGTGAAGCTGGGATGCCTGTTCCGGCTACACGGGTCGTTCTTATGCCCCTTTGCGTTCTGGGCCGATCTAGCCTTCTGTACTGCTTACCACGTCGTGCCCGTGGCAATCCCTTGCCACCCAAGCCAGCTACCAGGTTCCGGAAAATCGCCGGTTCTGGTCCCGCCAACCCCGCTTTCACGCCATGCTTCAGCGATTCGCCCGTCCGCGCGTGCATTTGTCTCGAGTGGCGATTGACACCCTGCTTGTCACGCTTTTTGCCGTGAACATCGCGGCGCAATCGCCAGCTAGTGAGCTGCGACGTACCGCCACCGTGAAAATCGTGCAGCAGGCACGGCAATCGATCGTCAATATCCACGGACAAAAGGCGCTTGGCCCGGGCGAAGAGGGATTCCGGCGCGGCGAGGTGCAAAACGTCAACGGCATGGGCACGGGCGTCGTGATCGACGAGCGAGGATACATCCTCACCAACCACCATGTTGTTGATGGCGTGAAAAAAATCGAGGTCACGCTGGCCGACAAGCAGGAATATGTCGGCACGCGAGTCAGCCACGACTCGAAAACCGATCTGGCCATCATCAAGATCAACGTTCCACGCAAGCTGCCCGTCATCAATATTGGCACCTCGAGCGACCTCATGCCGGGCGAGTCGGTCATCGCGGTCGGCAACGCCTATGGCTACGAGCATACGGTGACGCGCGGCATCATCAGCGCGCTGCATCGCACGGTCCGCGTCAGCGATTCGCAAGACTACAAGGATTTGATCCAAACCGATGCCAGCATCAATCCTGGCAACTCGGGCGGACCGCTTCTGAATATCGACGGCGAAATGATCGGCATCAATGTCGCCGTGCGCGCGGGAGCACAGGGAATCGGATTCGCCATTCCGGTCGACATGGCAGTGCAAATTGCAGCCGAGTTGATCGGCACTCAGCACAACACCTGGCATGGCATCGTCTCCAAGCAGCCGGCTGGGGCTGTCAAGCAATGCGTGGTCAATCGGGTCGACGATGAAAGCCCCGCGGCCAAATGTGGACTGCAGCCGGGCGACGTGGTCGCGAAAGTCGGCGACACCCCCGTCGTGCGGTCGCTTGATCTGGAACGCGCCTTGCTTGGCCACCAGGCCGGCGAAGAGATTTCGTTGTCGGTGCAGCGCAATAAAAAGCCAGTCGAAGTGACCCTGGTCCTGGGCAGCCCCATCCCGCGCAAAAATGAGGGTGACCGTATCTGGGAAGTGCTCGGTCTGCGTTTCTCGCCCACTCCGGTGCAGCACCTGAAGAATTACCAGAAACAGTATCGCGGTGGATTGCTGGTCAGCGAGGTGCGCACCGACAGTCCGGCCTTCAACGAAGGCGTACGCCGCGGCGATATCCTGCTCGGCATGCACATCTGGGAAACCCTCTCGCCGGAAAACGTCATGTACGCGATGAAGAACTCGGGCCAGCCCATGAAGTTCCTGATTCTGCGCAATGACGTCCGCTACGAGGGCGAGCTGAACGTCTCCATGCGCCCGACTCGCGGCCGCTAGAGTCGTCTCGTTAGCTCTCGGGGTCGCGCACTCGCAACGCGAGCCGTCAGGGCGTTACAATCCAGTTCGCATGGAACTGGAATTCATTCGCTGGCTCGAAAAGCGCCTGCCACGCTCAACGGCTTCGCCGCCAGGCATTGGCGATGACGCCGCCCTTTTCGCGCTCGAAGCCGGCCATCAAGGCGTCGTAACGGTGGATGTGCTCACCGATGGCGTGGACTTCGAATTAGCGGAGGTTCCTCCGCGGCGAATTGGCCGCAAGGCATTGGCCGTCAACCTGAGCGACCTGGCGGCCATGGCGGCTCGCCCGCTGGCCGCGGTCGTCGGAGTGGCGCTACCGCGCGCGGGCGCGCTCGAGCTGGTCAAGGAGCTTTACGAAGGCTTGATTCCGCTCGCCGAGCAGTACGACGTTGTGATCGCCGGCGGAGATACCAACACCTGGGATGGCAGGCTCGTCATTAGCGTGACCGTGATCGGTCAAGTGTCCGTGGGTCGTGCGCTAACTCGCGCAGGCGCGAGTCGCGGGGACTCGATCCTCGTCACGGGCCAATTGGGCGGCAGCATCCTGGGACACCATCTCGACTTCGAGCCTCGGATTGAGGCCGCCCTATGGCTGGCCGAGCACGGCAAGGTCAAAGCTGGAATGGATATTAGTGACGGATTGTCGCTCGATCTGTGGCGGATGACGAAAGCGGGCGGCCTTGGCGCGGAACTCATGGCGAGCAAAATTCCGATTGCCGCGGCGGCCGCCGAACTCGCCCGCGCCGATGGCCGGCCGGCCCTGGAGCACGCGCTATCGGACGGAGAGGATTTCGAACTGTTGTTGGCAGCCGAACCTGGAGTGGCGACGGAATTAGAAGTCACCCAGCCGCTCCAGTGTGGGCTGACCGTGATCGGGCGGTTCGTGGCGGAGCCAGGGTTGTGGCTCCTCGATGATGACGGCAAGCGGACCCCAATCGAGCCGCAAGGCTTTCAGCACTAAACGCCTAAAACAGGATTCGATGAGCGACACGCATCTGTCGTATACGGCATCGAGCGAAGCTGACACCGAGCGTTTGGGCGCCGCACTCGCGCGAGCGCTTGCCGACGGCGGAGTGGTTTCGCTATCGGGTCCACTGGGCGCTGGCAAAACGCGGCTGGTACAAGCGATTGCAGCGGCCTTAGGCGTCGACCGCGCGGACGTGGTCAGCCCCACGTTCGTCTTGGTTCATGAATACCACGGGACACGCCCGATCTATCACATCGATGCCTACCGCTTGCGCGATAAAGACGAGTTCGTGGCGCTGGGAGTGGAGGAGTATTTTCCAACTCCCAATCTGGTGCTGATCGAATGGGGTGAGCGTGTGAGCCGCTGTTTGCCTGACGATCATTTGCAGGTCACCATCGAACTGGGCGCCGGGGACGAGCGCCGCTTCGAGCTATCGGCAACGGGAAGACGGGCCGCGCAAAGCCTGGCCCGGCTGCGGACAGAATTGGGGACGATCACAAGATGAACTTGCTCAGGTCTTCATCCTGGGCGAGCTTATCCAGCCGCGAGCGGACGTACGGGGCGTCCACGACAATCCGTCCCTGGACCTGATCGGGCGCATTGAAGCTCAGCTCCTCGAGCAACTTTTCCATGATGGTGTAAAGCCGCCGCGCGCCGATGTTCTGACTGGTTTGATTGACGCGGAAAGCCACGTCCGCAAGGGCCTCGATGGCGGACGGATCGTATTCGATCGCCACGCCGTCGGTGCCCAACAGCGCCTTGTACTGCTTGGTGAGCGCGCTGGCCGGCTCGGTCAGGATGCGAACGAAATCCTCCTTCGTGAGATCGCCAAGCTCCACGCGAATGGGGAAGCGGCCCTGCAGCTCCGGCATCAGCTCGCTGGGTTTGCTGCGATGAAAGGCGCCGGCCGCGATAAACAGGATATGGTCGGTCTTCACATATCCGTACTTGGTCTGCACGGTCGTGCCTTCCACGATGGGCAACAAGTCGCGTTGCACGCCTTGGCGAGAGACATCGGCACCCCGGCTCTCGCTGGCGACCACTTTGTCCAGTTCATCGATGAAGACGATGCCGAGGTTCTCCGAAAGCTCGACGGCTTTCGCGTTGACTTTTTCCGGGTTGATGAGAGCATCGCACTCCTGCTCGAAGAGGACCTTGCGCGCCTCGGCGACACTCAGTTGGCGGCGCGTGGTTTGCTTCGGCATGAAACGCTCGAGCATCCCTTGCAGGTCCATGTCGACCTGTTCCAGACCCATGCCCGTCAGCATCATGGGCGCGGCTTTTTGCTCGACCGTGATTTCGATCTTGCGGTCTTCCATGTCGCCGGCCGCCAGTCGAGCGCGAATTTTCTCGCGCGTCCGCTCATGACGCTCAGGCGAGTTGGCGCTTTCCGCCCCGACGTCGTAGGCGACCGGCGCAGGCACGAGCAGATCGAGCAGGCGATCCTCCACCCTGCGGCGCGCCTCGGTTTCGACGTTTTTGCGTTCGGATTCTCGCACAAGCGCAATCGCATTCTCCACCAGTTCGCGGATAATGCTCTCCACGTCGCGGCCGTAGTAACCGACTTCGGTGTACTTTGTTGCTTCGACCTTGATGAAAGGCGCCCCCGTCAGCCTGGCAAGCCGCCGCGCAATCTCGGTTTTGCCGACGCCGGTGGGACCGATCATCAAGATGTTCTTGGGCGCGATTTCCGCGCGCATTTCAGGCGAGAGTTGTTGCCGGCGCCACCGATTGCGCACCGCAATGGCAACCGCGCGCTTGGCCTGGGTCTGCCCGACGATGTGCGCGTCGAGCTCGGCCACGACTTGCCGCGGCGTCAGGTCGCGCATGGCAGAACCTCAACCACGATATTCTCATTGGTAAAGACGTCGATCCCAGCGGCGATTTGCAGACTGGTGCGCACAATTTCGGCGGCGTCCAACTGCGAATGGGCGACCAGCGCGCGAGCCGCGGCCACGGCATAATTGCCGCCCGAGCCAATGCCCAGCACGCCATCGGTGGGCTGGATGACGTCGCCATTGCCTGTCACCAGCAGCGTGTGGTTTGCGTCGACCACGGCTAGCAGCGCTTCCAAGCGGCGCAACGCGCGATCGGTCCGCCAGTCCTTGGCAAGCTCAGTGGCCGCACGCGGCACGTTGCCAGGAAAGTCCTTGAGCTTCGCCTCGAACCGCTCGAGAAGCGCAAAAGCGTCCGCCGTGGAACCGGCAAATCCCGTGAATACCTTGCCATCGAGCAGGCGGCGGATTTTCATCGCGTCGGCCTTCATGACGGTGTTCGCCAGCGTGACTTGCCCGTCACCGCCGATTGCCACCATTCCCTTGTGGCGCACGGTCAGAATGGTCGTGGATCGCGTCTTCATGGTGGGATTCTATTAGCCGCGTGCGAATGGGGACAGGGGCAAAAGCGGGCACGAGAGCCAGGCGAAGCCGCACCCACAACAAGCACCCAATCGAGCGACAGACCTCGCGCTGCAGATGAAACGAGCACGTCCTTTAACGCTTGGTGGCGGTGAATTGCGGTGGCTGCTCGAGAACTTGCAATAGGTACCGTCCGTAGTCATTGCCGGCCTTTTCGGCGAGCGTGGCGAGCTCCGCAGCGCTGATGAATCCCTTGTGGTAAGCCACTTCCTCGATGCAGGCGATTTTCATGCCTTGTCGCATTTCGATGGTTTGCACGAAATTGGCCGCTTGCAGCAGCGCCTCATGCGTGCCGGTGTCGAGCCAGGCAAACCCGCGCGTCAGGACTTCCACATACAGCCGCTGCTCGTTGAGGTACGCCTGGTTGACGTCCGTAATCTCGAGCTCGCCACGCGCGGAGGGCCGCAAGCCGCGGGCAATTTCGAGCACGTCATTGTCGTAAAAATACAGGCCGGTCACCGCCAGCTTCGAGCGGGGCGCGCGGGGTTTCTCTTCCAGCGAAAGTGGCCGCCCGCCGCGGTCGAGCTCGACCACGCCGTAGCGCTCCGGATCCTTGACCGCATGCGCAAGAATCGTGGCGCCCGAGGCGCGCTTGGTGGCGCGGGCCAAGATGTCTTGAAAACCCTGTCCAAAGAATAAGTTGTCGCCCAGGACGAGCGCCACATGTTCGTGCCCCACGAACTCGCGACCGATCAGAAACGCTTCGGCCAGTCCATTGGGTTCGCGCTGCACGGCGTAGCGGATCGAAATTCCAATGCGGCTCCCATCCCCCAACAGGCGCTCAAACGCGCTTGCATCCTGCGGCGTCGTGATGACCAGCACATCGCGAATGCCGGAAAGCATCAGCGCGGAGAGCGGGTAATAAACCATCGGCTTGTCGTACACGGGCAGGAGCTGCTTGCTCACCGCGCGCGTAACCGGATCGAGCCGCGTGCCTGAGCCACCGGCCAGGATGATTCCCTTGTTGAAGTGTGCGTCAGGCATGGTGGTGTGCCATCCTTGGTGTTTCAGCTCAATGGGCCAGGCCCAGTCGTTCCCGTTGATAGACGCCGCTCGTGACGCGTTCGACCCAGCCTGGGTGATCGAGATACCAGGCCACAGTTTCTCGCAAACCTTGTTCTAAATGGTAGCGCGGTTCCCAACCCAGCTCGCGCTTGGCCTTGGTGGGGTCGATGGCATAGCGCGCATCGTGACCGGGACGATCCTCGACAAAGCGAATGAGGTCCGCGCAAGGCCGATGCGGCAAGTCGGGCCGCAGCTCGTCGACGATCGCGCACACGGCTTGAACTATTTGCAGATTGGTGCGCTCCGAGCGGCCTCCCAGGTCATAAACCTCGCCCGGCCGCCCATGTTCAAGCGCGGCCATCAATCCGCGGCAATGATCTTCGACGTGCAGCCAGTCGCGCACTTGCTCACCTTTGCCATAGACCGGCAAAGGTTGGCCATCGATCGCGTTTAAGATCATGAGCGGGACCAATTTCTCAGGAAACTGAAACGGGCCGTAATTATTCGAGCAATGCGTGGTAAGCGTTGGGAGCCGATACGTCTGAAAGTACGCGCGCACAAAATGGTCGGCGGCGGCCTTCGAGGCCGCGTACGGCGAGTTGGGACGCAAGGGGCTGTCTTCAGTGAAGCATCCCGTCGCTCCCAACGACCCGTAAACCTCGTCCGTCGAAACCTGCAAGAACCGAAATTGGCCGCGCGCGGGCTCGGGCAGACTTTTGTAGTAGGCGAGTGCGGCGTCGAGCAAGGTGCACGTGCCCACCACATTGGTCTCGACGAAAGCCGATGGGGCGTCGATCGATCGGTCGACGTGCGATTCGGCGGCCAGGTTCATGATCGCCTGTGGTTGAAATTCGCTTAGCAGTGAGTCGGCGAGCTTGCGGTCACAGATGTCGCCATGGACGAACACGTGCCGGGACTGACCAGAAACCGCCTCGAGCGAGTCTACGTTGCCGGCATACGTCAGTTTGTCGAGATTTATGATGCGAACCTGCCGCTCACCGACTAGCAGCCGAACCAGGGCACTGCCGATAAAGCCCGCGCCGCCGGTGATGAGCAGGGTTTGCATGCTGGGTGGGGAAGCGATGCGAAGGATCCGAATCTCCGGGCGCGATTTTACCCCCTTGGTTCGATGACTTCCAAGTGCAGAGTCCTAGCGCCACGGTGCGTGCGGGCGTTAGAATTGCAATCCGTTCCGAACGACCGCCGCGAGCAGATGGTATGTTACCAGCCGACCAGGTCTTCCAAGCCGCCGTAGCCGCTCACGAGCGCGGCGACTTGCAAGAAGCCGAAAGACTCTACCGGCAAGTTTTATCGCTCCAGCCACAGCACGCCGGCGCGCTCGACATGCTCGGCACGCTCGCGATCCAGGCGGGCAATGCGGCCGTGGCGCTCGCGTTCTTCGCGCAAGCTGTCGCGATCGCGCCCGCGCAGCCGATTTATCATGTGCATCTGGGTGAGGCGCAACGGAGGACGGGGAACTTGGAACTCGCCGAGCGCAGTTTTCGCGAAGCCGTTCGGCTTGGGCCCGACTTACTCGAGACACACGACCCTCTGGCGGCCCTGCTCAAATCGGGCGGGCACTTCGAAGCCGCCGCCACAGAGTATCGCGAGACCGTTCGAACTCGGCCTAATTTGTCGATCACGCACTACAATCTGGGCGTTGTTCTGACCGCGATTGGAAAAACCGACGAAGCGATCGAATGCTATCGGCGGGCATGCGCCTTACAGCCGCCATTGGCCGAAGCCCATATGAACCTGGCCGGCTTGCTCCACAACCGGCACGAGGTTGACGCCGCCGCAGGCGAGTACCAGCGTGCGCTGGCAATTCGGCCGGACTTTTTTGAGGCGCTCCAGAGCTACGCGATCATGCTGCAGTTGGCCGGACGGGTGGACGAGGCCCTGTTGTATTTCGAGCGCGCGATTCAAGTGCGGCCGGGATCCGCCTTGGCGCATTTGAATCGCGGCAATGTTCTTAGAACCATACGACGTTCGAATGAGGCAATCGCCGAATATCGACATGCCGCGCAGCTTGACCCTTCATTCGAAGCGGCCTACCACAACCTGGCCGTCATCTACAACGAATTTCAGCAGGCCGACCCCGCGCTCGAATTTTGCGAAAAGGGACTGCTGCTTGAGCCTCGTTCCGCAAGCCTTTGCAATTTGAAGGGCACGGCGCTGCACTCACAAGGGCGCGGCGACGAGGCGCTCGCTTGGTATCGCAAGGCAATGGAGCTCGATCCCGCGCGACCTGATTTCTACAGCAATCTCCTCTACACGTTCAATTACCTACCCGGTTTCTCCCAAGAGGCCGTGTTCAGCGAGCATCGAGCCTGGGCGGAGCGGTTTGCCGAGCCGCTGACTCACTTGGCGGCGTCGCACGAGCGAGATCCTAGCCCACGGCACAAGCTGCGGCTGGGCTACGTGTCGGCTTATTTTCGCCGCCATGCGGTCAATTACTTTAGCGAACCGGTTTTGTTGGCTCACGACCATGATCAGTTCGAAGTCTATTGCTATTCCGACGTAGCGGCGCCAGACGCCGTGACGGCCCGAATCAAAGCCGCCGCCGACGTGTGGCGGCCCGTTGTCGGTTTCTCGGATGAACAACTGGCCGAGCAGATTCGAAGCGATCGCATCGACATCCTGGTCGATCTGGCCGGGCATATTGGTGGGAACCGGTTGTTGACGTTCGCGCGCAAGCCGGCGCCGATTCAGGTGACCTATATCGGCTATCAAAACACTACCGGCATGACAGCCATGGATTATCGATTGACGGACGAACGGGCCGACCCGCCGGGTCTGACCGACCGATATTACACGGAGAAACTCGTGCGCCTGCCGCGAGCGTTTTTTTGCTACCGGCCGCCGGACGAAGCCCCGCCGATCACGCCATTGCCTGCCGCGAGCTCAGGCTATGTGACGTTTGGCTACTTCAATATCTATCGCAAAGTCACCCCGGCGGTGATTGATGTGTGGTTGCGAATTCTGGCGGGTCTTGAGAATTCCCGCTTGCTCGTGCTCGCGGCCGGTGGCGGCTACATCGAGCGGCATCTGCACGAACGGGCTCGAGCCGCCTCGATCGATCCGGCCAGGATCGTGCTTCACAATCGCAAAATCCTGCGTGAGTACCTTGGCCTCATCGCCGAGGCGGATATCGCGCTCGATCCCTTTCCCTTTACCGGGCACACGACGACCTGCGATTCAATCTGGATGGGTGTGCCGGTCGTGATGCTCGAGGGAGAAACCTACGCGTCTCGCTTCGGCGGCAGCGTTTTGGCCAATGTGGGGCTGGCGGACTTAATCGCCCAAGACATTGAGGGCTACGTCCAGCGCGCCCTTACGTTGGCCAACGATCGAGAGCGATTGACCCGCCTCCGCTCAACGCTGCGAACCACGATGTCCGCTTCTCCCCTGCTCGACTTTGCCGGCTTCACGCGCAACCTGGAGGCTGCTTACCGCCAAATGTGGAATGCTCGGCTGAGCACAGCTTAGGGCTGCTTAAGATCGTGCCGCTAATCTAAGCAAGAACTGTGATATTTGTGGGCAGCCGGAGGGAAAAGCTGAGAGCGTCGAACATTTTTGCGCGCTTGAGGCTTCGGACATAAATCGCGAATTGGAAGGAACTTACTCCGTGTTAGATACCATCGGATTGATGCCAAATCTGTTCTCCGGTACGAAGCTTGCTTTCGGCGACAGCACGTTGGATTGTAGTCCCTCTGTCCACAAAAAGCGGAGTTGCCATGAGACGTTCTGCGCGCATTTTACCCCTTCTGTTTTTGTTGTGTAGTGTGATTCTAGGCCAGGCCCAGCTCGCCTGGTCGCAGGAAAGTCCCGGCGATGCACCTGCCGCTGCTGCGGCGCCCCCGCCTGCCGAGCCCAAGCCGCTCGATCGTGGCGACAATGCCTGGATGCTCACCTCATCGGCCCTGGTGCTCATGATGACCGGCCCGGGCCTGGCCATGTTCTATTGCGGGCTGGTGCGCAAGAAGAACGTGCTCAGCGTCATCATGCAGTGCATCTTCTTGATGGGGCTGATGACCGTCATCTGGGGCCTATATGGCTACTCGCTGTCGTTCGGCGGCAGCGAAGCCTGGATCGGCAATAGCGACTATCTGTTCATGAGAAATGTGCAGGCCGAGTGGAAAGATGGCGCCTCGGTGATCCCGCAGAGCACGGCCTATAACATTCCCATGCTGACGCACATGCTCTTCCAAGGCATGTTCTTCATCATTACTCCGGCGCTGATTTGCGGAGCGTTTGCCGAGCGGATGAAGTTCAGCACGATGGTCGTTTTTATGATTTTGTGGGGCACGCTGGTCTATTGCCCGCTTTGTCACTGGGTGTGGGGGGGCGGAATTCTGGCCTACAACACCGAGCATGCGAAGCAATATGCCATGGGTGGCGCGCTCGACTTTGCCGGCGGAACAGTGGTGCACATTAGCTCCGGCGTTTCGGCTCTGATCTGCGCGCTGTTGATCGGAAAACGGCTGGGCTATGGTCGTGATCCTATGCCGCCGCACAACCTGACTTACACGGCGTTCGGCGCTGCCATGTTGTGGGTCGGCTGGTTTGGCTTTAACGCCGGTAGCGCCTGTGCGGCCGATGGAATCGCGGCCAGCGCCTTTGCGGCCACGCACTTCTCGGCGGCTGCCGCCGCGCTGGCTTGGGCCGGCATGGAATGGATCGCTCGCGGAAAGCCGACCGTGCTGGGCGCTTGCTCGGGCGCTGTCGCTGGCCTGGTTTGCATTACGCCCGCATCGGGCTACGTGCTGCCGATGCCTGCCATGGCCATGGGAGCAGCGGCCGGCATTGTGTGCTACCTGGCTTGCACGACCTTGAAGTCGAAGTTTGGTTACGACGACTCGCTCGACGCCTTTGGCGTTCACGGGATCGGCGGCACGCTGGGCGCCATCCTGACCGGTGTCTTCGCCACTCGGGCCGTGCAAAACCTCAACAACAACGAACCGATTGGCATGTTGGAAGGCGGCAGCCTGTTGACCGGCCAGCTCGTGGCAACTGCGATCACGTGGGTCTTTGCCGCGGCGGTCACGGTCGTCTTGCTCAAAGTGCTGGATGCGACGATGGGCTTGCGCGTAACTCCCGAAGAAGAGACGCAAGGGCTCGATCTCACGCAGCACGGCGAAGAAGGTTACATTTTTATGTAAATGTGCCAGCAGGCACGGTCCGCCTGCGGTTATACGGAGCAACTGGTCTCCGCTTGACCAGATGGACGCCAGGGCTTGGGCGGTTTATCCGTCCAAGCCCTTGGTCTTTTTAGGAGGGGTTATGAAGCCGGGGGTTAGGGATTAGGGGGTAGCGGTTGGGGGCGAAGATCACGCGGGACCTAGCAACACAGTTGGCCGGTCCACACGATGACGGCCTGCCCACCCAGAATAACGCGATCGCCCGCCAGCCGTGTGCGCACGACGCCTCCGCGTGAGGAGGCCTGATAGGCGACCATCTCGCTTTTGCCCGTTCGCTCTCGCCAGAAGGGCGCCAGCGCGCAATGCGCCGACCCGGTCACCGGATCTTCGTCGATGCCCGCCCCGGGCGCGAAGAATCGCGACACGAAATCGAACTCACGATCGGCCGATGGGCTGGTTACGATCACTCCCCGCGTGCCGAGCGTCCTGAGAGCCGCGAAATCGGGACTGATCGCGCGCAGCTCTTGTTCGCTGGAAACGAGCACCAGGTAGTCGAACCTAGTGCGCCCGACGTAGCTGAGGGGTACCCCCAGCGAATCCGCGAGCACTCGATTCGATTCGATCGCCTCCGGCGGCGTGGCGGGGAAATCGAGCTCGATCCACTCGCCCGCGGAAGTGGCAGTTAGCTTGCCGCTCTTGGTTTCAAAGGTGATGGGTTGGCCGCTGTCGGCGACGTCGACTTCCCACATCGCGCGTGCGGCGGCCAGCGTGGCATGCCCGCACAGATCGACTTCCAGGATAGGCGTGAACCAGCGCAGCCCGAAGTTATCCTCTTTCGGCCACACAAACGCCGTCTCGGCGAGATTCATTTCTGCGCCGACAGATTGCATCCATTTGGCGTCGGCTTCGTGCTCGAGCAAGCACACCGCGGCTGGGTTGCCCGAAAACGGCCGGGACGTAAACGAGTCCACCTGTAAGTAGCGGATAGGAGGCATGGAAACCAGACCGGGTCAGATGGTGAGTCCTGGCGCGCGACCGCCCGCGCGCCGCAGTCCCACAGACACACAGCCACGGGAAAGGTTCTGGCAGGCTGATGTGCCGCACGCTGGCCATTAGGCCGGCTCGAGCAGCTTCTGGAAGGTTTGGGGCCGGGCAGCGGCCCATCGACTTTGCAGGTTGCCCCCGACTCGATAGACGCGAACCTTGCTACCAGGCTCGAAAAAAGGCGCCGGTGGGAGTCGAACCCACGATGGCGGATTTGCAATCCGCTGCCTTAGCCTCTTGGCGACGGCGCCCTGTTTGATCGCTAAAACTATTGCATCATTTGTTTTAGGTCAAGCCGTCTTGGCAGCGCTGAGCCACTGCTTCGGAAGTTCCAGTTTTACGCCGAGTGCGCCGGGCCGTTCTCAAGAAGTAAACGGCCACTTCGGCCGGCTGCCTTCAATCTCATTTGCCGTTCAGCTTCGCAAGGCGATCTTGCAGCCGCCCTTCGTTGTGACACGACTTGCAAGAGATGTTGCCTTTCGCTGCAGCCGCCGGGTCGCTCTTCCAAAGTTTGGCCACCCGTTCGTATCCGGTATCCGGCAGCGTCGCGATGATCTTGTCCAAGTATTCGGCCAGCTCCTCGTGCCGTCCGGTGCGCTCGGACGATTGGGCCAGCCCGGCCAGCAATTCTCCGCGAATGTGAAGGGGTAGCCGGTCGACGGCCTTGCCCTGCAATTTCCATAACGCCTGATAGTTCTCGTAGCCGGTGGCCCATGCCGCGGCCCGATATTTTTCCGGCAGCCGATCACCGAACAGTACGAACGTACCGCCCACGATCGCGTTCACGGCCGGGTGTCGGGGGCCGAGCTTTTTGGCTTCTGCGAAATGATCGAGTGCTTCCTGGTAGCAACGCTCAAATTCATCGTTCTTGCCGCTTTCGAGCGCAAGTAAACCGCGATAGACCCGGGTGCCTCCCTTCCAGGCCAGCAGCTCGGCCCGCTGGTCGGGTCGTTGTTCCAGCAACAAGTCGATGTTTTTTTCCCCCCGTGCATAGCGATCCAAATCGTTGGCTCGCCAGCCGGCAAATACGTCTTCGCGCACCAAGGCGGCGACCGGCAGACGCAGATCCTCGAGGGGAGGATCCGGCGAGTCGCCGAAGGCATTCATGGTCGTTAAACCCGCTAGCAACCCCAGAACGACTGCGCGCATTGGTTTACCCTCTCGTAAAAGTCGACACCTGCGCGTGAATATACCTCAGCAGGAGGGGAGATCAAAGATATCGTCCGCCGAGGAACCTGGCGGTCTGGAGGAACCGGGCAGGGATTCGCCGCCCGAGCATTGGCAGTCAAGATGCTAGCCCGCGTGGTTCGATCTTCCTGACAGCCGCACGCATCCGCAGCCAGCATGCGCATGCCTGCGCGCGTCAACGTCCCTTCTCGAATGGATTCGAAAAAGGCAAAGGAATCGCCAATGGGGATTTTCAGTTTTTTTAGCCAGCGTCGTCGAGCTCGCATGGTCGCGCAAATGGCCGAAGGGATTGCCGAGCGCAGCCAGGCCGCCGTGCTCGACCGCGTTCGTCGCCGCGCCACCACCATGCGGGTTTCCGAAGCGCGCGGATATGTCCGCTCACGAGCTTTAGACCTGGTGCATCGCGAGTTGTCCGCGCTGCATGGCGGACGCATCACGCTCGACCCCGCCACCCAAACGGAAGTGATCAGCCAGGCGACCGAGCTCGTGGTCACCAAGGTGATGGCCGAGATGCGAAATGTGCCGGCGGCTCGTCCGCGCAAGAGCAAAGCTGCGTAGCACGCACGCGCGGAGATTCAAAGCTAAAACGGTCCTTCCCGACGACCAAGCTGGCGCGGGCGGCTTGAGGCTGGTACACTCGGTGGCGCTGCAACCCCTGCTCGAGTTCTCGAAGCGCGAAAGCTGCCGCCCTGTGAACCAGCCCCACCGCCTGGCCGGCGTGTTCTGCGTTTTTCAGACGCCCTACCTGGCCGACGAGTCGATCGACTACGACACGCTCGCGCGCGAGATCGAATGGCTGTTCGAGCGCGGCGCGGACGGCGTTGTCATGGCGATGGTCTCCGAAGTGTTGCGGCTTTCGCAGTCTGAGCGGCGCGAGATGGCCGACAAGGTCTGCGGCGTGGCCAGCGGCCGCCCCGTGGTGGTCAGCGTCGGCGCCGAGAGCTGGCACACGGCCTGCGACTACGCGCGGCATGCCCAGCAGGCGGGCGCAAGCGCGCTCATGGCGGTGCCGCCGATTTCGACCGCGCTCGATGACGACGCGCTATTCGAATACTTCCTGCGAATTGCTCAATCCGTCGACATTCCGCTGATCGTGCAGGACGCCAGCAGTTATGTCGGCCGCCCGATGTCGATCGACCTGTTTGTGAGACTATTCGAGTCGCTGGGCCCTCGCGTGCTATTCAAGCCGGAGGCGGTGCCGATTGGCCCGCGGTTGAGCGCGCTGCGATCGCGCACCGCGAACGCGGCCCGCGTGTTCGAGGGCACGGGCGGCATTGCCTTGGTCGACAGTTTCCGGCGCGGAATTGTCGGAACGATGCCGGGAGCCGACCTGGTCGACGCGATCGTGGCCATCTGGCGGGCGCTCGTGCGCGAAGATTGGGGCACGGCTGAGCGGATTTGGTTGCCCCTCGCGGCGCTCGTGTCGCTGCAGCACAGCCTCGATGCATTCCTGGCGGTCGAAAAGCACCTGCTGGTCCGGCAGTGCGTGTTCAAAAACACAATCGTGCGCGGGCCACGCGCGTACGAGCTCGATGAAGTCACGCGCGAGCACGTGGATCGCTTGTTTGATCGGATGATGGGCGAGGTCGCCGCTTCACCCGCCACGCCAGGCGGCGCATGAAAAAGCCGACCCGCAAAGCGCTCGTGGCGAATGACGGGCCGGCCAGTTGGTTTCGGCGGCTTGCGTGGCAGTCGGCTATTTCTTCGTTGCACCCGCCGGCGCCTTCACTTCGGCCAAACCGATAATGCCCAGGGCAATCCGGGGTCCGGCATTGCCGGCCGGCTGGCTCTTGAGATCGTCCGCGTCGCCGTGCACGACAACGGCCCGCCCGAGCACATGATCGAGCTCCAAGTGGTCGGCCTTGACGTTGACCTTGGCAACTCCACTGGCGTTTGCGTCGATGTTACCCAAGTCACCTTCATGGCGCTCCTTCGATTCGGCGCTGCCGTGCGGATGATTGTGGGGATTGTAGTGGCCACCCGCCGACATACCGTCGGGAGCGCGCAAGTCGCCAAACATGTGGATGTGGAACCCATGCTTGCCGGGCTTGAGCCCCGTCACTTCGCCCGTAACTTGGACGTAGCCTTTTTCTTGTTTCATCAGGATCGTGCCCGCCACGCCGCTAGCCTTCATGGGTATCAAGACGGCGACGGCGTCGCGCACCTCTTCGTGCTTGTGTTCGTGCTCGTCCGCAAGCGCGGATTGACCGGCCATTCCCAGGATCAGTGCCGAAAGCAGGCTGCAGTAGCCAAGTACGCCTTTGATCATCGTGTGGTCCTTTCTTGAAGCATGAGCTATGGGCCGAGGGAGACTGCCTAGGGAGTCGGGTGGCCCCGGCGCCGAGTGCTCGCCCATCTTAACGCATGCCGACACAGTTGTCGCCCGGCGGCGAATCGGCTAGGAAGAGTCGCGTGCTGCCGCTGCCGCCGGCATGATCCAAACGCCCCCGTTCCGACGTATTGCCAATGACCTTGCCGATCAACCTCGACGAGTTTGAGCACCTGGCACGGGAGCAGCTCCCCGCCATGGTCTTTGATTACTTTTGGGGTGGCGCCGGCGATGAAGTCACGCTTGGAGAGAATCGTGCGGGCTGGCAGCAGCTTAGGCTACGCCCGCGCGTGCTCGTCGATGTTTCCAACCGAGACCTAAGCACGACGGTGCTCGGACAAAAAATCGCGATGCCGGTGCTGACGGCGCCGTGCGCATTCAACGCGCTTGCGCATCCAGATGGCGAGCTGGCCGTGGCCCGCGCGACGTCGGCGGCGGGATTAATTCAGGTTGTGAGCACGGCCGGAACGTACGCGCTCGAGGAAGTGGCGGCCGCCGCTCCGAATGGCCTGCGTTGGTTCCAGCTTTATTGTTACCGCGACCGCAGTGTGACAGCCTGGCTTGTGGAGCGGGCGGTCGCCGCAGGGTACCGCGCGCTGTGCCTGACCGTCGATGCCCCGCTCGTCGGCCGCCGCGAACGCGACACGCGAAATCGCTTCCAACTTCCCGAGGGGATGTCGTGGAAGAACCTCGAGCGCGTGGGTCTCGATCACATGGAGCACACGCCCGAAGGATCGGCCTTGGTGAACTATATTTCGCAAATTTGGGATTCGTCGCTGGACTGGAGTTCGATCGAGTGGTTGCGGAAGCTGTCTCCTTTGCCGCTCGTGATCAAAGGAATTCTGACGGGCGAAGATGCCCGCCTGGCGGCCGACCATGGCGCTTCGGCCATCGTGGTCTCGAACCATGGCGGGCGGCAACTGGATGGAGTGATGGCCACCAGCGAAGCCCTGGCTGAAGTGGTCGATGCCGTGGGCGCCCGGGTCGAAGTGCTGGTCGATGGCGGCGTCCGCCGCGGAGGCGACATTCTCAAAGCGCTGGCGCTGGGCGCGCGGGCGGTGCTCATCGGGCGGCCGTACCTGTGGGCCTTGGCCGCAGCAGGGCAAGAAGGGGTCGAGCACCTGTTCGCTCTCTTGCGCGATGAGCTTGATCTCGACATGGCGCTCGCCGGCCGGCCAACGATCGCCAGCATCGACCGAACGTTGATTCAGTGACAGGATCCTGAGCAAGCCGCGCCAGAAGGTCGATTTCCGACGCAGCACGACCACGATGCGGCCTTTTGCAAGTTAGCGGCGCGGCGATTAAACTTGGGTTTCCTGCCCCCCACCCTGCCCTCCTCCATTCAGGTGTCAGATGACCAAACGATTTCAAAGTCGGCGTGATTTCTTGCGAACTTCGGCGGTCTTGGCTGCCGGCACTCCTTACTGGTTCAGCTCGGAAAGCCGCGCGGAAGACAACCAATCGAAGAATGATCGCCCGCTAGTGGGTTGCATTGGCACCGGCGACCGCTGGAAGGGGCTTTACAAGGGCATCTTGCCGCATGGCGACATCGTGGCCGTGGCTGACGTCGACAGCAAACACGCGGAGTTCGGCAAGGAAGCGTCAGGCGGAAAGGCCGACATTTACGAAGACTACCGCAAGCTGCTCGACCGCAAGGATATCGACGTCGTTTCCATCGTCACCCCGGACCACTGGCACACAAAGATCGCCATCGACGCGATGCGGGCTGGCAAAGACGTGTATTGCGAAAAGCCGCTGACGCTAACCATCGATGAAGGCAAGGCGATCTGCAAAGTCCTTAACGAGACCGGACGCGTCTTTCAGGTCGGCACCCAACAGCGCACGGAGATGAATCGACGCTTTCTCAATGCCGTGGCCATCATTCGCGATGGGCGGATTGGCAAACTCAAGAAAGCCACCTGCGCAATCGGCGGCGCACCGACGGGCGGACCCTTTGAGACGATGGCGATTCCTCCGGAATTGAATTGGGAGATGTGGCTGGGACAAGCCCCGAAGGTCGACTACACCGAAAAGCGATGCCACTACGAGTTCCGCTGGTGGTATGAGTATTCCGGCGGCAAGATGACCGACTGGGGCGCTCACCATGTCGATATCGCCTCGTGGGCGCTCGGCGCCGACGCGAGCGGGCCAATTTCGGTCGAGGGCACGGCCACGCATCCCCATGTTCCAAACGGATACAACACGGCTACCGAGTTTTTGGTCAACTGCAAGTACGCGGACGGCGCCGAGCTCATCATCCGGCATGACACCGAAAACGGGATCACGTTCGAAGGTGACAAAGGCTCGTTCTTCGTCGCCCGTAGCATGCTCACGGGCCCTGCGGTCGATGAGCTCAAAGAGCATCCGCTACCCGAAGGCGCTATCGAAAAGCTGTATGGCGGCAAGCCGACCAGCCACATGGCGAATTTCTTTCAATCGGTCAAGAGCCGCAAACAGCCGATTTCCGACGTGTTCTCGCACCACCGCTCGATTACGACCTGCCATCTGGCGAACATCGCGATTCGTCTCGGGCGCAAGATCAATTGGGATCCAGTCGCCGAACAGGTTGTCGGCGATTCAGAAGCCCAATCGTGGCAATCGCGAGCCCAGCGCAAGGGCTATGAGATCGTGGCGTAAGTTGACGCCGGCGGCGCACTAGGGATTCCGCGGTCCGATCGAATGCGCGTCTAGGCCGCGCGGTTCTTGCCGTCGTAACGGCTGACGATCAGCGTGATGTTCTGGCCGCCGAAACCAAAGCTGTTCGAAAGCGCGTGGTCGCACCGGCTTTCGCGCGCCTGATTGGGGATGTAGTCGAGATCGCACTCGGGGTCGGGCGTCTCGTAATTGATCGTCGGCGGCAACACATTGTCGCGGATGGCCAATAGCGACACGATCAGCTCCGTCGCTCCGGCCGCCGCAATCAGATGCCCCATCATGCTCTTGGTGCTGGACACGGGCGTGCGATAAGCGGCTTCACCGAAGGCGTTCTTGATCGCCAGCGTTTCCACTTTGTCGTTAACGCTCGTGCTGGTGCCATGCGCGTTGATGTAGTGAATGTCCTCGGGATTGAGGTGGGCGTCCTCGAGAGCCAGCTTGATGCAGCGCGTGGCGCCTCGGCCTTCTGGGTGCGTGTCCGTGATCCGATACGCGTCGGCCGTTGAACCGTAGCCGGCAAGCTCGCCATAAATCTGAGCGCCCCGCGTCAGGGCGTGCTCCAGATCTTCCAGCACTACCATGGCGGCTCCCTCGCCGAGCACGAACCCGTCGCGGTCGCGATCAAACGGGCGCGAGGCTTTTTGTGGGTTGTCGTTATTGGTCGAGAGCGCTGTCAGCAAATTAAAGCCCGTGACGCCGAAGGGATGGATCATGCTGTGCGTACCGCCGGAGAGCATGATGTCGGCATCACCGCGGCGGATGATTTCCACGGCTTCGCCAATGGCCTGGCTGCTAGCGGCACAGGCCGTCAAGCAATTTGCGTTGGGACCTTGCGCATCGAACAAGGCCGCCAAATGGCCGGCCGGCATGTTTGGCTCCTGCTCGAGTTCCACCGTCGGGTGCAGCCACTCCAGGCCCGCCTTGGTGAACTGTGCCAGGTCAAATTGCTCGCCGCGCAGGGCGCTTGTCATCATGCGCGCAAAGCAGTGAAAATCTTGCTGCCCCTCGCCGCTGCCCAGATACACGCCGAAGCGGGCTGGGTCGATCGTGTGATTGAGAATACCGGAATCATTCACCGCTTTTTTTGCGGCGCCGGCGGCAAACTTCGTATGGCGGCCGCGCAGCTTCCAGACCTCGGGGTCTTCGCCGACATCACTCAGATCCCAGTTGCGAACCTCGGCCGAGATGCGC
Organism: Pirellulales bacterium; assembly: GCA_035496575.1. Lineage (GTDB taxonomy): Bacteria > Planctomycetota > Planctomycetia > Pirellulales > PALSA-1355 > PALSA-1355. The sequence goes on from DATJEN010000195.1 coordinate 42,895, forward strand.
GTCGGGAAGCGGCTGGCGTCGAAGATCGACGTGTAACCCACGCCCGAGTCACCGGCCTTGAGGCCACTCCAGATTTTCTCGACGTCTGTTCCCATGGGCGTGATACAGCCCACTCCGGTGATGACTACGCGTCGTCTCATCGCTTTGCACCTCGGTTTCGAAGGAACAGAACCGATTGGGAACAGAAAGGGGCCCTAGTGCGGCTGGCTTCCGTTCAGGAGTGATTTAGGCACGGTCAGCGGACCACCCTGCGGGTCGCGCCCCACCTTGAAGACGCCGAGCAATTGCAACATCGCCAGTAAATTAGCCGGGTCGAAAAGGGATTCCGCGATCGACGCGTCGTTCAGATGGGCAAAAAACAATTGCACTTCACCTTGCAGCCGGTCGCCCACCGAGCTTGTTCCGCTGACGATCGCGCCATCCTTCTGAATGTCATCGATGGTGGTCCGATACTCGAGAGTATCTCCGGGAACCGCGGGAAAATGGAAGCGCGCTTTGGCGATCTTCGCCAGAATTACCCGCTCCTCAAACCCACCATGTTCCGCCACCAGCAGCCCGCCCGTCTGCGCGAGGCCCTCGATGATGAGGGTGTTCGGCATAACTGGCGCGCCCGGAAAATGGTCGTGCAAGTGCTCCTCGGCAAGCGAGATGTTTTTGACGGCCACGGCGCGACGGCCGCTCTCGAACTGCCTGAAACGATCGATCCAAAACCAACGCATAGGAACCTGGTACTTTTAGGCCACGCCGACTTTGCTCTCGACGTAACGGCACATGTCTTCCACGGTCAGCAGATTGCCAAAATCCTGCACCGCCGGGTTGGCCGAAAACGCCGTCAGATCGGCAAACGGCATGCGCGCCTTGAGTTGTTCGAGCCCGTGGGCAGTCACCCGGCCATTCTGCACGTATTCGGCGTTGGTCAGGATGTCTTCGGGAAATAACTCTCCCCGAGGAATCTTGATATCGAATGCTTTCTCCAGGCGGAAGACGATATCCAGGAAATCGATCGACTCGGCGCCCAAGTCGCCCACCAACCGGGCCTGAGGAGTGACTTCGTCCTCGTCCACGCCCAACGCGTCAACCAACGCGGTCCGTACTTTGGAGAACACGTCCTCTTTCGTCGCCATCTCGACCTCCTAAATCTCGTAATGGAGCACGATTGTGTGAGTTTGGCGACAGGGAACTTGGAGCGCCAAGAGCACCTGGCCAACTGCTATTAAGCAGATTCTCTCGGCCCAGTGCTGTCGCGAGAACCGTCTCGGACCGGCAGATTTCCCGCTGTGCCCCGCAAACTCGCCGCGAAGATTATCGGCAGCCCAACCGTTCTTTGTTAACATACAACAGGGCGGCAGTGTAACTTGCTAGCCTCCGAATCTCAAGAAGGTCTGCTGTTTCATGCAGTTGCGCCTGCTTGCCGCAACTCAAACCGCGAATGGAGAGCGGCGGTCATAGATGGAACGCAAGCGCCTGACCAGAGAAGCACAATCTGCAAATGGGGCTTTGGGGTATTTGGTCTTTGCGCTAGCAATGTTAGCCGCACTGGCGACGGGAGCTAGCGCCCGGGCTCAGGCGCCGCCGCCCAAGATCGAGACGTTTCTCAAGCGCTGCGAAACCAACCGCCGAGGCCGCATCCTGGAGCTAGAGCACACGTTGCGTCGTTTGCGGCATCAGGCTCAATCGGCTCAAGTTGTCGCGCAAACTCGACAGTTGCAAGACGAGCTGCGGTTGCTCCGTGCGAACCAGGACCTTCTGATTCCCACGCTTGCCTATCCGCCGGAAAAAGGCGCGATGGGACGCTTGCCGGAGCTGACCTTCCACGTGGACGAAGTCCTCCCGCCCGACTTGCTGCTCGGCAGGAGCAATTTCCTGGTTGGCCTGGGCTCGGTGCAGCGGTTCCAGTTCCGTCCAGAAAAAGTGCATGAGCGGGCGGTCTTCTTTATCACGGGGGTTGATGCCCAGAAATACACGGCGGGGGGCGATATCCAGCTTCCCGAGACCTTTGAGGTCGTCGAACAGCGCTCATATCGCACAGCGGATGGCCGCCCCGGGCGGGCTTGGGTCCTCAAAGTTGCGGACATGAGTCAGGTTTATCGCTACTTCCGGCAGAATCGGAACTAGCGAAAGCTGCGGCTATCTAATAACTTAAGCTATCTAGTCAACGACACAGGCAGCTTGCGTCGCCGGGCGGCGCGATGTTTGCACCGTCAGGGGGTCGGGTTGCCCGCCCAAAAGACTGCCTAGGTTGTCTCGGATTCAGCCGTTTCAAATCCCATAAGCCTGCCGAATCAGGGCCTTGGTCGGCATGCAGCGGGAAACAAGCTGAGGCGCGGGCCAAGCGCACCGCGAGACATTCATGCCGATCAAGTTGCTGATAGCCGACGACCACGAGGTCGTTCGTTCGGGCCTGAAGAGCCTGCTGTCGAGCACCGACATCAAGATCGTGGCCGAAGCCTCGACGGGAGAGCAAGCCGTACGACTGGCGCTCAAGAATGAGCCAGACGTCGTGCTCATGGACATCCGCATGCCCGAGGGGGATGGACTGAATGCCCTGGGGCGAATCAAGTTGGACCGGCCCGCAATGCCGATCCTGATGTTCTCAACGTACGACAATCCCACGTACGTTGCGCGCGCCGTCGCCTTGGGCGCGAGTGGATTTCTACTCAAGGGAATCTCTGGCGAGAAATTGATCGAAGCCATTCGCGCCGCCGCGGCGGGTGAGACCGCCTGGACGCGCGACGAGCTGCGGCGGGTCACCGGAGCGCTCGCCACTCCCCGGCTGGCGGCCGACGTCGAAGTGCCACTCACACAGCGCGAAAGTGAGGTCTTGCGCCAATTGGCGTTCGGACTCACCAATAAAGAGATCGCGCTGGCTCTGCACATCAGCTATGAGACGGTGAAGGAGCACGTGCAGCACATCTTGCGGAAGATCGGGGTCTCTGATCGCACGCAGGCCGCCGTGTGGGCCGTGCGCAAGGGTCTCGTATAAATCGCGCGCGGGGCTCCTGGAACGGCTCGCACTGCGATGCCGGCGATTAGGCCAATTGCCGAGCGTCATGCCCGCCACGATAATGCCCAGACAGTCGTGTTCCATTTGGAAATCTGTCGGCGGCCTGTCGTGGCAAAATCAACCGATATCCACATCTGCTCCGCCACTGCGCGCACCGAGACAATTGGCTACCGAACCCTGATGAAGTTCGGCGGCCGAGTCGTCACGGATGCCATGTTGTTGGAAGTTGAAGTTGAAGTGGAATCGCGCTCGGGCACTCGCGCGACCGGCGCCGGGTCGATGCCCGTGGGGAACGCTTGGGCCTGGCCTAGTGCCCGCATCAGCTCGACCGAAACGCTGGCCGCTATGCGCCAATTCGGCGAGGCAGCCGTGCTGCAGGCGAACGAGTACAAAGATTTCGGTCACCCACTCGATTTGACCAAAGCCCTCGAGCGCGGGCATGAGCGGATCGCCGTCGATGTCGCCAAACGAGCTGGCCTGGTCGAGCCCATGCCGCGGCTCGCACAGCTCGTCGCCGCGAGTCCGCTGGAAGCAGCCATACACGATGCCTTCGGCAAGGTACACGGGCGAAACTCTTACAACCTGCTTGGACCCGAATGGGTGAGCGCCGACCTGGGGCACTATCTCTCGCCTGACTTTCAGGGTGAGTATTTGGATCGATACACGCTGAGGCAGCCCAAGGCTCGCATGCCGCTCTATCACCTGGTTGGAGCGCTCGATCCTCTCGAGCCGGCGGACGTTCGCGAGCCGGTGGGCGACGGCTTGCCCGAGACGCTTGGCGATTGGATCCTTGCCGACGAGCTAACGCATCTGAAAATCAAACTCGCCGGCGATGATCTGGCCTGGGATGTCCAGCGAGTGGTGTCCGTCGAGCGCGCGGCAGCCGCCACACAACAGAAGCGAGGTTGTCGCCAGTGGCACTACTCGCTCGACTTCAACGAAAAATGCCAGAACGTCGAGTACATTCTCGATTTTCTGGGCCAGGTAAAGGAGCGCGCCCCGACGGCATTCGACCGCGTGCAATATATCGAGCAGCCCACGCATCGCGATCTCGCGGCCCATCCCGAAAACCGAATGCACGCGGCCGCCAAGATCAAGCCGGTGGTGATCGACGAGTCGCTCGTCGATTTCGAAAGCCTGCTCCTGTGCCGCGAGCTGGGCTACACCGGCGTGGCCCTTAAGACGTGCAAAGGACATAGCGAGGCCCTGCTGATGGGTGCTGCCGCGCAGAAGTTCGGCATGTTTCTATGCGTGCAGGACCTGACCTGCCCGGGCCGGTCCTTCCTGCACTCGGCGAGTTTGGCAGCGCGACTGCCCACGGTTGCCGCTATCGAAGGCAACGCGCGTCAATACTGCCCGGCGGGAAACGACGGCTGGCGCGAGCGCTACCCCGGCATGTTTCGCGTGCAGAATGGCACGATTGAGACCAGGCTATTGGCCGGCGTGGGCCTCGGATTCTGAAGGCGCGCGCCAGCGCGCTTACTTGATCCGGCAGTGCTCGAGCAGTTCGCCGGCCGCCATCACGTAGCTGACATAGAAGGGCCCGAACTCGGCGTAGCGTGCGCTCGCCTCATCGAACCGCATGCGGTAGACAATCTCTTTCAGGAATTCAGGATTGCGCGCCCAAAGCGTCACGCCCCATTCCCAGTCGTCGAAGCCCAGTGCGACGGTGATGAGCTGCGTGACCTTGCCTCCAAAAGTCATGCCCGTGCGGCCGTGCTCGGCCATCAAGCGGCTGCGCGCTTCAAAATCCAACAGAAACCAGTTTTCTCCCACTTTGCGCTTCTTGTTCATGGGATAGAAGCAAGTGGTGGGCCAGGGCGGAAAGTCGGGCGTCAGGCGTTGCCGGCGCATCATGGTTTCGCGGCTTTCGTACGCCTTCAGCTTGGCCTGGTAGGCGGGTCCCTGCGGATTCTCGCCTTCTTCGACGAGCCGCTTGCCATACTGCTCGACGGTCGGCACGTATTCCGAAACTTCCGTGACCGAAACGAACGAATATGTTGGCACGAGCGCGCGACCTAGCGGCCCAGCCATCAATCGCTGATGCACGCTATCGATCACCAAGGGATCGGCGTCGAGCAGCATCAGGCCGAAATCCGCCTTGTGCCCGCTCACGGCCGAGACTTGCAACCGCGCCGGGACTCCGCTGCCGGCTGGGTCGAGTGTCGCGATAAATTGCTCGCGGCCTGCGGCCCGCTCGGCCGGCCCGAGTTGCTCGAGCGCCTGCCGATCGAAGCGGTAAAACAAGTGGCTGCAATGCCACCCTTCACTGGGCTTTAGCGACACTTCCGCATCTGCAGGCGCACGACTCATCCGGCTGGGTCCTCGAGGCTACATGAGACGTGCGACCATGGGGTAGGAATAGCGATCGCACTAGCGTGCAATGATAGGGCACGCCCGCTGGGAATGGCAACGGGCGGCGTCGAGTGCGCGGGCGGTGGATCAACTCGCCGCCGCGGCCAGGTCGCCGGCAAGCCGCAGCAAGACCTCGCGCGTGACCTGTGCCGGAATCACTTCGCGCACCTGGCCGGCGGGCCGCGAATAGCGAGTAAGAACGAGCTCTCCGCGTTTCGCGACCAGCAACTCGTAGTAAGTAGTGCGCTCCGGCGTCTTTTGAGGCGGGTTGGAGCGAAGCTGGACCACGTCCGCGTCGTGCTCGATCGGCCGAATCGGCTCGAGCAGGTAATTCAACTTCGCGGCCAGCGATTCGGCCAGCTTCTTGAGTTGATCGCCGCTGCGCGCCGCGAGCGCGGGGCTCTGCACGCTCAGAGTCGAGAAAGCGCAAGCCAAGGTGTCGAGCGCCACAAGTCGGCAGTTCAGAGAGACGCCGCCCGCGGAAGCTTCCAGCGTGTGTTCTCCGCTCGAAAACTGCGAGAGGACGGCCATTTCTTGTTCTAGTTTTGCAATGATGTTCATGACTGCGCGTCTCCGCTCTTCTCGGTGGTGTGCTGGCTGCCGTCGTACGACAGGACGGTGCGCGTGCCATCCAACACGGTTTCAATGTGGATGGGGCGTCGCCACAGCCGATGCAAATTCACCAGCGTGTCCAGTGCATAGTTGGTCTTCAGTTCGACACCGCTGAAGCGATGTTCGAGGAATAGCTCGCCACGATTCTTGTAGTTGCCGTCGCGCACGGCGATGATCGGCCGGCCGACGTTCGTCAAGCTGAACAGCAATTGCTGCTTCACCTTCGGAAACGCGCGGCTTTCAATTTCGTACGCGTCGCTCGAGGGGTTGTAGCCGAAGGAAAACAGCTTGTACTCGCGGCAGAACTCGAGCGTCAAAAACTCATCGATGAACGTCAGATCATTGTGGATCTTGCGAACTTCGAAAATCTTTTCTCGCCCGAGTCCCGCCTTGGTGTCCCAATTAGATTTCTTGCCGCGGTCGTCGCACTCTTCGTATTCCTTGCCGAAGCGCCCCTTGTTCCAGCGATCTTCGATATCGCGGTAGAGCTCGATTCCAAGTTTGTACGGATTGAGCTTGTTGGGCGAAGTTGCCAGCGTGCCGGAGTGATGGTCGCAATAGTTGACGACGTCCCCCGGCTCCAGGCCCTGCCGCGTCATGATGGTCGAATGCCAATAGCTGGCCCAACCCTCGTTCATGATCTTGGTCTGCGCTTGCGGCGCGAAGTAATACGCCTCATCGCGAATAATCGAGAGCACGTCCAGTTGCCACGGCTGCAAGGGCGCGTTTTCGAGGATGAACAGCATGACGTCCTGCATCGGCTCGGCCGGGAATTGCGCCTCCTTGTCTTTTTCCTGGCGGCGCCGCTCCAATTCGGCCTCCAGCACGTGCGGAGGATTGACGTACGGATCCATGTAGTGCTTGGACTCGAAGCGGCCGGCCGTGGGCGGCTCGTTGACGTGGTCGGCTCCCCGATTGAAGTCGTACTTGTTGCGGTCTTCGAATCGCTTCACGAACGGCGAATGGATGTCGATCAAGTCCTCGATGCTCAGGCAGGCGTCGATGAAGACTTCGACCTCTTCGACTCCGAACCGGTCCATGTACCGTCGGATGCGATTGCCGTGATTAGCCATCTCGTCCATCATCTTGCGGTCGGTCTGGCTGAACCAATAGTTGTTCTTGAAGAAGTCGCAATGACCGTACACGAGCGCCATCACCAGCTTTTGGTCGACCTGGCCGTTGGAGCGCATCAGGTACGCATAGCAAGGATTGTTGTTGATGACGAGCTCGTAGATTTTCTGCAGCCCGTAGGTGTATCCCTTGGAGAGCTGCTCGTACTCCATGCCGAAGCGCCAGTGCGGATAGCGCGTCGGGAAGCCGCCGTACGCGGCGACCGCGTTTAGCTGGTCGGCATCGACGAGTTCGAAAACGGTCGGATAGAAATCCAACTTGTAATCGCGCGCATAGCCCTCGATGCGGCGCTGGATGTCTGCCAGATCGGCCGGCAGCGGTTCGAACCCGATGGTTGCCATGTCGCCCTTACACTCCCTTGCCTAGGAATTTCTTGAGACAAGGGTAAATCGCTTCTTTGTTTTCGATCTCCGCCAGCACCAGCTTGGGCGAGCCTTCCGCAAAACCATGCTCGAGCGAGCGGATGTACTCGCCGCTGCCATAGGGGCTTTCCACCTGCCCGTAGCAAAACAGGTTGACTTGCGGCAGCAGGCCTTCGCGCAAAAGCTGCAGACTTTTTTCGTTGTCCTCTCCCCAGTTGTCGCCGTCCGAGAACTGGAAGCAATAAACGTTCCATTCGCTGGGGGGAAACTGGCGAGTAATCAAGTCGGCGCACACGTGGTAAGCAGAGCTGATCCGCGTCCCGCCGCTTTCGCGCGTGTGGTAGAAGGTTTCCTCGTCAACTTCCTTGGCGGCCGCGTCGTGGATGATGTACCGCCGCTCGACTCCGACGTATTGGCTGCGCAGCCAGGTATCGAGCCAAAACGAAGCTGTCCGCACGATGGCTTTCTGCTCGTCGGTCATCGAGCCGGACACGTCCATCATGTAGATCAATACCGCGTTGGCTTCCGGCAGATCGATCTCGCTCCAAGCCCGGTAGCGCTTGTCGTCTCGGATCGGGACGATGCGCGGCCGGTCGGGCACGTAGCTGCTGGACGAGATTTGCCGCCGCAGGGCTTCCATGTACGTGCGTTTGAAATGCCGGAGCGACTCGGGGCCGCTGCGGCGGATGCTTGAATAGCGAGCCTTGCGATGCTCGATATTGGCCTTGCCCTTGGGCTCGATGCGAGGCAGCTCGAGCTCTTCGCCCAGGATGACGGCCAACTCCTCGAGCGAGACGTCGACCTCGAGGATGTGGGCGCCGGGATCGGAGCCCGCCTGCCCGGTGCCATCGGAGGAATCGCCCGCGGAACCGATGGGAGTGCCTTCCTCGCCATCGCCCTGGCCGACGCCGCCCGAGCCGTTCTTGCCGTAGCGGAAGTGCGGGACATCCAGTTGCGGGAGAGGAATGCTGACCAGATCGCGACCTTTGCGGCCGATCAGCTCGCCGTGCGTCACATACTTCCGCAGATTCTGGCGAATCTTGCCCCGCACGATCTGCTTAAAGCGGGACAAGTCGTGCTCGATTCTCATGAGCCCCTTCCCCGTACGTCGTTCGCGCTCTCGGTGCTATCGGCGGCGCTAAGGTTGCTTGGCGTCGCCGCGAGCAAAGATGCTGGCCACGTAGTTCAGCTCGTCCGACGCGCTCTCGTCGTCTTATCCGTAGTCGCGGATCAAGCGATGCTTGACCACGTCGATTTTTGCTTGCGTGTCCGCGTCAACCACCTTCGAAACCAGGCTGGTCAACTTGATGGAGTCTTTCTGGTCTTCAAACAGTTTGAGCTCGAGCGCCTTGTACAGCCGTTCGTTCGTCTTGTAGTTGAAGGTGCGGCCGTCGATCGACAAGGCGCCGATGTAGTTCATGATTTCGCGGCGGAAATCGTCTTTGCGGCTTTCTGGAATATCGATCTTCTGCTCGATCGAGCGCATCAGTCGTTCGTCGGGCTCTTGATACTGGCCCGTGAAGCTGTTTTTGACCTTTTCGCGCTGCGTATAGGCTTTGACGTTGTCGATATAGTTGCCGCATAGGCGTTTCAGCGCGTCGTCGTCGGCCGCGATCGCGCGTTGGACTTCGTTCTTCACGATGTTTTCGTACTCCTCTTTCACCACGCCCAACAGCTCGCGGTACTTGGTCCGTTGCTCGTCGCTGGTGATCAGCGTGTGGTGTTTCAAGCCGGCGTCGAGCTCGTTGAGCACCATGAAGGGGTTGATTGACTTGGAATCGGGGTGCGCAACCAGCGCGTTTGAGATCTTGTCCTGCACATAGCGGGGCGAAATGCCGTGCATGCCCTCGTTCGTGGTTTGCTCGCGCAGTTCCTTGATGTTGTCTTCGGTGAAGCCCGGCAAAGTTTTGCCGTTGTAGAGCTTGAGTTTTTGCAGCAGGCTCAACCCCGCGTTCTTGGGTTCTTCCAGCCGCGTCAAGATGGCCCACATGGCCGCCATTTCAATGGTGTGCGGGGCAATGTGCTTGCCGAGCACGGTCTGACGGTTGTAGTCCTTCTCGTAGATCTTGATTTCGTCCGCCAAGACCGTGACATACGGAACGTCGATACGCACCGTGCGGTCGCGCAGAGCTTCCATGAACTCGTTGCCCTGCAGTCGGCGATATTCCGGCTCGTTCGTATGACCCAAAATGACTTCGTCGATATCGGTCTGCGCGAACTTCTTGGGTTTCACCTTGTGTTCCTGGCTGGCGCCCAGCAGGTCGTACAAGAACGCCACGTCGAGCTTGAGCACCTCCACGAATTCGATGACGCCACGGTTGGCGATATTGAACTCGCCGTCGAAATTGAACGCGCGCGGATCGCTATCGCTGCCGTACTCGGCGATCTTGCGGTAATTGATGTCGCCCGTCAGCTCCGTGGAATCCTGGTTCTTTTCGTCCTTCGGCTGGAACGTGCCGATGCCGATGCGATCCTTCTCGCTCAAGATCAAGCGCTTCACGCGCACATCCTGGATGACGCGCGTCCAGTCGCCTTCGTATTGCCGCAACAGGTCGCTGTACACGTAACGGCAGAACGGGCAGAGCTCGCCGCGAACCTTGACCCGGTACTCGTCCGCCGCGATATCGGCATTCAAGCCATCCAAAACGTCCTTGCGAAAGCGCTCCGGGATCATGTGCAGCGGCTCTTCGTTCATCGGGCACCACTGCACGCCGTCGCCGGTGGCCCAGCCGAGCGAATAAAGCGCGCCGGCGTCTTTGGCGCTATAGCGCTCCAGGCCCTTTTTGAGCAATCGGGCAATCGTGCTCTTGCTGCTCCCCACCGGGCCATGCAGCAGCAGCACGCGTTTTTCAATGCCATAGCCTTGGGCGGCGCTCTTGAAGGCGTTCACCAAGGACCATAGGGGCGCATCCAGCCCGAAGACGGCGTCGCGGCCGTGGTCCTCGGGATCGGTGAAGAAAACATAGCGGACGCGGCGTTCGCGGAGTTCTTCGTAGGTCTCGATACCGTAGGCGGTAATCATGTCGTACACGCGCTCAAAGGCATTGCGCGTGACGCGTGGATTGGCGCGCACGATGTCCAAGTATTCTTCGAAGGTGCCTTCCCAGTTCTTGCGCCGAAATTGATCGAGATCCTGGCGCTTGGCTACGAGCGAAATGATCTCTCGTCCGCTCAGCATAAGTCGTCCTCCGCGGGGCAAAGGCCCGAGTGCACGCCGCTTTGCCTTGACCGGCCCCTGACCGTCAGGAAGCCGGAGCAAGGAACTCGTCCTCTTGCGAGGATTCGCCCTAGTGTTAGTTGCCGCCGGCCTGGCCTCCGTTTCCAATGTCTCCCCTCGGTCTACACCCCGGACGGGGCGCGCGTTGCGGGCGCGCTACAGGTGGGGTCATATCGACCGCGCACGGTTCGATGCGCGCAGCGGCAAACGCCACTGGCTATCAACACGTGAGCGAGACGGAGAGAATTGGAAAAGAACGCGCTAGGCGAGGCGGGCAGCAGCTAATCTCGTCATCAGCTTGAAAATCGAACGTCCGACCTCCCTGTTCGAACCGTCCTGGGCTGTCATCTCCAAGTATGCTTCGTAATTCGAGTCCCTTCAATATCGATTCCAAGCCAAGTCGCGACGTCTGGCTGAATTCCGCGAAATCGATATGCAAACCGAATGCCGAGATTTCAGATCGAAGCGAAGGCGCCCGAATTGTCGCAATCTCGGAATGATTTGAAAGCGCGGCCCAGGTTGCATCCCCGTTTGAACGAGCTTTGTCCGTAGCCCTTCCAGGTTCGTGACTTTCTGCGGGCCAATACGCCCGCAACTCGACCAATTTCGGCCGAACAGCAAGCGCGAGCTAGCTGAGCAACCGCTTGACGCTCTCCATCAAGCGGTCCATGGCGAATGGCTTGCGAATGTAGTCATCAACGCCCAGCATTTCAGCATAAGCCTTGTGACGGCTGCCTTCGTTGGCAGTAATCATGATGACGCGCAAGGGCACGGGCCGGCTGCGGCGGAGCTTCTCCAAAACCAGAAAACCGCTGCGCTTGGGCATCATCATGTCGAGAATCACGAGATCGGGATCTTCCCGCTCGGCCATCGACAAGCCCTGGTTGCCATCGCGCGCGATCAGGACCTCATATCCACTTGCTTCCAGCGCAAAGCGAACCGACTCGACAATCTCATGGTCGTCATCAACCAGCAAAATGCGCTGTCGCTTGCCTGCCGGTTTATCCTCTGCCATCACGACGCAATCCTCGGCTGACACGAAGCACGGAGCCGGCATGGCCGCCGTGTATTACAATCCAAGTCTCCCAAGTATCCGGGATCGACTGGATTTTGCAAGGATGCTCGAGGCTTGAATCGAACGGCGCCGGGTAATGTTAGGGTATTTCGGCAAGTTCCATTCGCAAACTGCCTGCGATTCGCCACCCACTCGGCGTGCGCTCAAGGCCCTGGCCGTGGTGATTGTCGCGCTGGGTAGTCTGAGCCTTTTGTGGCTCGCGCCCGCGCGCGCTAAGGACGAACCACCCGAGGGCGAGCCGCCACGCGAGGAGCTGACGATTCCTTCCACGGGAGTTGTGCGGCAGGGCCAGGGTCAGCGCGTTTTGGTGAGTGATGGCCAAGGCGAGCAAGTCGTCGCGCTTTTGCACGTGGAGGTCGGCGACCGCCGGCTGGTCATCATGCCCAGTGGGCGAATGCGCTCGCTTGCGATCTCCGAAACGGCCATCACGAAAAAGCCGTTCCGTTCGGCGACGAAGGAGGAGGTGCTGGCCGAGCTCAAATCAGGGCGACTGGCCAAGTTTAAATCGCGCTCCACGGCCCGCTATGTCTATCTCTACAACACCAGCGAAGAGTTCTACCGTGGCACGAGCCGAATTCTGGAAACCATGTATCCGGCGACCGTCGCCTACTTCAAGCGGCAGAAGCTGCCGGTGCACGACCCGGCCGGGCCGCTCATCGTGCTGATGTTTCGCACCGAGGACGAGTTTCAGCGGTATGAGCCCGTGCCGCAGGGAGTCGCGGCCTATTACAGCGCCGAGACCAACCATGTGGTGATGTACGAGCAATCCGATTTGGTCGAAATGGCGCCCGAGCTGGCGGTGAAGCAAGCCATCGGAGTAGTGGCGCACGAAGGCGTTCATCAGGTTCTGAACAACATTGGCGTGCAGCAGCGCCTGTCGCGCTGGCCCCTGTGGACCGCCGAAGGTCTCGCCGAATACTTCGCGCCCACCAGCGTCGACAAACGCCTGCGCTGGAAAGGCGTCGGCATGCCCAATGACTTCCGTATCCACGAGCTTGAATCGCTGTTGAAAAAACGCAGCAACATCGATGGCGAGATGGTCTCGCAGACCGTCGCGGCCTCGGGCTTGTCATCCGCCGGCTATGCGTCCGCCTGGGCGCTGACTCACTATCTTGCTTCGCGCAAAAAGGAAAAGTTTCATGCGTATCTGCGCGAAGTCGCGAAGCTCGAACCGCTCGAGCCTCGCGACCCGCGCCAGGCCACGGCCCAGCGCAAGCAACTGTTTACCAAATTCTTCGGCTCGGATTATGAGGCCATCGAGCGGGCCGTGATCGAACACGTGCAAAGTTTGCCGTACACCGACCCCATCGCCAATCAAACGCATTACGTCGTGATGCTCAATACGTCTGCGCTGCGGACGGCTGGCGTGACCAGCTCGCCGGCGTCCGTCCGCCGCTGGCAAGAAGAAACGCTAACCAAGGTGCCCGCGTCGGTTCGCGCGCAAGCCACCTTCGACGTCATGCCGTTCGAGAATCGATCGCTGGCGGAGCAGTATGCTCGCCAGTGGTTGCAATCGCGCTAAAAGCGCGATCAGGCCGCGCGGAAGTCGGACCCGACTGGATCGGCTGAGGCTGATTTCGCTGGCCGACGGGGCCTGACGGCGCGCGCGAGCAGCCCGGCCCGGACCAGAAGCTCTTCTTCGAGCCAGTCGAACCAGCTCGACAGCCGGCCGCCGTACACGCACAGGGGCGCAAAAATGCAGCCGATCGCCGCGCCCCAGAACACGTCGCTTAGAAAATGGGAGTGTTCCAGCACTCGCTGCGCACCTGCAAGCCCTGCCATGGCCGGAAACAGCCACCGCCCGCGCGGATAGAAACAGGCCAGCACGATTGCCAGGCCGGCCGCGGTGGCCGTGTGCGAGGAGGGAAAGCTCTGTTCCCAACTGGAATTGGTTAATAGCGGAAACCATTCACCAAAACTCTCCAGCCCATGCCCGCTGAGATCGAAGTGGTGCGGCCGCATGCGGGCGACGAATAGCTTGAGCGCGTTGGCAACCAGGCCCGACCCTAGCGAGGCGGCGGCAATGCGCGGAATCGCATAGCGATGCCACGGATCGAGTACGGCGATGGCGATCAAAATCAGCACGATCCCCAGCCCATGACTGAAGATCTCGCTCAGGCTGCACAGCTTTACGATGAAGGCCGGCGAGTGGCCGGCCGCAACCCAACGGGCGAGTGGCACATCCAGCGCGATTGCCGCCACGCCAACTCCCCCGAGCACGGCCGCGCAGCTCCATAGTTGGCAAATCGTGCGCAAGCGGGGCAGCGGAACGTCCGATTCGGGATAGGCGTTCGCGCGTGCAAACGAAGTTGCCATCGGAGCATCCTTGCTCATCGCCTGCGGGAACCCGTCGACCGGTAGCGACGTTGCACGCCACCAGGCGCGGGGTGCGAAGAATAGCAACCGTTGGCAATCGGTACCAACGGCAATTGGTGCGAGAATGCATGTTGCCGCAAGTCGTTCGAATCTGCTGTTGTGACCGCTCCTCGAGCCTCGTAAACTCCCCCGCCCGACGGTGTTTCCGTATCGTGCGGTTCCCCGGGCGGTAAGCGGAGGAGCAAGGATGCTCAAGCAAACTCAGTACCCACTGGTGCTAGCAGCCATCTCGGCAACGCTGTTTCTTGCGAACTTGGGCGGCGCGCATCTATGGGATGTGGACGAGGCTATCTTTTCGCAAGCTGCCAACGAGATGCACGAGCGCGGCGACCTGGTCGTGCCATACTTCAATGGCGAAGTGTTTCCCGATAAACCGCCCGTCATGTATTGGTTCATGGCCGCGGGCTACGAGCTGTTCGGCCGGACCGAGCTGGCCGCACGCCTGTTCTCTGCCGTGTTCGGGATTGCAAGCGTGCTCGTCACGTATCGCTTGGGAACGCTCCTTTTCTCGCCGCTCGCCGGGTTCTGGTCCGGCCTCGCGCTCGCCACCACGCTGAACTTCAACGTGATCGCGCGGGCAGCGACCCCAGATGCCTATTTGGTGTTCTTCGTGAGCCTCGCCATCCTGTGCTTTGTGTCGGGCACGGCCAGCGCGCGGGTACGTGCGGGCGAGCTTAACGAGCGGAATGCCCCCTGGGCCGGCCAATTGCGGTTCGAGCCGTCCTGGCGGTGTTACGCCGCAACCTACGCCGTGATGGGCGCCGCCGTGCTGACCAAGGGACCTGTGGGAGTGGTGCTCCCGACCGCGATTCTGGGTCTGTTTCTGCTAGTGATGCGCGCGGAGCCGGTTGCACCAATGGCCGGCGTCGGCTGGCGCGCTTGCTTGCAGCAGGGTCTCAGGTGGATGGCGCGCGTGTTGGCTCCGCGGCACGTGCTAACCACGATCTGGAGCATGCGACCGCTGACCGCGCTGGCCGCGGTGCTGGCGGTGTGTGGGTGGTGGTACATATGGGTCGGTGTCGAGACAAACGGCGAGTGGTTGGTCGGCTTTTTTGGCGTACACAATTTTGGCCGCTTTCTGAACGCGATGGAGAATCATCGCGGGCCGATCGTCTACTACGTGGCCGCGATTGCCATCGGCTTTTTTCCGTGGTCGGTCTTCGCGGTGCCGGTCGTGATGAACACGCGGCGACAGGCGAGCTCCGCGCATCCTTTGCGGGCCAGCTATGTGCTCGTCGTTTCGTGGATTGTCGTGTGGGTGGGCTTCTTTTCGTTGGCCGGAACGAAGCTGCCGAGCTATGTCGTGCCGGCCTATCCAGCGCTTGCTCTCGCCACCGGCGCGCTCGTCGCGCGCTGGATCGGCGAGCCCGGGTTGATCGCCAGGCTGTGGACACGGCTGGCGTGGGGGACAGTCGGCGTGGTCGGCGTGGCCATGATGGTGGCGCTGCCGATCGTTGCACATGTTTATCTGGATGGTGGCTGGGCCCTCGGGTTGATCGGGGCCATCCCGCTGCTGCTCGCCTGCGTCGGATGGTTGGCCAGCGAGCGCGGTCAAGTTGTCGGCTCGAGCACCGCCCTTGCCTGCCTGGGAGCGATGCTGTGCCTGGCGCTGTTCGCGGGCGGGGCTGCTTACGTGGACCGCTTTCAAGACACGCCGGCGCTGGGCGAACAACTTGCCTATGCAGTGCCGGGCTCACCGTCGGCTCCGCTGGCGAGCTATCGCTTTTTTCGGCCGAGCCTGGTGTTCTACTCCGGGCGCTATGTCGAGAAGCTCAGCGCGCCCGAGGACGTCGCGCAGTTTTTCGACTCTCATCCGGGCGAGGCGTTTCTGGTGACCACCGACGCCGAGCTTGCCAAGCTGCGCGGCCAATTGCCCCTCGACGTTTCCGTGCTCACCAGCCGCAGGCGCTTTCTGCGTTCTGGCGAGCTCGTCCTGTTGGGACGCATCGGGGACTCGGCGATGGCCCGCTCGAATAAGTTCGAGGGCGAGCGCGTTCACTAAGCTCGCGCGCCGCACGAAATCTATCCCGCAGCAGGCGAATTTCGCTGCACGGGGCGAGACGTTAACCCTCGGGAATGGTTGATCTTGCGCTATCTGTGTGATACGCTCACACAGTAGCCTACCGATCGATCTTGCCTGCGGTCCCACGAGCCCTTGCCCATGCTCCACCTCACTGCTCGCGGTCAAGCGCACACCTGCGACGGCATAAGCCGGCGCGATTTTCTCCAGATTGGGGCACTGGGGGCACTCGGCCTCACGCTGACCGACCTGGTTGCTGCCCAGGCCGCAGGCGCCGTCGCCAAGGAGCACGATGACCGGAACGTCATCCTCATTTTCAACCTGGGTGCGCCCAGCCAGATCGATACGTTTGACATGAAACCGGACGCGCCGGCCGAGATTCGCGGTCCTTTCAAACCCATCTCGACCAATGCGGCCGGCATCCAGATTTCTGAAATCTTTCCGCTGCACGCCAAGCACGCGGACAAATTCTCGCTGGTTCGCAGTTGCTACCACACGGCCGCCGCCGTGCACGACACCGGGCATCAGATGATGCAGACCGGTCGGCTGTTCACCGGCGGCATCAACACGCCGCACGCGGGTTGCGCGCTGAGTTTTTTGCGCGGGCGGCGCAGCGATCTTCCGGCTCACGTGGTCCTGCCTGAGCCGATGGGGCCGACCGGGGGCAACTTGCCCCACGGACAGGATGCCGGCTTTTTGGGGAAAGCGCATGATCCCTTTGCGCTCATGGCCGATCCCTCGAAGGCGGACTTCAAGGTGCCCGATCTGCTGCCTCCGCCCGAAATCGGAGAGGCGCGTCTCGAGCGGCGACGAAAGCTGCGCGCCATCGTGGACGAAACCGTGCACAACTTCGAGGCCAGCGACAACGCCAAGTTGCTCGACAGTAACTTTGAAGCGGCCTTCCGCATGATGACCAGCCCTCAAGCCAGGGCGGCGTTCGATTTGTCAAAAGAACCCACAGCCGTGCGCGAGCGGTATGGCATGAACCGCTTCGGTCAATGCTGCCTGCTGGCTCGGCGTTTGATCGAGGGTGGCGTTCGCTTCGTGACGGTCAACACGTTCCTGACCGTCTTCAACGAAATCACTTGGGACATTCACGGCTCCAATCCGTTCACGTCCATCGAAGGAATGCGCAATATCGTGGCCCCCATGTACGACCAGGCCTACACGGCGCTGCTCGAGGATCTCGGTAGCCGCGGGTTGCTGGAAAAGACTCTCGTGTGCAACCTGGCGGAGTTCGGCCGCACCCCGCGCGTCAATCCCGCCGGTGGCCGCGATCATTGGCCGCAGTGCTGGACGGTGTACTTCGCCGGCGGCGGCGTGCAAGGCGGGCGCGTCATTGGCGCCAGCGATCGCATCGGCGGTGTGCCGGCCGAGCGGCCTGTCGAACCCGCCGAAATCGTCGCCACGATCTATCACAGCCTCGGCCTCGATCTCGAGTCCAAGCTGCCCGGGCCGCAAGGTCGTCCCTTCCCATTGGTGGATACAGGCAAACACCCGATACACGAACTGTTTTAGCCGGGCGGCGACCGGCCCCGATCGAACCCTGGGGCGAGCGTGGGCCGGGTGGATTCTGGGACTCGCTGCGCAGCCGATACCGAGTGCATGTCCCGCTGGCCACCGGCAGCGCCCTGAAAGAGATGAGCATGAAAGCCACACGTTGCATCTCGATCTTTTTGATCGGATTTCTCGCGCAACACGCCGCCGCGCAGGAAGAGCTGCGATTGATGCCAGGCAAGTTCGTGCTCGGCGGTCCGGCAACTTCGCAGCGGCTGGTGCTCGAGAAATTCCGCGGTGAAACGGCGGTAGCTCAGGTCGAAGATGCGCAGTTTTCGTCCAGCGATCCGGCGGTCGTGAAGATCGAGGGCAATGCCGCGCTTCCTCTTAAGAACGGCACGTCGGTGATCACGGCAATCACCGGCGATCAGCGCGCGACCGCGGACGTAACTGTCACCGGCATGGACCAGCCGCTCACGTGGAGTTTTCGCAATCACGTTGAGTCCGTGCTTTCGAAGTCTGGCTGCAATTCCGGCGCATGTCATGGAGCGCTGGCCGGTAAAAAGGGTTTCAAGCTCTCGCTGGGCGCCTTCGACCCGGACGCCGATTACGCCTACATCACGCGCCAAGCGCGCGCGCGCCGCATCGTGCTGAGCGATCCGGGTCGCAGCCTCGTGTTGACGAAGCCCACCGGCGCCATGCCGCACAAAGGTGGCGTGCGATTTGCCGTCGATTCGCCGGAGTACCGCGTGCTGGCCGACTGGATCGCCGCAGGCGCCCCCGGCCCGCGCGAAAACGATCCGCGCCTGCGCCAGCTTGAAATCCTGCCCGTCGCGTCGATTTTGAAGCCGGGCGCAAAGCAACAGCTTATCGTGCGCGCTCACTTCTCGGACGATCACATCGAGGACGTGACGCGGTGGGTGAAGTTCACCTCGACGAATGAGTCCGTCGCGCAGGTCAGTGGGGATGGTCTTGTGCAAGTCAGCGGACATGGCGAGGCCGCTATCAAAGGTTGGTATTTGAGCTCGAACGTGATCGCGACCGTCACTTCGCCGCACGTGCCGCAGCTTCCAAAAGAGACATTCGCCAGCGCCGAACGGAAAAACTTCATCGATGAGCTTGTGCTGGCAAAGCTCGAAGCGTTGAATCTGCCACCGTCTCCGCCGGCCTCCGATGCCGAGTTCTTGCGGCGTGTTTTTCTCGACACGATCGGCGTGCTGCCAAGCGTGGCCGAAGCCCGGGCATTTCTGGCGGACAGCGCGCCACATAAGCGCGAGAAGCTGATCGATGAGCTGCTGGGTCGTCCCGAGTTCGTGGACTATTGGGCGTATAAGTGGAGCGATCTGCTGCTGGTCAACAGCGAGAAGCTAAGGCCGGCCGCCATGTGGTCGTATTACCACTGGATTCGCAACAGCGTGGCTTCGAACAAGCCATGGGATCAATTCGCGCGCGAGATCGTGACCGCCACAGGCAGCACTCTGGAAAACGGCGCAGCCAACTTCTATGTGCTTCATCAGGACCCGCCCGAGCTGGCGGAAACGGTCTCGGTAGCGTTCCTGGGCATGTCGATCAATTGCGCGAAGTGCCACAACCATCCGCTCGAGAAATGGACGAACGACCAATACTACGGCATGGCGAATCTGTTCGCCCGCGTGCGCTCGAAGGAGGCCGAGGGCGAGGGCAACCGAGTCGTTTTCCCCGTGGCCAATGGTGAATGGATTCAGCCACGGACGGGCAAGGCTCAAAGTCCGCGGCCGCTCGATGGCGAACCGGTGGCCATGGACTCGGAAGCCGACCGCCGCGTGCACCTGGCAAACTGGCTTACTTCACCAGACAACCCGTACTTCAGCCGCGCCATTACGAATCGCGTCTGGGCGAATTTCTTTGGCGCCGGGTTGGTGGAGAACGTCGACGACCTGCGGCTTACGAATCCGCCCAGCAATGCCGCTCTGTTTGGTGCGGCGGCCAAATACCTGGTGGACCATAAATACGATCTCAAAGAGTTGATGCGCGCCATCTTGCGCTCGGCCACCTATGCGCGGTCCAGCCAGCCCTTGCCCGAGAATGCCTCGGACGCGCGATTCTATGCGCGCTATTATCCCAAGCGACTGATGGCTGAGGTTCTGCTCGATGCGTTATCGCAAGCAACCGCGGCGCCTTCGGCTTTTGAAGATTATGCGTCCGGGACGCGCGCGATTCAGTTGCCAGATGTGAACGTGAACTCGTACTTCTTGAAAACCTTTGGCCGCCCTTTGCGCGCGATCACGTGTGAATGCGAGAGAACGGCCGAGCCCAGCATGGTGCAAGTGCTGCATTTGTCCAACGGGGACACGGTCAACCAGAAATTGCAGACGAAGGGGAACCGGCTCGAGCAGCAAATGGCCGCCAATCAAACGAGCGAGCAAATCGTCGAAGAGATTTACCTGGCGGCTTTATCGCGATTCCCAACGCCTGATGAAAAATCGCGGATCGTGGCGGCCGTCAACGAGGCGCAAGCCAACCGTCGCGAAGCGCTCGAGGACGTCTATTGGAGCGTCCTCAGCAGCAAAGAATTCCTGTTCAATCATTAAAGTCGTTTGCGTAGACGAGGGGACAAATCAGATTCATGCGTGCGTTTCTTGTGGCGTTTTTGGTCAGCGTTGTGTCGGCAGGCGTCGTTCGCGCGGAGCAACCCGCCGCGACGCCCGATTTCAATCGAGACGTCGCCCCGCTATTTAAAAAATACTGCGAGGCCTGTCACAATCCGACCGACCGCGAAGGCAAGCTCGTTCTGGCGGATCATGCCGCGGTGCTCAAAGGCGGAGAGCATGGGCCAGCCGTCGTGCCCGGCAAGGCCGACGAGAGCCGGCTCATCCAGGCCCTGACCGGCAAAGCCGAGCCCGCCATGCCGCCCGAAGGCAGCGACAAGCCCGAAGCAAAAGAGATCGCGATCATTGCCGCCTGGATCAACGCGGGCGCGAAGCCTTCGACAGGCCCTCCGCCAGGGCCGGCCGAGCTCGTCACGCCCAAAATCGCTCCGCGTGGCCCGGTGCGCGAAGCGATCACTGCCCTGGCATTTGCGCCCGATGGAAAGTCACTGGCCGTCGCTCGGCACGACTGGGTCGAGCTGCTGTCCATTCCCGAAAGGTCGCTGATCCGTTCGCTTGGGCCCCATCGCGGCCGCATAACCGCGGTCACCTTTACGAAAGATGGCGCTCAGTTGGTCGCGGCTGGCGGCGAGCCCGGCGTCTTCGGTGAAGTCCGGCTGTGGAATGTCGCCGAAGGCAAGCTGATTCGCACCTTCGCGGGACACGTGGATAGTCTGTATGCAGCGGCCCTCAGTCCTGACAGCCAATCGCTCGCCACGGCTGGATACGACCAGCAGATCAAATTGTGGAATGTGGCCGACGGTAAAGAGCTGCGCGCTTTCAATGGCCACAACGATGCCGTGTTCGACCTTGCCTTTCGCCCGGACGGTAAGGTGCTGGCGAGCGCCAGCGGCGATCGCACCGTCAAGTTGTGGGACGTGGCGTCCGGCAGCCGGCTGGATACGCTGGGACAACCGCTCAAAGAGGTTTACTGTGTCGCGTTCAGCCCCGATGGCAAGCGTATCGCGGCGGGCGGCGTCGACAATCGCATCCGCGTATGGCAAGTCAGCGCGGATGCGAAGGAAAACACGAATCCGATTTTCATCTCGCGTTTTGCTCATGAGGGCGCGGTCGCTCGGCTAGCGTATTCCGCGGATGGAAAGACGCTGGTCTCAGCCGCCGAGGATCGCACCATCAAGCTGTGGGACCCCGAGACTATGAAGGAGCGCGTGGAGCTCGAGCGTCAAAGCGATTGGAGCGCGGGTCTGGCGCTCAGTCCGGATAGCAAGACCATGGCCGTGGGCCGGCTCGACGGAACGCTCGGTTTCTACGACGCCAGCACCGGCGCGGCGCTGCCAACGCCACCCCCGGCGAAACCGCTGCTGACGGCCGTTTCCAAGCGCGGCATCACGATCGGACAGCCGTCCACCTTGACCATCGTGGGCAAGCATCTGGCCGAGGTGACGGCCATCAAGTCCAGCAGCGAGCATCTGCCGGTCAAGCTCGAACAGGTGGCCAGCGGACTGCAACTGGAAATCGAAATCACGCCAGCGGTCGACCTGCCACGCGGCCGCTACGAGCTGTGGGCCGTGGGCCCGGCCGGCGAGAGCAATCGATTGCCGCTTGAGCTCGACGACCTGCCGCAGCTCGCTGAAACCGAACCGAATGACGTACCCGCGGCCGCCAACCCGCTCACGTTACCCGCCGGCATCTGGGGCGCGCTTTCGAAAAAGGGGGACGTCGACCACTTCGCGTTCGAGGCGCACGCGGGCGACAAGCTCGTCTGTGACATCATCGCCAGCTCGATCGGCTCGAAGGCCAATGCGGTCGTCACTTTGTACGACTCGAACGGACGGCTGATCGCCGAGAACAATGATTTCGGCGGCTCGATGGATCCCCTGCTCAGCACCACCATTCCCGCGGACGGCCGTTACGTGGTGGCGGTGAGTGATCTGGCGCTGGCGGGCGGCGAAGAGAACTTTTATCGGCTTTCGCTGGGTCCGCTTGGCATCGCGACTAATGTTTATCCGCTCAGCGTGCCAGCGAGCCAAGAGTCACAAGTTCACCTCTCCGGTATTAACCTGCCGGACGAATTGCGCGTCAGTGTGGCCGGTCCGGCCAGCGGCAGCGTCAAGGTCGCACCCCCGGCCAAATATCGTGCGCGAGGAAAGTTGGAAGTCGCGATCGGAGATCTGCCTGAGTCGCTCGAAAACGAGCCCAACGATGACCCGAGCGCCGCCACCGCCTTTGCCGCCCCCGGTACGGTCAATGGCCGCGTGCAATCGCCGGGCGACAACGATTACTTCCGTTTTGAGAGCAAGGCCGGCCAGACGTGGGTTATTGAAACCGACGCGGCGCGCAAGGGTTCTCCCATCGACACCACGATCGAAGTTTTGGACGTCCAGGGGCATCCCATCGAGCGGCTGCTCCTGCAGGCGGTTCGCGATTCGAACATCACCTTCAGGGGCATCGACGGCAACTCGCGCGATTGCCGCCTTACGAATTGGGAGGAGATGCAGCTCAATCAGCTCGTTTTCTTGAACGGGGAAGTGGTCAAGCTGTTTCGCTCGCCGCGCGGTCCCGATTCAGGCTTCTTGTTCTACGAGGGCCAGGGCGGCAAGCGACTGTGTTACTTCGACACAAGCGCCACGGTGCACGCCGTCGATGAACCGTGCTTTGTCGTGGAGCCGCATCCTCCCGCCGCCAAGCTGGTGTCCACGGGTCTGCCAGTCTTTCCGGTCTACTACCGCAATGACGATGACGGCGACCGCCGCCTGGGCAGCGATTCGCGCATCATGTTTACCGCCCCGGCGGACGGAGCCTACGTCGTACGGGTGCGTGACGCGCGGGGCGAGGGGGGAGACCGCTATGCCTACCGTCTCACCGTGCGGCCTCCGCAGCCCGGCTTTAAAGTCCACGTGCGCGGCGACAATCCCACCGTGGATGTCGGCAGCGGCAAGCGTTTTTCGGTGGCCGTCGATCGCAAGGATGGGTTCGAGGCCGAGGTGCACGTCGATATTAGCGGGCTGCCGGAGGGGTTCAGTTGCTCGAGCCCGCTTGTGATTCAAGCCGGCCACCGCGACGCCGAGGGTGTCTTGTTTGCTGCGCCCGACGCCAAAGAGCCGAGCGCCGAGGCACTCAAGGGCGTGGCCATTCGCGCGACCGCCATGGTCGAGGGTCGCGAAGTTACGAAGAACGTCGATGGGCTCAAGCAATTCAAGCTGGGGCCAAAGCCCAAACTGTTTGTGCGATTGGAGCCAGCAGACATCGTTGTCGCGCCGGGCACGACTGTGCCGGCCAAGCTGATCGTCGAACGCAATGGCCACGACGATCTGATCACCTTCGAGGTCGAGAACCTGCCTCACGGCGTCATCGTCGACAACATTGGGCTCAACGGAGTGCTGATGCCGAAGGGAGAAAACGAACGGCAAATCTTCATTACGGCCGATAGCTGGGTGCCTGAGACATCGCGTCTTTGCTTCGCGATTGAAAACCAAGCCGGCAACCAGTGTTCGCGGCCGGTGACGGTTCATGTCCGCCGTGCAAGCCCGCTCGCGCAAGCCGAAAAGTAGCGCGCCGACCAATTGGGGTGCACCGCTTTGCCTCGCTTCGCTGACGCCGGCGCCCGTTCGCTTGACAGCAGCTTCAGGCGACCTGCATATTGGACCGTTCCAGGTAACTGCTCGTTTATGCGCGGGGAGCGGCGACGTGAAGGATTTTCAGTATCAAACGGCCACTACGGTCGATGAAGCTGTCAGCTTGCTCGCCGCCGGTGGCCAACGCGCCCGCGTGCTCACTGGCGGCACCGACTTGATCGTGCAACTGCGCGAGGGCTTGCGGGAAGCCGACCTCGTCGTGGATATCAAGAAGATCCCCGAGTTGATGGCCATCGAGTGGACCGCCTCTGGCGGGCTGCGGCTGGGGGCCGGAGTGCCATGCTCCCGCATTTACGGTAACAAGCGGCTCAGCAGCTCCTATCCGGCGTTGGCCGAGGCGGCCAACATCATCGGTGGCTGGCAGATTCAAAGCCGCGCCAGCATCGGCGGAAACCTTTGCAATTCGTCGCCCGCGGCCGATTCAATTCCGGCCCTGATCGTCTACGAGGCTACGTGCCATGTCGCCGGCCCACAGGGACGGCGAAGCGTTCCAGTCCGTTCGTTCTGCACGGGACCCGGGCGGAACGTCCTCACGCGGGGGGAGATTCTCACGGCCA
>DATJEN010000196.1:0-9925 GCA_035496575.1 Pirellulales bacterium
GCTCCGCGGGCACCGGGGCCGGCTTGCCGTGGCCGATGGGCTTGCGGTCGGCGTTGTACCAGCCGCGCGAAAATAGCACCTTGCCGATTTCGCCAGCGCGCAGCCGGTCGATGGCTTCCACGATGCCGGGCATGCTGCGCCGCTGCGTGCCAAGCTGGACCACACGATCGTGTTTGCGCGCGGCCGCCACCATCAACTCGCCCTCGCGCGGATTGTGGCTGGCGGGTTTCTCGACATACACATGCTTGCCGGCCGCGCAGGCCATGATCGTGGCGGGCGCGTGCCAATGATCGGGCGCGGCGATCACGACGGCATCAATCGCAGGATCGTCGAACACGCGGCGCAGGTCAGCCACCTTGGCGGGCGGCGAGCTTTGACGTTTCGCGATCGACTCGGCCGCCCGGTTCAGGGCCCGGCTGTCGACGTCGCACAGGGCAGCGACGCGCGATCCCTCGAGCGTGGCAAAACTTTCGGCCAGCGCCGACCCGCGCCCGTTGACGCCGATGACGGCGACCTCGACCGTTTCGTTGGCGTCCTTGCCCGCGCGAGCCGTTCGCGGCATTGCCAACCACGAGGCGGCGGTGAGCGCCGCGCCGGAGTGCCCCAGAAACGCACGGCGCGAATACGTGTGACTCATGAGAGGGCTCGCGTTCGAATGGAAGGTGCCAATTGCGATTCAGAATAATCGCCACGGCCGAGTGGTTACAAGCTTTGGCGATTCTGCTGGGCCCAGTCAAAGTCACGCTGCATCACACTTTGCGCAAGATGCAAGTGGTACGACGACATGGCATTTCCCCCCGCTTCGAGCGTCACGTTTGACACCCCAGTCGCGGCGAACCTACCATAATCGCTGTTTGAGATAAGTCTGCTGAGGTTTGCTCGCGGGTGGTACGTCCGCCGGGCGCAGGTCAAGGATCGACTCCCTCCGCAGAAGTCGTCGGGGATGGCCTCGCGCGATCCGGGTGGGCTTTCCTATCGGAAGGCCACCGGTCAGGCGGCGCCATTCAGGTATGGAATCCAGCCACGAACCGGTCGAGCAACCCGCGACCGATTCTCCGTCAAATCCCGGTCCCCCGCCTTCGACTCCAAGCGCAGCGCCTCTTGGGGTATCGCCGGACGCGGTTGAACAAACGGGCATCATTCCGGACGACGTCGCGCCGGATCAGGGCGCCTCGATCGGCGACCGCGTCAAAACGGTCCTGGTTGGCAAGCCGCGCGATCTTTCGGACCGCTCGATTTATCACGCCCTGTCACTGGCGGCACTGTTCGCGTGGGTCGGTTTGGGCGCGGATGGGCTCTCCTCATCCGCGTATGGTCCCCCGGAGGCCTTTGCGACGCTGGTCAACTCCGAGTTCGGCGACCATGCCTATCTGGCGATTCTGCTGGCCATCGCGACCGCTCTGACGGTGTTCGTGATCTCGGCTTGCTACAGCCACATCATCGAAGAGTTTCCGTCCGGCGGCGGCGGCTACCTGGTGGCATCCAAGCTGCTGGGTCCGCGAATCGGCGTGATCTCCGGCTGCGCGCTGTTGGTCGATTATGCCCTCACGATCACGACCTCGTGCGCGGCGGCGGGCGATGCCATTTTCGGACTACTGGGCCCGCAGTTTCACTTCGCCGGCCTCGCCCATCACGAGTCGAAGCTGCTGGTCGAGTTTGCCGTGATTGGCGTTTTGATCGTGCTCAATCTGCGCGGGCTGCGCGAATCGATCATGGTGTTGCTGCCAATCTTTGCGCTGTTCTTGATCACCCACGCGATCTTGATTTTTGGCACGTTCTTTTTGAACTTGGGTCAGGTGGGTGTTACCGCCGAGCACATTCGCGAGGGTTTCGAAGGCGGCATGAAGCTGGAGGGCTTTGGCCTGTGGGGGATGACCCTCTTGCTGCTACGCGCTTATTCATTAGGCGGCGGTACGTACACCGGCATCGAGGCCGTCTCCAACAGCATGAGCGTGATGCGCGAGCCGCGCGTCGCGACGGGCAAGCGGACCATGGTGTACATGGCCGTTTCTTTGGCGATCACGGCCGGCGGGTTGATGGTCGGCTATCTGTTGCTCAACGTTCGCCCGCACCCCGACGCGACGATGAACCAGTTGCTGGCCGAGGGTTTCGCCGCCGAGCTGGCCGACCTTGGCTTGCCCGTTTGGTTGGCTACCGGATTCGTGTTCGTCACCATCCTTTCGGAAGGCGCGCTGCTATTCGTGGCGGCGCAAGCCGGTTTCATCGATGGTCCGCGCGTCTTGGCCAGCATGGCGCGCGACTCTTGGGTGCCACACTGGTTCGCCAATTTGTCGGAACGCCTGGCGGCCCACAACGGGGTGCTCGTGATGGGCTTCGCCGGGCTCGCCGCGCTGTGGGTCACCGAGGGCGAAGTCACGGCGCTGGTCACCATGTATGCCATCAACGTGTTTGTCACGTTTTCACTTTCGATGCTGGGCATGTGTTTGCATTGGTACCAGGTGCGCGGAACCAATCCGCTGTGGCGGCGCCGATTGGCCCTGTTCGCCTTCGGCGCGGTGATGTGCCTGTCGATCTTGACCATCACCATCCTCGAAAAGTTCACGCTGGGCGGCTGGCGCACGCTGTTCGTCACCGGCCTGTGTGTCGTGCTGTGCATGGCCATCCGCCGCTACTATGATGGCGTGGTGCGGCGCCTGCGGCGTTTGGAAACGTTGCTCGACACCATAGAGCCGAATACAGAAATAAAGGTCGGAGAGCCCGATCCCAAAAAGCCCGTCGCCGCCGTGTTGGTTGGTGGATACTCCGGTCTCGGGGTTCACACGTTTCTCAACGCCATGCGGTTTGGCCCTGGCAAGTTCGAAGGCGTGATTTTTCTGTCGGTGGGCGTGGTCGATTCCGGCAATTTCAAAGGCAGCGACGCGGTGGACGAC
Organism: Pirellulales bacterium; assembly: GCA_035496575.1. Lineage (GTDB taxonomy): Bacteria > Planctomycetota > Planctomycetia > Pirellulales > PALSA-1355 > PALSA-1355. The sequence goes on from DATJEN010000196.1 coordinate 2,892, forward strand.
TTGCGTAAGCACACCGCGGCGTCGCTCGACCGATACGTGCTGCACGCGCGCCGCTTGGGATTGCCAGCGGTGGGGTTCATGTCCATCGGGACCGATCCGGTGGACGAGTTGGAGAACTTGTGCATCACCGTGCGTAAGGCCTTTCCGCGGACCACGTTCTTCGCGGGCCAACTGGTGTTTCAGAAGGACACCTGGTACCAACGCTGGCTGCACAACGAAACGGCCTACTCTTTGCAGCGACGGCTGCAGTGGGACGGCGTCCCGATGGTCATCCTGCCAACCCGCATGCGCTAATTTCGGTCGGGAGCAAGCAAGCCGCGCCTCATGCATCCTGATCCAGCTAAACCTCCACAGGCTCCCACATCGACCGGTCCAACCGACAGTCCGTCGGGCACGCAACTGCCCGCCGCGCGCGTCAGTCAGAACGCACAACCTCCGCGGGCTGAAGTCCCGCAGCATCGCACGTTTTGGCTGTGGGTCATGTGCCTGACCGGGGTCGATTACTTCAGCACGCTGGGCTATCAGCCTTCGATCGCGTTCGAGGCCGCGGGACTGCTGGCGCCCTTGGCCACGGTGGTGCTGGTGCTGGTGACACTGTTTGGCGCGCTGCCGGTTTACGCGCACGTGGCCGAGTGCTCTCCCAACGGGCAAGGATCGATCGCCGTGCTGGAGCGGCTCGTGCACGGCTGGACCGGCAAAGTCATCGTGCTCGCGCTACTGGGTTTCGCCGCCACCGATTATGTAATCACCAAAACGCTCTCGACCGCCGACGCGGCCGTACACGTCATCGAGAACCCGTTTTGGGAACATGCGCCCGCGTTCGTTCACGCATTGAGCAAGGATCACCAGCGGATCGCGCTCACGATGCTGTTGCTCATTTTGCTGGGGGCGACGTTTTTGCGCGGCGTGAAGGAAGTGATCGGCCTGGCCGTCGTGATCGTCGCCAGTTATCTGCTGTTGAACCTGATCGTGGTGGGCAGCGGGCTGGCCTATCTCGCGGCACATCCTGAACACGTGCAGGCCTGGTGGAACCAGCTATGGACGGGCGCCTGGCACATTGAGAAGCCGCCGCTCGAAGGACACGATGGGTGGACGATCGTGATCCTCAGCGTGCTGCTTTTCCCAAAATTGGCGCTGGGCTTGAGCGGGTTCGAGACCGGCGTGGCCGTGATGCCGCTCATCAAGGGCGAGTTCGACGACCCGGTCGACCGTCCCGTCGGCCGCATACGCAATACGCGCAAGCTGCTGGCCCTGGCGGCCATCACGATGTGCGTGTTTCTGCTCGGCTCAGCGCTCATCACCTCGACTTTGATTCCGCCCGACGCGTTGCGCAAGCCCGGTCCGGCCGCCGATCGCGCGCTGGCTTATCTTGCGCACGGTGAGGGGCCCATCCTGGTAAACCCGTTTTTTGGCGAGACGTTTGGCACGATCTACGACGTGTGCACGATCATCATCTTGAGCTTCGCGGGCTTGAGCGCCATGGCCGGCTTGTTGAACCTGGTGCCGCAGTATCTGCCGCGCTACGGCATGGCGCCTGAGTGGTCGAAAGCGGTGCGGCCGCTGGTGATTCTGTTCACCGGCATCAACCTGCTCGTGACTTGGGTCTTCAATGCCGACGTGCAAGCGCAAGGCGGGGCTTACGCCACCGGCGTGTTGGTGCTCATTTCGAGCGCATGCGTCGCCACGGTCATCGATTTCTGGCGTCGCGGCCGCGGGCTGTGGATCGTGCGCGTGCCGTGGCGCTATGTATTGATTACCGCCGTGTTCTTTTTCACGGCCGGCGCGAACATGATCGAACGGCCCGACGGTTTGAAGATCGCGAGCTGGTTCATTATTGCGATCGTGATTGGCTCGTTCGGGTCGCGCGTCAAGCGCAGCACGGAATTGCGGTTCAAAGCCTTTGAATTCGCCGACATTCATTCGCGATTTTTGTGGGATAGCCTGAAACATCTGGAGTTCCCGGTGCTGGTGCCGCATCGGCCGGGCCGGCGAGGGCTCAACGAAAAGGAAGCCAGCATCCGCCGCCGGCACCGTTTATCGGACGACGTGCCGATTGTGTTCATCGAGGCCGAGCTCGGCGATCCGAGTGAATTCCAGCACAGCCCCCTCATGGAAATTCGCCAGGAGGGCGAGCGGTTTGTCGTGAGCGTGATCCGCTGCGCGTCGATCGCGCACGCGATTGCCACGATCGCGCTCGAGTTGTCGCGGGTTGGCAAGCCGCCGGAAATCCATTTCGGCTGGTCTGACGAGAATCAGCTCGCCGCCAGCGTCGGATTTTTCTTGTTCGGCGAAGGCAACGTGCCATGGCGCGTGCGCGACTTGATCCGAAAAGCGGAACCCAACCCGAAGCTGCATCCCAAGGTCATCATCGGCTAGCGCGCCGGTAGCTCACGCCACGATTGCGAGGACTCACTTGGAACCCGAACTCCTTCTGGCGGGCGCCGCCACCAGCAACATTTCGCCGCCACTAGGCGTGTCGTTGAACGGTGGCATGCAAGACCGCAAGGCCACGTACATTCACGACGAGCTGCATGCCCGCGCCATCGTGCTGAAGAGTGGTTCTACGCAAATTGCCATCGTGGTCTGCGACAGTTGCATGCTGCCGCGCGGGATTCTCGATCGGGCCAAGCAACTGGCCCACACGCACACGGGCATCCCGCTCGATCACATTCTGGTTTCGGCGACGCACACGCATACCGCGCCGACCGCCGCTGGAGTGTTTCAAAGCGAGCCGGATGCGGCGTATATCGAGTTTCTGATTACGCGAATCTCGGACGCCATTCGCCGCGCTGCACACAATCTCGCCCCGGCGCGCGTCGGTTGGGGGACCGGCGAGCTCGCCTCGCAAGTCTTCAACCGGCGTTGGCGGATGCGCGAAACCGTCTCGCTCGTCGATCCCTTCGGCCGGCCTGACCGGGTCAAGATGAATCCACCCGTCGCCAGTCCCGATCTCATCGATCCCGCCGGTCCAACCGATCCGCAGATTGGCATCCTCTCGATCCAACGCGGCGATGGATCGCCGCTGGCCGTGTTGGCCAACTACTCGCTGCACTACGTGGGCGGGACGGGCGCGGGCGATGTTTCGGCGGATTACTTCGGCGCCTTCGCCCGATCGCTGGGCGCGAAGCTCAATGCCGAGCGATTGGACCCGCCCTTTGTGGCCATCATGTCCAACGGCACGAGCGGCAACATCAACAACGTCAATTTCCGCGAGCGCGGCGAGGCACGCCCACCTTATCTTCAAATCAACATGGTCGGCGACCTGGCCGCCAGCGAAGTTGCCCGCGTCGTCCGCTCGATCGAGCACCACGATCGCGCCATCATCGACATGCGGCAAACTTCGTTGCGTTTGGCGCGCCGGCGAACGCCGCCAGAAGAAGTCGCCAAGGCGAGATACCTGTTGTCACAGGCTGCGCCCGGCCAGCTAACCGAGGTCGCGCAGATCTACGCGCGCGAGACGGTGCTGCTCAACGAATATCCGCCGCTGGTCGAAACGCTCGTGCAAGCGCTGCGCATCGGCGAGCTTGGCATCGTCACCTCGCCTTGCGAGACGTTTGTCGAGACGGGCCTGGCCATCAAGGCAAACAGTCCGCTCAAGCCGACCTTCGTTGTCGAGCTGGCAAACGATTACTGCGGCTACTTGCCGACCGCCGAACACCACGCACTTGGCGGATATGAAACTTGGCGTGCCCGCTCGAGCTTCCTGGACGTGGAGGCCGAAGCTCGGCTGCGCGCCGCCATGCTCGAGCTCCTGGCGGCCGTGGCTCGCGCGTAGCGGCTAGGGGTTGCCGTCCGCGCCTTCGACGTGCAGATGCTCGAGCGCCGCCTCATCCGGAAATTCAAGTCGCCGCCGTTTGCCACGCGACTTTGGTTTCACCGCGCCCGATTGGGAAGCCGGTGCGCTCGCCGGCTTTTGTGGCGGCTCGATCTCGGCCAAGGGCTTGCCCGAAGCGTGCCACGCCAGCCGGCCCAGCAGCCGCGCATAAATGAAGAGCACCGCCGCGAGCACCGGACCCGAGAGAAAGGCCGTCGTGAACGGATAGTGGCGCACGCTCATCACGAACGGCACGGCCCACAGCGCCAAGGTGGCGGTGCTCAGAAAATAAAACGCCAGGCATGCATCCCACGATCGAAGGAGCGCCTTCAAGACCACCGGCGAGTACGGCACGATGAGCAGGTCGTGTTCGAGTCCAGAGAGCAGGAACACCGGGAACAACAGCAGCCCGGCTACTAAATAGGCGTTCCAGCCCACGCCTTCGATGAAAGTAAACGGGAAGCCAACCGCAGCCGCGGCGCAGGCCAAGCAAAGCATGCCAAGAAACAGGAACAGCCACTCGACCCAGTTGGCCAGAGTTGAATCCTGGGCGTCGCGCTGGCCGTCGGCCGTGTCTTGCAATAGGGCGATGAAGCTGGCCGCCGCCATCGAGCCGGTCACGATGCCAAGCACGATCGTGGGCAAAAGCAGCGGCAAGCCCATCATTGCCGTTCCAGAAACTTTCGTGAACAAGCCCAGGTTGTTGGCCGCCTCGACAAACAAAACGCCAGTCGTGCTCATCCCAAACGACACAGCCGCCCACCGCGCCAGATTGGCGCCCCGCCACGGCGCGTCAAACACGTCCGAAAAAAATGTCGAGCGCGGGCGGTACAACACCGGTCGCTCGCGCAGCAGGCCCTGGCGTTTGGCGGCTTCCAAATAATCGGGCTGCGGCGGCGGCTGGGGTTTGGCCGACTGCGCATCCCAATTGACTTCCTGCCACTTGAGCCCCGCTTTGGGGCCGATATCGGACATCTGCTCCTCAGGCACGACGGTCGTCTTTCGTAGCTGGATCTCCGGCTCGTACATCTCGTCTTCGTTCACAGGCGCGGAAGCCGAAGATCCCCCTTGGATGCCTTTTTGTTTTGTGTTGGGGACTCCAAACGGCTTGGCACACTTCGGGCACACCAGCTCAGCGTCCGACTGGTCGAGCCAAACGCGCAGCTTGTTCCCACAGTGCGGGCAAGTCGTGATCGTGCGGCCGTCGGAAGAACCTGATGGCATGCTGACTCGCGCTATTCGGATTCGCGGTTTACTCAGACATTCATGATACCGCGCCGCCAAGGAGCTTACGCCGAACCCATGCACTCGCGATAAAAGGTTCGCGAGCGTGGGAGCGTTTGCCCCGGTGAGCGATTGCTTAGCGCTTCCGTCGCCACGCACAAGCGGCAAGACCAATCAGACCCAGCGTCGCAAGCGCGAAGGTCGATGGTTCGGGCACCGGAGCAAATGCGATGAAGGCAGGGTTGTTCTGCCCTGTGCTGGCGAACGTGCCAAGGTCAGCCCCCGTCGGGCCGAACTTGTGGATGGTGTTGAAGCTATATCCCACATACAGGTTGCCGTCCGCGTCGAAGGCGAGGCCACCCGGGCTATTGAAACCCGTGCTGGCGAACGTACCCAAGTCGGCTCCTGTCGGGCCGAACTGGTGGATGGTGTTATTCCCGTCGCAGGAGACAAACAAATTACCACTTGAGTTGAAGGCAAGAACAAAAGGGGCTGACGCGCTCGCGAACGTGCCCAGGTCGGCTCCTGTCGGGCCGAACTCGTGGATGGTGTTATTGTCGGAGGCGACGAACAAGTTACCGCTTGAGTCGAAGGCCAGGCCAAAATTGCGTGTCGCCCCGGGTATGCTGGCGAACGTGCCTAGGTCGGCCCCGGTCTGACCGAACTCCTGGATGGCGTTATTAGTAAAGTTAGTGACGAACAAGTTACCGCTTGAATTGAAGGCAAGGCCTATGGGACCGGGCACGAACCCCCCGAACACGCCCAGGTCAGCCCCGTTTGGACCGAACTCGTGGATGCTGGCAGTGAGAAGGTTCGCGACGAACAAATTTCCGCTGGAGTTGAAGGCAATGCCCTGTGGCCATGCCACTCCCGCGCTGGCGAACGTGCCTAGGTCGGTGCCATCTGCGCCGAATCGGTGGATGGTGGAATCACCGAAATTGGAGACGTAGAGGTCGGCGGCCTGAGTCGTCGTCGCCAGCGCCATCGCGGCGACTAAGTTTGCGAACAGGACGATAAGAATTGATTTAGACTTCATCACGTTACACTAGGAAAAACATTTTGGGTTTGCGATGGCTGGTGAGCGATTGCTTAGCGCTTCCGTCGCCATACACACGCGGCGAGACCAATCAGACACAGCGTCGCAAGCGCGAAGGTCGATGGCTCGGGCACTCTACTAAAGGTGAGATATTGGACGATGTGCGCCCCTGGGTTGGCGAATGTGCCAAGGTCAGTCCCCGTGGGCCCGAATTTGTGAATGGTGTTCTCGAAGATTGAGGCGTATACGACGTACAGGTTGTCGCTAGCGTCGAATGCAAGGGCTTTAGGAGTGAACGGGCCCGCGCTGGCAAACGTACCCAGGTCGGCTCCTGTCGGGCCAAACTGGTGGATGGTGTTATCCGATAAGGAGACGAACAAGTTACCGCTTGAGTTGAAGGCAAGGTCTTGAATTTTCGGGCCCCCCCCGAAGCTGACGAACGCACCCAGGTCGGCCCCATTTGGACCGAATTCCTGGATAGTGTTAGTGGTGGCATTAGGGTAAGTCGCGACGAATACGTTGCCGCTTGGGTTGACGGCTATGCTCCAATTCACCGCCCACGGGGCGGTGAACGTGCCCAGGACGGCCCCGTTGGGAGCCAACTTGTAAAGGTTCCCGAAGAAGCTTGAGGCGAACAAGTAATCGCTTGAGTCGATGGCCAGGTCTAGTGGTGTGGACACGAAGGTCTGGTTGAACACGCCAAGGTCAGCCCCCGTCGGGCTGAACTGGTGGATGTAGTTGGACATTTGGTTCGCGACCAACAAGTTTCCGCTTGAGGTAAAGGCAAGGCCCGTTGGCCATGACAGTCCCGCGCTGGCGAACGTGCCCAGGTCGGCTCCATCTGCGCCGAATCGGTGGACAGTGTTTTCCCAGATATACGAGGCATATAGGTCGGCGGCCTGAGTCATCGTTGCCAGCGACATTGCAGCTACGAAGTTTGCGAACAGGACGATAGGAATT
>DATJEN010000197.1:0-33546 GCA_035496575.1 Pirellulales bacterium
ATCAAATCCTCAAAGCGGGGGCCGCAGGGTTGGGCTTGCCGGCAGCTCGCGCCGGTCAGTTCGTGGGGATGGATCTGCAGCAGCCGGAAATCAACATGGTCGCGCTCGCGCAGGCGCTGGGCGTCGCGGCCGAGCGCGTCACCGAGCCAGCCGATCTGGCGAAAAAGGTACAGGCCTCGCTCGCCCATGGCGGCGGACCGCGGCTGTTTGACGTGCCGATCGAACGCACGCTGGCCGGACCGGCCTAAAATGCGTCGGCTTTGCGTCGCGCCGGGAGCTTGGGCGGCCGGGCGCCGCGACGTGGCCCTTCGCCCAAGCACACGTAGTCGAGCTCGCGCATTTCGTCGACGCATCGCAACATGAGTCCCCCGCGGCTCATGTCTCCGCGCCCGGCAAACTCGGCCGGAAAACGCAACCGCTCGTCAAATGCGCTCGAGAGCGGATCGCAGTATTTGCCGGTCGCGATGCTGCCCAAGAGCACGACGTGGGCCGCCGGGCCAAGCTGCCTGGCCAGCGCTCGCGAGTCACGTGCAAGCGGGTCGAGGTATCTGGGCTCCCGCAAATCGACCGGCACGGTTGCCATCTCGCGCAGGTCGGAAATCGTGACGCGCTCGTCGGCATCCACCAATCCACGGCCTGGCGCGATGACCAGCGCCCGGGGCACGCCGCGCGGCGGACGCCCAAAACGCAGGGCATAGGCCAGCTTTCCGCGGAAGTACAATCCGCTCAGAAAGCTGAAGACTTCCCCCAGAGGCACACCCTCGCTGTGGCGGATCCGCGTCGCCAGCTCGAAGCGCGCCTGATCGTTGTAAATCAAATCCGCGCGCTTGCCGGAACATCGTGCGGGCGAGAGTATGAAAACGCGGTGGCTCAAGATCAATCCTTTTAGAGCGGACCAGCTCAGTGTAGCAGCCTACTGCCCCAGCCGCTTGAGCACCGTCTTGGAAATCGATTGCCGGATCTTCCCGATGTCTTTCCAAGGATCTTTTTTCAATTTCGCCAGCCGCTCGACCGCCCGCGCCAGCGTGAACCGATCGGGCCCCTCAATGTCGGGGAGCTCTTCCCAAGTGATGGGCATGGATACCGGCGCGGCGCCGCGCGCCCGCGTCGAGTAAGCGGCGACCGAGGTTGCGCCGCGCGCGTTGCGCAAGAAATCGACATAGATCTTGTTGGTGCGCGCCGCCTTGGACATGTTCGCCGTGTAGCGGGCCGGGTCGGCGCGCACGATTGCCGCGGCGATTTGCTGGCAGGCCTCCTTGGTTTCGTCCCAATCCAGCCGCCGCTCGACGGGCACCATGATGTGCAGCCCCTTGCCGCCGCTGGTCTTGAGGAACGTCTTCAGCCCAAGGTCTTCGAAGAACGCGCGCATTTGTTGTGCGCTCTCCACGACGCGCGGCCAGGCGACGCTCGGATCGGGATCGAGATCGAACACCAGCCGGTCGGGGAGTTCGATATTGTCGTTGCGCGCTCCCCACACGTGAATCTCGAGCGCATTCATCTGCACGAGCGAGAGCAGTGCCTCGAGATTATCGACCGAAACATAATCGAGCGTCTTGTTCTTCTCGACGATACGCACGCGCCTGAGGACTTCGGGCGTTCCCACGCGCGCGTGCTTTTGATAAAAGCACTCGGCCCCGGCGCCTTCCGGGCAGCGCACGAGCACCAGCGGGCGGCCCACCAGTTGCGGCAAAATCCAATCGGCGACCGTGCTGTAGTAACCGGCCAGATGCGCCTTAGTCAGCCCGGCGTCGGGGAAGATGACCTTGTCGGGATGCGTCAGCCGCACGCCCGCAGGCAGCGAGACGCCGGCAAGGAATTCAAGGATTTGTGAATCATTGGCCGCCGCCTTCTTGCCAGCTTTCATGGTCGTGGACTTTCGTGTCGCGCTCTTCCTGCCGCTCGCTTTTTTGCCGTTCGACGAATTGGTTGCGTGCGGGACCTGCTCGACGTCGACAGCCCGTTCGAGCACGACTTCTTTGGCGGCCTTGTCTTCTCGCAAGCCTTGAAAGGAGGGATGCCGCAAGCTGTTGTCGCGCGTCCACTCGCTGAATTCGACTTGGGCCACAAGTTCCGGCTTCACCCAGTGCACTCCGCGCGCCTGGCCGGTTCGCCCCTTGAGATTTGCAAACGGCGACTCTTCCTGCTCCATGCTCTTCAGACGGCGGGAGAGCTCGACGAGCAACCGATCGCTGTAGCCCGTGCCCACCCGGCCCGCATATTGCAAGCGATGTTGCCGGTCGTAATAGCCGACCAAAACGGCGCCGAAGCCGCGGCGGGCGCCCTCGGGGGGCGTGAATCCGCCGATCACGAACTCCTCGCGGTGCGAGCACTTTACCTTGAGCCAGTCGGTGCTGCGGCCGGCGCGATAGGAGCGATCGCGGCGCTTGCAGATGATGCCCTCGAGCTTATGTTTGCAGGCCTGGCGGAAAAAGGCGGCGGCGTTGCCTTCGACGTGCTCGCTGTAGCGGAGGATTCCGCTGGACCCGCCGAGCAGGCTGGCGAGCAGCCGCTTTCGCTCTTCCAGCGGCAGCTTGAAGAGGCTCTTGCCATTCAGGTACAGCAAGTCGAACACGTAATAGATCAGTTCGCCCTGGCGGCCTTCGCTAAATGCATTTTGCAGGGCCTGAAAGCTCGTCACGCCGTCTGGTTGCTGCACGACGACTTCGCCGTCGAGGATGGCACTTTCGACACCCAGTCCGCGCACGGCCTTGACGACCGGCTCGAGACGGCTCGTCCAGTCCAGTTGGTTGCGGCTCGACAGCTTCACGTCGCGCTTGTCGATGCGGCAGATCATCCGATAGCCGTCGAACTTGATCTCGCTGAACCAGTCGGAGCCTTCAGGCGCTTCTTTGACGAGCGTCGCGAGCTGGGGCTCGATCTTGCGCGGCAGCGCTGCGTCGGCCGATTTTGGCAAGGCTTTCAACAGGCCGCGCAACGACTGGCGCGCTTGCCGACGATTGGCTTCGGTCTTGCGAATTTGAGTATCTTCGCTGGCACGCTTGGGAGCAGCCTTGCGATTGGATCTCCACACGCGCTTGCCAGCCGCAATGGCGTCCATGTCGCGGCCGGTCTTCACGCTTAAGGGTTCGCTCTCCAGGATGTCGGGACCATTGGGGCGCGCTTCCGCATCGCGCACCTTGAACAAAAGCCAAATTTCCTTGCCCGACTGTTGCTGGCCGCCGCGGCGCACGAGCACCCACTCGCCACGCAGCTTTTCGCCGTGCAAGGTGAAATGCAATTTTCCGGAGCGATAGCCGGCCGCGGCGTCTTCTTGTTCCCAGGTACCGCGATCCCACAACATCACGGTGCCGCCGCCGTATTCACCCTCGGGAATCGTGCCCTCGAACGAGCCGTACTCGATGGGATGATCTTCGACGTGCATGGCCAGGCGTTTGACGCTGGGGTCGAGGCTGGGGCCCTTGGGGACCGCCCAGCTCTTGAGCACGCCATCTAGTTCCAGGCGAAAATCGTAATGCAGGTGGCTGGCCGCGTGCTTTTGGATGACATACATCCAGCCTTTTTTCTTGCGGACTCCCCCCTTGGGCTCGGGCGTGGTTTTGAAGTCACGTTTGCGGCGATAGGTGCTTAAGCCAGCCATGCCCGATACCGCCTCCCCGCGAGATGCCATGCCCCCCTTTAAACGCGAATAATTGTACTCACCGCGCGTGGCCGAGAATATGTTCGCGCCGGCGCGGCTGGTGCTGGATACACGAAGTGGCGAGCCGCGCTTTGCTTGTCACCGCGAAACCGGCCTCGAACAATTTCCGCATGCAAGGCGCGATTCGGATCGGCACATCGGGCTGGATTTATCCGCACTGGCGCGAGCGGTTTTATCCCGCCAGGTTGCCGCAAAAAAAATGGTTCGAGTACTACTGCGAGCACTTCGACACAGTTGAAATCAACAACACCTTCTATCGGCTCGGGCGGCCAGAGGCCTTTGAAGCGCTCAAGGCGCAGACCCCGCGAGGGTTCGCCTTCGCGGCCAAGTGCAATCGCTTTCTGACCCACAATCTCAAGCTGACTCGGCCCGAGGAACCGCTCGAGCGGTTCTTCGATCGGGTCGGCCGGCTCGGAAAACACTTGGGCCCGGTGCTGTATCAGTTGCCGCCGCGCTGGACGAAGAACGTGGCGCGGCTCGACGAGTTTTGCGCTCACTTGCCGCGCAAGTACTCGCACGTGGTCGAGTTTCGCGAAGCGTCATGGCTCGACCCCGAAGTGTTCGCCGTGCTCGAGCGTCATAAGGTCGGATTATGCATTCACGATTTATTGCCCGACCATCCGCGGCACGTGTTCGGGCGCATCGGCTACGTGCGGTTTCACGGCGCGTCGGGAAAATACTCAGGCAGTTACACGAAGCGGCAACTTCGAAGCTGGGCGAAATGGATGCGCGACGCCGCCGAAAATGGCGCGCGTGTGTACGCCTACTTCAACAACGACGCGGAGGCTCATGCCATCCACACCGCACGGACGCTGCGCGAGCTGGTTGGCTGAAGCCTTTGCCGGCGCGCGCCGCTCATATTCTTGGAGAAGAGGATCCGTGCGGCCCCGGCCGGCCGGGCACGATGCCTTCACGCACCGCCAGGTGCACGAGCTCGACCGTTTTGTGGACATTCAGCTTCTTCATGAGCCGCGACTTGTGGTTGCCGACCGTGCTGGCGCCGATGCCCAGCAATTCAGCGCACTGTTTGACGGAACTGCCGCGCGCCAGGTTGACAAGCACGTCCATCTCGCGCGGGGTGAGCCGATCGAGCACGCGAGGCGCGTCGCTGGCCAGCCGCACCCCGTCGGCCGAAAAGATCAGTCGCCGCGCAACCTCTGGCGTATAGACGCGATCGCCCCGCGCGGCCAGCCGCAGCGCGGCTTCGATCTGCGCAAACGGTTGCTGCTTGGTCAAATAGCCCGACGCGCCCACGCGGATCGACTCGCGAATGTTGGCATCCAGCGGAGCCTCGTCGAGCAGTACCAGCCGGGTGCCGGGCAAGCGCTGCACGAGCGACCGGCTGGCCTCGAACACCGTGGGGTCCGGCAGCACGTCCATCAAGATCAGCCGCGGCCGCAGCATCTCGGCGTAGCGAACCGCCTCGTCGAGTGCGCCAGCCGTGGCGACCAATTCCATCTCAGCCGAGCTTTGAATCAGTAACGCAAGCGCTGCCCGAACCAGCTCCTGGTCGTCCACCAACACGATGGTGAACTTGCCGGTGTAATTATCCATACGCTTTTGACTCGCACGCCCATGACTCTCGCACCACGCCTCGTGTTCTCTGTTGCTCGGCACGCACGCAGAGCTATAACCCCTCGCAGTTGACGGCGGCAAACCTTTTGCGCGGACATGCAAGTTTCGGCAGCCAAAATTCGCATTTTTATTACGATTCTGTAACATCAGTGTCTTTTTATACTCAATAAGGGGGGCCGCCTTAAGTGCAAAAATACGGCAAGCGCATAGGGGCTCGAGGCATGCGTCGCGGCTGTAACAATCCTAGCGCCCGCGCCCGCGGCTGCGTCTGGCAGATTCACTCTAACGCGGGGCGCGAGTTGCGAGCGCAACTTCCCGGGCGGCTTGACTCAACCCGCGTGAGAGCTAAGGTTTCGAACACGGTTGATCAGACGCTTCGACTGCTGAAATTGTGCCGCTCGAGCACAGTAGTGGGCGGGGCACCCGAGCGCGTTGTATGCAGATCCTGGTCGTCGACGACAATCCCATCGCGATCGAGCTGGTGCGCAGCACGTTGGCGCGCCTCGGCTATTCAGTTTTGACTGCCCTTGATGGTCGGCAGGCGCTCGACCTCCTCGAGCACTCCGATTGCAAGATGGTCATCACCGACTGGCAAATGCCAGGGCTGACGGGGGTCGAACTGTGCCGCGCCATTCGGGGGACGTCCGCCACCACGTACATCTACATCATCATGCTCACGGTCCGCGATGATCCCAGCGACACCATCGAGGGCATGTCGGCGGGGGCTGACGACTTCATTGCCAAGCCGTTCCGGCCCAGTGAACTGATCGCCCGCGTGCGCGCCGGCGAGCGGCTGCTGAGCCTCGAAACGCGCGATCTATTGATCTTTACACTCGCCAAGCTGGCCGAGTCTCGCGACACCGACACCGGCGCGCACCTGGAACGCGTGCGCACCTACTCGCGCATCTTGGCCGAGCAACTCAGCGGCCTGCCCAAGTACCGCGACGAGGTGAACGCCGAGTTCGTGCGGCTCATTTTTCTGACGAGCCCGCTGCACGATATCGGCAAGGTGGCCGTGCCCGACAACGTGCTGCTCAAGCCAGGGCCGCTGACGCAAGATGAATTCGAGCTGATGAAAAGGCACACCACGCATGGAGCCGAAACGCTCGATGCGGCGCTCAACGAATTTCCGAGCGCTTGCTACCTGCGCATGGCGCGCGAAATCGCCGCCACGCACCACGAGTGGTATGACGGATCGGGCTACCCGCTGGGTTTGAAGGGGGACGAAATCCCGCTGTGCGGGCGCATCGTCGCGCTGGCCGATGTCTACGACGCGCTTACGTGTCGGCGCGTCTACAAGGCGGCCTACAGCCACGAGAACGCGCGGGCGATCATTCTGCAGTCGCGCGGCACGCATTTCGACCCGGACGTGGTCGATGCGTTCTTGGAAAACGAACGCCGATTCATGACGCTTCGCGAAGAGCTGGCCGATCCGCTGATCGCCGAGAGCGAGCTCAGCCTGGCCTGAGCGCTGGACGTGCTCGGCCCGGGGCTAGCCGTCACTCGTGTTCTCTTCGTCGGCCGCCGACGCGGCGGCGAAACCGCGCCGCATCGTGTTTTCGGTGATCGCACGAGGCACGACGAATTGCAGCAAGTAGTCGCTGCCGCCAGCCTTCGTGCCAATGCCCGACATCTTGAACCCGCCGAACGGCTGACGATTGACCAGCGCGCCGGTAATGCCGCGGTTCAGATACAGGTTGCCCACCAACAGCTCGCGTCGCGCGCGGCGCAGGTGCTCGGGGCTGCGCGAGAAAATTCCGCCGGTCAGCGCATAATCGCTGTCGTTGAAAATGCGGATGGCTTCGTCCAGGTTCGCCGCCCGCAGCACCACGAGCACCGGCCCAAAAATCTCCTCTTGGGCCAGGCGGTCGTCGGGGGCGATATCGGCAAAGATGTGTGGCCCGATGTAATAGCCTTCTCGCTCGAGCCCGTCGACTTCCATGGCGAGCACCTCGGTGCCGGTCTGCCGCCCCAAGTCGATGTACTTGTGAATGCGACGGAACGAATCTTCGTCGATGACCGCCGAAACCGCGGTGGCCGGATCTTCGGCGGGCCCAATCTTCAGGCTGCGCGTCGCTTCCACGAGCCGCTCCAGGAAAACTGAATTCACCGAGTCGAGCACGATGACCCGCGAGCACGCCGAGCATTTCTGGCCCTGGTAGCCGAAGGCACTTTTCACGACCCCCAAAACGGCCTCGTCCAGATCGGCGTCATCGTCGATGATGATCGCGTTCTTTCCGCCCATCTCGGCAATGACATGCTTGACGTGCCGCAATCGTTTGGACGCGGAAACCTCCGCGGCGCGTGCGTTGATGGCGAGCCCCACGGCGCGTGAGCCGGTAAAGGCAATCGTGGCCACGTCGGGGTGCTCGACGAGCGCCGCCCCCACGATCTCGCCGGGACCAGGCACATAGTTGAGCACGCCAGGCGGCAAGCCCACCTCGCGAAAGATTTCCATCAGCTTGGCGCCTACCACGGACGACTGCTCGGCGGGCTTCATGACGACCGTGTTGCCGCTGGCCAGCGCCGCCGCGGTCATGCCGGTCAAAATGGCCAAGGGAAAGTTCCACGGCGCGATGACGGCCGTCACTCCGCGCGGCACGTAGGCAAAGCGGTTTTCTTCTCCGGGCACGTCGACGCCATGCGCGGCGTCCATTCGCTCGGCGCCCAGCGCGTAAAACTCGCAAAAATCGATGGCCTCGGCGACATCGCCGTCAGCCTCGCGCCACGGCTTGGCGCACTCGAAGATCTGCCAGGCCGCCAGCTCAAATCGTCGACGCCGCATCACGGCGGCGGCCTGGCGAAGATATTCCGCGCGCCCCTTGGCCCCCATGCGCCACCAGGGTTCGAGCGCAACGCCGGCCGCGCGCACCGCGGCATCCGCATGCTCGGTTGTGGCAATGGACACCCGGCCGACGGATCGCGACTTGTGCGCCGGGCAACGGGAGTCTTGCCAGCTTGCGGTCTCGATCTCCTGGCCATCGATGACCAGCGGATAAGATCGGCCGAACTGCCGCGTCACTTCGGCTATGGCGTCCTGCATGGCGCGGCGGTTGTCTTCGCGAGAAAAATCGGTCAGCGGCTCGTTTCGAAACGCTGGATTGCTTTCGGTCATTGGTCGCGGAGTATTTCCGTCATGCTGCGCAAGCGGTGGCCGCGCTTCGTGGCGGTGTTCACGTGGATTCATCATCAGCCTCTCGACTGGAATGTGTTCGGCGAAGCTCGCGCGCAGGAAGGACTCGTTCGACGTGTTTTCGAGCAAGCGCCGCACCAGATAGGCCATGCCCGGTATCAACTGGCCGAACGGCATGTAGATCCGCAAGCGGTAGCCGGCATCGACGATGGCCTGCTTGGCCGCGTCGCCCATGCCATACAGCATTTGCAGCTCGAACTGGTCATGCGGAACGCGTAGCTCCCGCGATACGGCAATTCCATGCGCGAGCGATCGCAGGTTGTGGCTGCCCAACGCGGTGCGCAGATGGCGATGATTCGCAAGCGCCATCCGCGTGAGCTCTTCGAAGTTATTGTCGGTCTGCCACTTCTCTTGAAAAACCGGCACGGGCCAGCCGGACTGCTGGGCCATGACGGTCTCATAGTCCCAATAAGCTCCTTTGACCAGCCGCACCCACACCGCGCGTTCGCGATCGGCTGCCCAGGAGCATAGTCCGCGCAAGTCTTCGGCCGAATCCTTCAAGTAGCACTGGATGACGATGCCGACGTCGCTCGTGTCGCGAAACTCATCCTCCAGCATCGTCTGTTTGAAAATTGCCAGCGTCAGATCTTTGGTCTTGTACGACTCCATGTCGATGTTGACGAAGGCGCGATGCGCGCGAGCCACGCGCAGCAAATTGCGCAAGCGGCGCGTCACGCGGCGCGTCGTTCCAGCTTGGTCGATCGGATCGAACTGGCTGTCGAGGGCCGAAAGCTTGATCGAGACATTGACCCGCGGAAGCTCGGCGCCGCCGGCCCGGTCGATTTGCGGCACTTCGGGCCAGCGATTGACGATGGGTGCGATCGACTCGATCAGATCGATATAGGCCTGCAAGTAGTTGTCGGCCTCGATTTCGCTGGTCACCGCTTCTCCCAACAGGTCGAGCGTGAAAGCCCGTTTGAGCTTGCGCTCGTTCATGGCGGCCGCGACCACTTCGCTCTGAGTCGTGCCGGCAATGAAACGCCGCGCGTGGCCCAGGGCGTTGCGGCGCGCGGCGATGGCCAGGGCCCGCCCGGCAATGGTCCCCGGGCGGGCGACCGAGAGACCCAAGCGGGCCGCCGAAGGCAGGTAGCGGCGCACGTCGTCAAAGTATTCATGCAGATGCTCGGTCACCGCCTCGCTCGTATCGAGCATTGGCAGCACGTCGATGAAGCGGAACATCTGCGCCTTCACCGATTCGTCGCGCATGGCCCACGCCATGATGCGGTCGTCCCACCAGCGTCGCTCGAGCACGGTGGGCTGGTCATCATTGGCGCGCGCAAAAAGTTCGACGCCGATCGCGCGGGTCGCTCGTTCAATCGCGTCGAGCTGCTTATCAGAAAGGCCGTCGGCCAAGGCTACCGCCACGGCTTGAGCTCCCCCCGTACCTATCGTTTTGCAGTGCTGTGAATTGTACGCGCTCAGGGGGACAATGGCTGGACCGGTTTGACTGGCGGCCGCTTCACAATGCCAATAGCGGCCGATCTGAAACGAAGTAAACTGGTTCGGCCCGATTCTGGCTTTCCAGCAAGCAAGCCAGGTTTTCACAAGGGCCGCAGGCACTCTGGCACTCGAGGTTATCGATCATGACTGCACGACAATTCTGGTTTGTGGCGCTCGGTGTGATTTGCCTTGCCTGGGTCGCTTACCCTGTCCAGGGCGCCCCGCCTGGCGTGGCGGAGATCGAATCGGTCGTCGCCCCGCTGATGGAAAAACACAAAGTGCCGGGCGTGAGCATTGCCGTCGTAAACCATTACCAGTTGGATTGGAGCGCCGGGTTCGGGCGACGCGCCGCCGCAATCGACGACCCGGTCGATCCGCACACCTTGTTTCAGGCGGCCTCGATCAGCAAACCGGTTACCGCGCTAGCGGTGCTCAAGTTGGTTCAAGACGGCAAGCTCAGTTTGGACGACGACGTCAACGAGAAGCTCGCCTCGTGGCATGTACCGGCCAGCGCATTGCTCGAGGGTCGCCCAATCACACTTCGCAAATTGCTCAGCCACACGGCGGGGCTATCGGTGCATGGCTTTCCAGGCTATGAGCGCGGCAAGCCACTGCCGACCATCTTGCAGGTTCTTGCGGGTGAAAAGCCGGCCAACACCGCAGCTGTCGTGGTGCAACTCAAACCCGGCTATATGTACAGCTACTCGGGAGGCGGTTATTCCGTGGTGCAATTGCTGCTGACGGAGGTCACGCACCAGCCGTTTCCCGCGTTCATGCGCGAGCAAGTTCTCGACCCGCTGGGAATGAACGAAAGCACGTTCGACCTGCCGCTGCCGAAAGAGCAGGCATCGCGCGCGGCGTATGGCTACCTGGCTAACGGCGACCTCGTTGCGGGCAACTACCACGTTTATCCGGAAATGGCGGCGGCCGGATTGTGGACCACGCCCACGGACCTGTGCCAGGTGGTCATCGAGGTTGCCAAGAGCGCCGCACAGGGCCAGGGCAAGCTGCTGAGCCAGACCACCGCCAAGGAAATGCTCACAGTCCAGAAGGGAAGCTACGCGCTGGGCCTGGGCGTGCAAGGCGAAGGTGACGACCGCTCATTCAACCATGGCGGCGGAAACGAGGGCTTTCGCTGTCTGATGGTCGGATATCCGGCCACGGGACGCGGTATGGTGATCATGACCAACAGCGACTCTGGCGGGGCGATCTTTGGCAAGACACTCGAGGCCATTGCCAAGGCGTATGGCTGGCCGACGCCCGTGCTGCGCGACTGAATCTGAATTGTCAGACAGCCTAGTTCCCAGTGACGAAATGGACTCCAAACCGGCTTTCGTCGATTTGGTACGTCACGTTGTAGCCTCCGCCCCAATGCGGCCCTTTTGCCTTGGCCAGGCCCCTATTGACGGTGGGACTAAGAGCCCAAGGAACGCGGAAATCGGTCGGGACGTCAGCCATTCCCATGTTGGATGGGGCGTAGTGAGCCACCGGTATCGCTTTGGGATCGCTGGACTCATCGAAAGCCGAAGGGCAGGTCATGATCGACGGCCTCTTTTGCGCAGCTTGTGGCGCAGTGTTGGGATCGAACATTGGATTGCCCGATAGCGCGTCAGCGAGTTCCGTTTGCTCAAGGAAGGGCAAAACCAGGATGGCCCAACCACCAATCGTGCCTTCTGGGTGCGGCGGCCACTTTTTCCGAACCATGCTCGCCTGGTCCCAGGCGAACTCGATTTGACGGAGATTGTTGGCGCAGGTAGCGCTTCGCGAACTCTCGCGTGCGTAGTGAAGCGCGGGAAGCAACAGGCCCAGCAAGATCGCGATGATGGCAATCGCGACGAGCGTCTCGATCAAGGTGACCGCATGCCTGTGACTCAGCCGGCGGCGATTAGCGGCGATCATGGGCCGGACTATCCACTTTTTGTTGGGCATCGGAGCTGTCGCTTCACAGTAAGTGCCGCGCCTTGATCTCCAAGTACCGGTTGACGAGCGGCACCGTCAATTGCTCTGGAAACACGTCGAGTGACAAGACGCCCGAGCGCTCCAAGTCGGCGAGCACCCCCGATCGCCAGGAGATGATTTCGTGCGCGGCGGCCGCGCGGTACACCGTGGTTTCGTCGCTCGGGTCGACGGTGGCGGCATTAAATACCCGGTGATCGCGCAACAGCACTCCCAGGGGCAAGTGGCGCTTGGTGAGCACGGCTAGCTGGCGTTTGACCTGCCGCGCATTCACGTCGTCGATGACATTCGTCAGCAGTACCACCAGTGCCCGCTTGGGAGAGTGGGCCTGTAGATAGACAAACGCCTCGTCGTAGCGCGATTCGGCCATGCTGGCGAACTGGTCGAACGAGCCATGCAGCAGCCGATTCATTTGCCGCATCCCGCCTCGCGGCGGCAGATAGCGCATGATCTGGTCGGCAAAACACAACATGCCCACCGAATCCCCACGCTCGAGCGCGACGTAGCTCATCATCAACATGGAATTGAAGGCGTGGTCGAGCAGGGTCATTCCCTGGCAGGCGAGCGTCATCATCCGCCCGCAATCCACCAGGAAAATGACGCGCTGGCTTTGATTGGCTTGGAAATCCTTGACCGTGAGCTTGCCACGGCGGGCGGTGCTGCGCCAATCAATGTGCTTGTAGTTGTCATCCAGGGTGTAATCGCGCAGGCGCTCGAACTCGTTGTCCTGGCCGATCCGCCGCGTGCGGCGCATTCCCAACAGGCTGATACGGTCGTGGCGCGCGAGCAGGGCATACTCGCGCAACTGCCGCATATCCGGATAGACGTGCAGCTCCTGCGGCGCGGAGTAGGACAAAAAACGCTGCCACAGCCCCAGCCGGCTGCGCACGCGAACGTGAATGGCTCCCAAACGGAAGGCGCCACGGCCGCCGGGCCGCAGCTCATAGCTGGTGGTCGTGCGACTGCGCGCGTGAAGCCGCAGTTCGAACTCGGAGGGCGTGGCGCGACAACCATCTGGCACGTCATCGCGCACCCGCACCGAAAGCGCGCGCTTCGTATGGTTCACGATCGCCAGCGAAACCGCGTGCGGCGCACGCAGCGAAGCAATGCGGGCACACTCGCGCTCACAGCTCAGGGCACTTCGCCAAGGCAAGCTGGCCAGGTCGGCCAACATCGAGGCCACCACAATGCCATCGAAGGCCAACAGCCAGGGAAGGTAGAAATCGCCGGCCACAAGACCCAGCGACAACAGCGCCGGCAGCAGCGCCCAGGCGACCAGGCCGCGGGCGGGATAGATCTGCCTGGCCCAAGCGAGCCCGAGAAGACCCAGCGGCACCAGCAGAACGAGCGCCCAAGCATTCACAGCCGGGGGACCTCGACGTTGTGGATCAGTGACCGTAGCAAGCTATCCACGCCATGACCTTCGACTTCGGCCTCGGCGGTCAAAATCACCCGGTGCCGCAAGGCGGGCAGAGCCAGGTCGACCACGTCGTCGGGCACCGCGTAATCGCGGCCGCGAAACGCGGCCAGCGTGCGGGCGCCTTGCACCAGGGCGATGCCTGCCCGAGGCGATGCGCCCAGATGAAATTGAGGCCAACTTCGCGTCAGCCGCACGATGGAGTTGATGTAATCGAATAGCCGGTCTTCGATGCGCACTCGGCCGCACTGGGTCGTGATGTCCAAAATCTCTTCAGGCGAGGTGACCTGCGTCACGACCTCCAGGCGGCCGTCCAGGTCCAACTGCTCACCATGCTGCTTCAGGATCTCGACTTCTTCGTGGGCCGTCGGATAGTCAGCCAGGATCTTGAACATGAAACGGTCGAGCTGCGCTTCGGGCAGATTGTAGGTGCCCTCGGACTCGATGGGATTTTGCGTGGCGAGCACCAAGAAAGGCCGCGCCAGCTTGTGGCTGGTGCGCTCAACCGTCACGCGATACTCCTGCATAATCTCGAGCAGCGCCGCATGAGTTTTGGCGGGCGAACGATTGATCTCATCGGCCAGCAGAAACTGCGTGAAGACCGGGCCCGGCCGAAAGCGAAACTCCTGCTGCTTCATGTCGAATATGGGCGCCCCGGTAATATCCGATGGCATCAGGTCGGCCGTGAATTGGATGCGGCCATATTGGCAACCCAGCGCGCGGCCGAGCGCGCGCACGAACAGGGTTTTGCCGAGCCCCGGAACGCTTTCGATGAGCACGTGCCCGCTTGAGAACAAGGCCACGAGCGTGCCCAGCACGAGCTCCTCCTGGCCGACATAGATTTTTGCGATCTCGCGGCGAATGCGCTCGAACACCGTTTGGATGCGCGCCACCGACAGCTCAGGGTGATTCGAGCCTGACGGGCCGCCGGTTTCTGTCGCTACGAGGTCTGACGTTTCGCGCGGCTGGTCATTCATAGCGCAGCTTGGGCTCTCGTGCCTGATGGTTGTTGTTCCCGCGCGGCTGGAAGCTGAGAGAGCGCGAAGCGCTTGTCGCGCGTTCGCGCCAAGAGCTTGCCGACAGCTTCCACGTGCTCGCCGAAATCCGTGGCGACCTCGATCGGCTTCGCGCGCGGACGGCCGAAGATTGGCCAGCGAGCAAAACAAAACATGATGCCCAGCGCCGCGAAATGCAAGAGGATGACCGAGAGAGGCCAGGCCTTGAACATCCGCCACAGGGACATGTCTTCCGACGGTGGGTCGATGGGCGGACCGCCGGGGTTGCTGCTAAGAAACACGATGCGTTTCGCCGGCGCGAGCGATTCAACCACTTTGCCCGCCAGACGCCGGTGCTCGGAATTGACCAGCGGCAGGTTCAGCAAGAAGGAGCCATTCGCGACCAGCAATTTTTCGCTATCGTCGTCCCCGACAGGCACTCTCGCGACAACGGTGTTTTTGCCGCTCGCAAGCAGAATGGCCGATTCATGGGCTGGAGACAATTGCGTGCGAAGCGCGATCTCGCACTTCCCAGCGTCGATTCCCTCACTCCAGGGTCCGCTCAGCTCCTCCACGTTGACCGGCTCAATCGATTCCAGCTTGAACCAGGGACATGTCGATGTCTTGGAGTCTGCCAGGCTCGTGCTGATTCGGCTGCCCACGGCTCGCGCGCGGTATTCGGCCTGATCGGCTTTCGGCGCCAACGGGGCCGTCGTTTGCCAATAGATGGGCTCCGCGTCAAAGTGCCGGCCCACATACACCAGGGTTCGGCCAGGGCGTGCCGCGAGCCATGTGTCGAGCCACTCGCAGACTTCCTCACTGGGCGCCTCGCGGTCGTTTGGAAACCACACAATCGCATCGATCGATTGCATGGCCGACGTGATCAAGCTGCGACGTTCGATGACCTCGTGCCCTGCCCTTTCGAGCATGCCTGCAAATACATCGGTGCCGTTGACGCTGGCATCCAGAAAGGTGGTTTGTTGGCGGCCGTAATAGGTCGGCAGTTCGGCGGGGCCGCAACCCGATAGCGATACGGACAACGCCAAACAGGCAGCGGCCCAGAGCAAGTCACAGGATGCGTGCCAGGCGGGCTTCATCGCGCGCCCTCCGCCGCAAGCTGTTCGAATTGCGGCATCTGTTGCCAGCAGCTCTCAAACCGTCCCTGGTCGAGTTGCTGCCCGCCGAAAAACACGTCCTCAAACGCCACCATCGTCTGCTCCAGCAAATGCTTGAGCGGAACGTTCCTGGTCTCGCGCGCATACTCGCGGTTCGTTTTACCGCGGGCTAGCCGCAGATGGGCGAAGCGGTCGAGCTCGGCCAGTTGATAACTGAAGAGATAGATGATCGCTTCGCTGTAGTTGCCCTCCGCGTACAAGGCGCGCGCCTGCTCCAGCAAATTGTCACCGCGCCGGCCGCGCAGAAAGGGCAGCGCGTCGACGGAGATTCTGGATTCAGGAGCCGCCGAGGCGATTGGCCGGTCCCCCGCTAGCGCGCTCCGCCGATAGAGGGCCCAAAGCAGGCCCGCCACCAGGGCGGCCATCACCAGCCCAAGCAGTGTCAAAAAAAGATAGCGCAGCTCGGGCAGGTGCAGCTTGGGCAACTTGCGATCGATGGCAGGCGCCGGCAGTTGAATGGGCTTGAGGCGATCCAGTTGCGCGTCGTACCAAGGGAACCGCCCGCTTTCGAGCGCCTGGCGCGCGCTGGCCGCGGGCTCGATCTTATCGGCCGCTTCGGCCGGCATGGTTTCCTCTAGCGCCATGAGCAGACAACAGGCCGCGAAAAGACCTGGCATTACTCGAATTGAAAGGAGTCGATCGCTCATATCACGCCGCTCGCCAGGCGATCGCGCTGAGTGCGCAATTGCAATTCCACTTCCCAGCCCTCATTGCGAATTCGCTGATCCAGGTATTGCAAAAAACGGGCAATCGTCAGAAACCCAATAACCACCCACAGCGAAGCTTGCAGCACGGCGTGCATCAGGTCAACTTCCGGATCGATGCCAAAGATGACAGTTAGAATCACGTACAGACTGCCCGCCAACGCCAGCGTAAGCAAGCCGCCGACGACAGTCGCGGCGAGTGCGCGGAGCAGGTAGTCGCCTCGATTGCCGCGATGCAGCCAGGCGTTGCGGCGCAGCGTGGTCGCGCCATCGCCACCCGCCAGCGGATTGCGCTCGAGCAAGATCACTTCATTCAAGTACGGCCACATGACGAACGGCACAAAAGCAGTCACCACGGGCGCCAGCAGGATCGCGCGCAAGACGCCTTGCAAGAGAATCATCTGCGGCAGCGAGGCGGCAAACATGCGCGCCAGTTGCATGGGATGCGGCCGATCGTCGAACAAGGCCGCACCCAGATAAAGAGTCATCAGCGCCGTGGCGAAGGGGGCCTCGATCAGGCTGAGCACGATGGTCAGGTAGATAGCCGCCTCCGGATCCCGCGGCCGGCCAAGCGGCAGCCCCGGATGTGTGATCACGTGGTTGACGAACGCGAACGGAAGAATTCCGATCACGGCGCAAGCTAACAGGGCCTTGCCATGAACGCGCGCCACGTGCAGCGCGAGATCGAGATTCTCCAGCCACGAGCGTTCGCGGATCGCCACCCGCGCTTGATCGAATCGCATATCAGGTTTTCCGTTGCAGGCCGGTGAGCAGATAAGCGACCAACAGGGCGGAGCTTGCAATCGCGACACCTGCCTTGACCGCGTAGGGCAAGTTGGAAGGCGACACAAAGCCTTCGATAATCGCGGCGAACATGAACAACAGCACCGCGGCGGCGGCCATGGGCGCCGCGCGCTCGGCCGCGCGCCTGAGCGATTCGCCGCGCGTCAGTCCGCCTGTCGCGATCAGCGCAAAACCGAGCCGCATCCCGGCCGCCGAAGCAAACACGATCGCCGTCAGTTCGAAGGGGCCATGGGCAGTCACAAACTCCAGAAAGTTCGGCCGCTGCTCGACGGTGAGCATGTGGCCAAAGACCGCGCCCAACAGCACCGAGTTCGATACCGTGATGAACAGCCCACCGATGCCGAACAGCAGTCCGGCGGCGAAGCAGCGCAGTCCAATGCCGGCATTGTTGAACACGTAGAACGCGACCATCTGGCTGTCCACAAGCGGATCGCGGCCTTTGACGCGGTGCGAGAAGCTTTCTTCGAGTTGGGCGATCGTCGACTCGCCCACGACCTCATGGGTGTAAGCGAGCGAGGCATAGCCCAGCCACATCGACAGCGCAAAGCTGCCCCAGAAAATACCCATGGCCAGCCACAGAGCGCCATCGCGCACGAGCCGCTGCGGCAGCGTGACGAACATCTCGCGCCCCCAGGCCGCGAACTGGAATGTCTGACTGCGATAGAGCTGGTTGTGTGCTCGTCCGACAAGCCCGTGCAAATAGTTGATGGTGTCGAGCGGCAATTGGTAGGCATCGGCCAAGGCCAGATCCGCGCACGCCGCGCGATACAGCGAGGCGAATCGCGAAATCGCCTGCGCGCCCATCCTGCGCGGACCCTTGCGTGCCAGGTCGCGGGTGAGCGACTCCAATTCGCCCCACGCCGGCCGCCGCTCTTCGAGTAGCTCGACCAGTTTCATGCGCCTGCCTCCGCCGCGACCAGCGCGGTTTCGGGCGTGATGGCCGGCGCCGCGAGCGCGCTTTCGTCGAGGAACTTGTTCACGTACAGCGCGCACAGCAACAGGTCGGGGTTGGTTTCAGGCGGCAAGCCGAGCCGCTCTGCAATCAAGGTGGCAAGCGGGGCCGCCATCGCTTCGCGGCGCGGCGGCGCGAAGTTCCGCCGCCGTGCCACGTATAGCGCCAGCGCGTGCGAAAGCGACCGACCAGGCGAAAAATGCGCCGGCAATCGCTGCGCAAGATCGAGCACTTCGGGCTGTTGCACCTGCGTGAGCGCCGTCAGTTTGCGGCCGCGCTCGACCACGACCATCGTGCCGCACGCCCAATCGCCCAGCCGCTGATAGCGGTCGCTGGCCGCCATCACCGCCAGCCCCAGCATGTACAAGGGAATGCCGGGGCCGAAAAGTGGCATCGCGTCGACGTCGCGCAGCACATTCCGCAGGACCGCCTGGCGTGCGTTGATGGGCCGGCCATCGAGCGTCACGACGCGCAGGCCGAAAACCCACTTGCCGGGCGTTTGGCCATTCCACAGCGTCTCGAACAATCCGCCGTAGAACCACGACAACACGAACCACGCCACCAGGAACACGCCGATGCCAATGCCTTGTGCCCCGAACCCGACTGACCACATGCACAGCAGCGCCAGGCCGACTAGAATCGCTGCGCGCACCGCGACGTCGATCAACAGAGCCGGCAGCCGCACGAAGGGCCCCGCCAGGATGTACGCAAAGGCGATGTTCTCGGGCGTGGCGATCTCGATCTGGGCATCGAGGGCTCGGGAGGGCTTCGGCATGGATCAATTATTTGCGCCATCGCGGCGCGATCGCAAGCGCAAGGGGAGCGCGCCAACTCAGGACTCGCCCAGCAGCCGCAGAGTCTGTCGATCGCGCACGTAGTCGGCGGGCTTCTTGCCTGCCCTGTTGGCGATCGAGGGGTTTGCGCCGTACCGCAAAAGAATTTCAATGATTTGTGTGGCTTGCGATTGCTTGCCGGCGGTGCCAGGCGCGCCCGTGGTTGTCACGGCGCGGTGCAATGCCGTTGAGCCCGAGCGCGCGCAAGTTTGGTTAACGTTCGCGCCGTGCCGCAGCAGCGTTTCCACGGCCACGGGGCTTCGGAAGCGCACGGCGTGGTGCAAGGCCGTGACGCCGTTCTTGTCGGTCTCGTGAATGTTGGCGCCTGCCGCGAGAAAAGCTTCGATCTCGGCGCGCTGCGCGTCGGGATCGGGGTTTCGTTGGCAACAGACGGCAGATAGCGGATTCATTGCAGCGTGTCCGTCTTTTCCCGGCATCTTGGTCTCGATTATCGGTAGGGCGATACGCGATCGCAACGGCGTCACCCCCTTGGCCGCGACATATCGCTTCGATAGAGTTGCACCAGTTGGTGCGGTTTGCCGATTGCGATTGATCACTTAATCAGGAGCTTGACCCATGCGGTTGGCTGATAAGACGGCGCTCATTACCGGCGGAGCAACCGGCATCGGCCAGGCCGTCGCGCTGGCGTTTGCCGGTGAGGGCTGCCGCGTCGCCATCGCCGGACGGCGCGAAGACAAGCTGCGCGCTGCCGCCGCGGCCTGGAAAGGCAAGCCCCCGATTTCGGTTCATTCCGTCGACGTCGCCAATCGCGAAAGCGTCAATCGGCTCGTCGAATGGGCAATGCGCGAGCTCGGCCATATCGACATCCTGGTCAACAACGCCGGCATCAATACGCCCAAGCGCACCATGGCCGACATGCCGCCTGAGACCTGGGACGAGGTGATGGCCATCAACGCTAGTGGAACCTACAACTGCATGCACGCCGTGCTGCCCGGCATGCGCGCGCGTCGCGACGGTCTGATCATCAACATGGATTCGATCTCCGGATTGCGGGCGAGCGTGCTGGGGGGCGTGGCCTATTGCGCTTCGAAATTTGCAGTGACGGCGCTCGGTACCGCGGTGGCGCTCGAGGAGGGCCGCAACGGCATTCGCGTCACGAACATCTGTCCGGGCGAAGTCGACACGCCGCTCTTGGAAGGACGACCCACGCCGGTTTCCGCCGAGCACCGTTCGAAGATTTTGCGGTCGGAGGATATCGCGGCGGCGGTCCTGATGGTGGCTTGCCTGCCGGCCCGCGCCCACGTGCATGAGCTGGTGATTAAGCCGACGTGGCAGGATTTCGCCTGATCTAGGGGCATACGATTGCCCCAACCGGCCCGAAAACCCCGGCTTTTCGGGGCCTTCTGACCTATTCTTCGATAGCGGCGTTGGCTGCGGACTGTCCGCGACAACCGGCCGCCAGCTCGGGTCCGAAACCGTATCAGCCAATGGTCCCACTCCAAGACGAACCTGCACGGCCAATCGACCGCGCGGCCTATCGCTGTCGCGTCGTTGGCACGCGCAGCACCGGCTGGCTGCAAGTCGGGGAGCAACACTTCGAAGTCTCCGTGCTCGACGAGTCGTCCCGCGGCTTTGCCGTGGAGCTTGTTTATGAGCAGCCCATCGAGTGGCAGATTGGGCAGACGCTATTCTTGACGCGCGACGACGAAAAGCTCGAAGTTCGGCTGGCCAACGTGAGCTCGGAGACCATCGCAGCCAGCGAAGCCGATGAGCCACCGCTCATCCGCACCCGACTGGGAGTGATGCGATTGGCCGAAGTCCGGCAGCGGCGAGTTCGGAAGCGGGAGAGCTTCTACGCTTTGCAAGTGCTGCAGCGGTTTTGCGATACACTGCTTTCCCTAATGACGCCCCCGCGCGGCATGTGCGTCGCCATTGGCAGTTCGTTCACGATCGCGGCCGTGCTGGTGTGGACTTTGGAGCATGCCAAGCCGCCACAGCAGCGGCCGGAAGACGACACAACCCGACACGCCAACACGGTTCACCAGGCTCAAGAGCCAAAATCGAACCCCAAGCCGTACAAGCCCACCGACCACGATGCCAGGCCTAAACTGCGTTGGCCCAAGTGGCTCGAATCGATCGCCAACGGCAAGGCCGTCAAGGAGCTGCAAGTTGCCCACCGCCGCGCCCTGAAGGAGATGGCACGCCTGCTACGGCCAGGATTGCTGGTTGAGCCCGAGGTGACCAAGCTCCTCGAGCTCGACGACGAGCAAATCAAGGAGCTCCGCAGAATCCATCGCGAAGCCTTGGCTACCGGAGAGGAAGGATCGGGCGCAACCCGCGCCGCCGAAGATCATCCGGGCGCAGCGTGGCGGCAACAGGCGTTGTCGGTGCTTAGGCCGCCGCAACGCAGCAAGTTGCAAGCGTACTTGTCCGAGCGCGGCGACGAACCAGATCAGCTCGGCCCGGTCAGGGCTCCGGCTGACTCCACCGCGCAGCCCGTCGACGCCGAGTAGCGCGCCAGGCGCGCGACTTAGAGCGCCTATTACTCGACGGTCCAGGTCTCGCCGGCGTTGAACAGCGTATGCAGGTCGCCGTTGCCACGCTTCTGAGCGGCGGCGATTTGCTCGCTCAACCGCTCTTCATAGCGCGGAGCGTCGACCGAGCGGAACACGCCGATCGGCTCCGGGAAATCCGGGTGGCTCATGCGGCTGAGCAAGTACGCCAAGGTGGGCTCGGCTGCTTTCTCATCGTGGAACAGCAGGTCGTCCTCGGAGATGCCCTTGCCGAGCTCGACCACTTCGGGCGTCATGCCGTTTAAGCGGATGCCCTTGTCGCGGTTCTTGCCAAAAATCAGCGGCTTGCCATGCTCGAGCTCGAGCGTGGCGTCGGCCTTCACGTCACGGCCGGTAGCGTACTCGAAAGCGCCGTCGTTGAACACGTTGCAGTTCTGGTACACCTCGACGAATGAAGTGCCCACGTGCTCGGCGGCGCGCTTGAGGATCATCGAGAGATGCTTGATGTTGACGTCGATCGACCGCGCGACAAAGGTGGCCTCACAGCCGATCGCGACGGACAAGGGATGCAAAGGATTGTCGATCACGCCGCTGGGCGTGCTCTTGGTCACTTGCCCCAACACCGAGGTGGGCGAGTACTGGCCCTTGGTGAGCCCATAGATGCGGTTGTTGAACAGCACGATATTGATATCGAGATTGCGGCGGATGGCATGCATCAGATGATTGCCGCCGATCGACAGCGCGTCGCCGTCGCCCGTGATCACCCACACCGACAGATCGGGCCGCGCCACTTTCACGCCCGAGGCGATGGCCGGGGCACGGCCGTGAATCGAATGAATGCCGTACGTGTTGACGTAATAGGGAAAGCGGCTCGAACAGCCAATGCCGGAGACAAAGACGGTCTTCTCGGGTGGCACGCCCAAGGTGGGCAGCACCTTCTTCATTTGCGCCAAAATCGAATAGTCGCCACAGCCGGGGCACCAACGCACTTCTTGATCGCTGGCGAAGTCGCCAGGAGTCAGCACCGGCAACGCAATTTCAGTACTCATTCTCGTCTCGCGGGTTTCGACGTTTGGTTCTCTGGAAAATCAGCTCTTCAGCAGCTCTTCAATCTTGCTAACTACTTCGTGAATGGCGAACGGCTTTCCTTGGATTTTATTCAGGCCGACGGCATCCACCAAAAATTCAGCCCGCAGCACCATCCGCAGTTGGCCGCGGTTCAGCTCGGGCACGAGCACTTTGTCGAACTTGCGGATCAATTCTCCCAGGTTCGACGGGAAGGGATTGAGATAGCGCAGGTGGACGTGCGACACCGAGCCGCCGTCGGCACGCGCGGCTCGCACGGCCGTGGCAACGGCGCCATACGTCCCGCCCCAACTCACGACCAATAGCTTGCCGCTGTGCGGGCCATCCACTTCTTGCAGCGGCAGGTCGTTCGCGACGAGGGCAACCTTGCGGGCGCGCAGATTGACCATGTGCTCGTGGTTAGCCGGCTCATAGTTCACATTGCCGGTGATGTCCTGTTTTTCCAAGCCGCCAATGCGGTGCATCAGGCCGGGCGTGCCGGGCAAAGCCCACGGCCGTGCCAGCCGCTCATCGCGGGCATAGGGGTGAAATACGTCGCCGTTGTCTTTGCCCGTGGGATGCTTAATCACCAGTTGCGGCAGTGAATCCACGTCAGGAATGCGCCAGGGTTCGGCGCCATTGGCGATGTAACCATCGGTGAGCAGGAACACCGGCGTCATGTGCCGCACCGCAATCCGCCAGGCGTCGAATGCTGCCGCAAAGCAATCCGCGGGGCTCGAAGCGGCGACGACCGGCACCGGGCATTCGCCGTTGCGTCCAAACAGCGCTTGGAACAAGTCGGCTTGTTCGGTCTTGGTGGGCAAGCCCGTGCTGGGCCCGCCGCGCTGCACGTTGATGACAATGAGCGGCAGCTCGGTCATGACGGCCAGCCCGATGGCTTCGGTCTTAAGCGCGATGCCGGGACCGCTGGAGGCCGTCACGCCCATGGCACCGCCGAAGGAAGCGCCGATGGCGGAGGTGACCGCCGCGATTTCGTCTTCTGCCTGGAAGGTGCGGACGCCGAAATTCTTGTGCCGCACCAGCTCGTGCAGGATGTCGCTGGCCGGCGTGATCGGATAACTGCCGTAAAATAGCTCGCAGCCGCTGCGCTGCGCAGCCGCCACCAGTCCCCAAGCCAACGCCTGGTTGCCCGTGATGTTTCGGTAGATGCCGGGCTTCAATTCCGCCTTGTTGACGACGAACTGGCTGGCCATGGCGTCGGTCGTTTCGCCATAGTTGTAGCCAGCCTTCAGGGCCCGGCGGTTGGCCTCGGCCACGGCGGGCATCTTGCCGAACTTTTCGTCGATGTAGCGGAGCGTGGGGTCGAGCGAGCGGTCGTACAGCCAGAACGTCAATCCCATGGCGTAGAAGTTCCGGCAGCGGTCGCTTTCCTTTTGCCCGAGCCCGAGGCCCTCGACCGCCAGCCGCGTCAAGCGCGTCATCTCGACCGGGAAGAGTTGATATCCGTCCAGGCTGCCGTCTTCGAGCGGGTTAGTCTTGTAGCCGGCCTGCGCCATGCCCTTCTCGTCGAAGGCATCTTTGTTGACGATCAGGATGCCGCCGCTCACCAGGTCCACCAGGTTCGTGGTCAGCGCGGCTGGATTCATGGCCACCAGCGCGTCGACCTGGTCGCCCGGCGTGAAGATCTCGGTGCTCGCAAAGCGGATCTGAAAACCGCTCACGCCCGCCTTCGTGCCGCGCGGGGCGCGAATCTCGGCCGGGAAGTCCGGGAAGGTGGCGATATCGTTGCCCGCTAGCGCCGAAGTATTTGTGAGCTGAGTGCCGGCCAGTTGCATACCATCACCGGAGTCGCCGCAAAAGCGAACGGTAGCGGCATCGAGTTCGACGGTCGACTTGGGACGAGTAATCGTGGCCATGGCTTCGAATGGGTTCCTTATGCGCTCTTAGGCAATACGCCCAACTTTGCGGGCGGTTCGCTGGCGCCAAGTGGCCGGCGAAAAAGATTCAAGAGAACTACTAAAGGGTTAATCGGTCGGGCGGTTTGCGGTTCAACAGCGGTGCATCATTTGTTCGCGCGACAATACCCGAAGCAAAGTGACGGGCGGCAAGTACCGGCGGTTGGGAAGCGTGGGTCGTGGCCAGTCCGTCGGGTAGCACCGCTAGCGTTCGCCCGCTGTCGGCCCGCACGACGGAGCCAGGCGGCGCGAACGTGGAGGAAGGCAAAACGTTGGTCACAGTCGCAGCGCGACCGAAGGTGCACGGTGCGCCCGATCGAGGCAAGAACGACTTCGAACGCGAGGTTCACCGCACGCCTGGCAGAAGCTAGGGGGAGACTCAGTTCCGAGCACGCAAGCTCGCGAAGGGCGGGTCGGTCCCAGTCGGATAACCGACACGCCTTATCTAATGTATCACCGTCGGAAAACCGCGGCAAGCACAACGGAACTGACGAATTCGAAAGCGGGACGCGAGCAAACCCGAAGCCACATTCATCGACAAATCAAGCGTTTTCGCTGGGCGGACCGACATCGGGGATCGCGTAGAACTTCGTGATATCGATGCCCCCTTTCGTCTCTTCCTCCAACAACTTGACGCGCGCCTCCAATCGATCCACGCGTCGCGCCAAAAGCGGGATCAATTGCGGCGATTCGTCAGGCTTGGGCGGACGGGGAACCTCGGGATAGCCCAAGTGGCGGTGCAATGCGCTAAACAACAACAGCGGGTCTTTGCCACGATTGGCCAGCGCGATGCGACCTTCGCCTTCGCCAAATAGTGCGCTTTGCCCACCCGCTTCGTCTGCGCCATCCTGATGCTGCGTGTTCTTCCGCTTGGCGTAGTGCTGGCTGCGCACATAAATCAGATCGGCGAAATCAACCAATCCAATTTGGTGCCGCGCGAGCATGATCCACTCCTTCCAGGACGGGTCGAAAACCTCGTCGCCCGCAATGGCCTCCAGCCCGCGATCATAGCGCAGCCGATTGCGTGACAGGGATTCGAACTCGTACAGAAAGATGCCCTGGGCGGTGGCGCCCGCCGCGCGATAGCGCGCCTCGCGCGCCAGGATTTCCAAGGCCATCCCCAAATCAAAGCGGGCGCGGTCATCCTCGGCTTCGGCAATGACGAACGTTTGAAACGGCGTGAAATAATGCCCCAGCTTGGCCATCGCGGTATGAAAGACACCGTTGAGCTTGAGCTCGCCATTCAGAAAATCGATCGCTAGCGGCAGCTTGGTGGTCGAGAGGATCTCCTCGCGCACCGTGCCCAGAATGTCTTGCGTCGAAACGCCGGCTTTCTTGCGCTCGGCCAGCGAGGCAAACAGGTGAGCTTGCTCGACGTATTCCTCGCGTTCCAGCATCGGGCGTGCGGTCTTTCCGCGGGGGGTTTCCACCTGCAAAAAAGCTGGCCGCCGCGTGCGCTGGGCTCGTCGGTTAGGCAGGCGGTGGCCGCTATCCTATAATATCATCGAGTGAGCCAATGGAGCTCATCGGGGCCAATGGAACTCATTGGGCCGACAAAGCGTATCCGCCCTGGGCCGAGGGAATTGCACGCGTGACCAGCAAATTTTCCAGCATTGAAGCCGCGATTGCCGCCATGGCCCGCGGCGAAGTCATTATCGTGGTCGATGCCGAAGATCGCGAAAACGAAGGCGACTTCATCTGCGCGGCCGAAAAGGTGACGCCCGAAATCGTGAACTTCATGATCACGCACGGGCGAGGCCAGCTGTGCATGCCCATTTTGCCCGAGGTCAGCGAGCGGCTGAAGCTCGCGCCCATGGTGGAAGCGAACACGTCGTTTTTGGGCACCTCATACACGGTGCCGGTCGACCATAAGTCGTGCAAGACCGGAATCACGGCCCAAGAGCGGGCGCTCACCATCCGCGCGATCATCGATCCGTCCAGTAAACCCGGCGATTTCGTCCGCCCGGGGCACTTGTTTCCGCTGGTGGCCAAAGAGGGCGGCGTGCTGCGCCGCGCGGGCCATACCGAGGCCGCCGTCGATCTCGCGCGATTGGCCGGGCTGAGCGCCGGCGGCGCACTGTGCGAAGTGCTCGGCGAGAGTGGTGATCGGGCAACCCGCGAGCGACTGTTTGAGCTGGCGCGCGAGTACGACCTGGAAATCATCTCGATCGAAGAGCTGATCCGCTATCGGCGCGTGCGCGAGAAGCTGGTGTACCGCATTACCGAAGCCAGGCTTCCCACACGGCACGGCGAGTTCAAAATCATCTTCTACGGCGTCAAGTACGAGCCTCAGCAGCCCTTCGTGCTCGTGATGGGCGAGCCCGACAAGGGGCCGGTGCCGCTCGTGCGCTTGCATTCGGCGTGCTTTACGGGCGACGTGATTGGGTCGTTGCGTTGCGATTGCGGCGACCAATTGAACCAGGCGCTGGAAATGATCGCCGGCGAGGGGGCGGGCGTGCTCGTCTATCTGCCGCAAGAAGGACGCGGCATTGGGCTGGTCGAAAAGATCAAGGCCTATGCGCTACAAGACCAGGGGCTCGACACGGTGGAAGCCAATCTGGCGCTCGGTTACAAGGTCGACACGCGCGACTACGGCATCGGCATCCAACTGCTCAAGGATCTGGGACTGAACAAAGTTCGCCTGCTCACGAACAACCCGAAGAAAACGGATGCCTTTATCTATGGTGGGTTCGACCTGCAGGTGGTGGACCAGGTGCCCATCCATCCGACAGTGAACGAGCACAACGCGCGGTACATCGCCACAAAGCGCGATAAGCTGGGCCACCAATTGCCCGAAACGGCCTAGATCGACCGCGAGGCGCGGGCCATGGAGGAGCACTCGAATGCGGAGAGCGGGCTGCGTTTGTATCTTGGCCATATGGGCGGTGCTGCCCGCTGGGCCTTGCCTCGCGCAGCTTGGCGAGCATGAGCGACTGGCGTTGACGGTCGCGCCCTATGTCGACATGCAAACGCTCGTCATCGCCCACTTCGACCTGGCAGTGATTGATGCCCCACGGACGGTGACCATGCTCGCCCGGCTGATGAGGCTGTCGGAGCAGGAGCATGCCCGGTTGCAGGGAGAGTTTGCGCCGCTCGAAGTGCTGCATGGCGCCTTGCCGGAAGGTGGATCGGCCGACGTCTTTATCGTGGTGAGCTTGGCCGACATCAATCCGGCCCAAATTGCCTCGCGCGGCGGAAATCCGGCGCCGAATGGCGCCCAGCCAGGCGCCAATCGCGAAAACGCCCGCAAAGCGGCTGGCTTGCCGTTTTTCGTGGTCGTGTCGCTGGACAGAAAATCGCCAGCCAGCCCGATCGCATTGGAGGTTCGCCGCGCGGTTGCCATCGCAAACAAAGTCGAGGTCACCTCGGAAAAAATCGGCAACGCCGTAATCGTGGCGAGTCCAAGCACGATCGAGCGGCTGAAGAAAGCGCAGCCCACCGTCCGTGCTGAGCTTTCATCGGCGTTTGAAGCGGCCGGCGAAGGCGCGGCCCACATCTTGTTCGTTCCATCGGCCGAGGCGCGATTTGCCGCCGAAACGCTGTTGCCCACTGTGCCGCCAGGATTGGGTGGCGGCCCGACCAAGATCTGGACGCAGGGCGCCCAGTGGGTGGCCGTAGGGCTGGACCTGCCCCCCGCGCCCAGCGCCGTGCGGATTGTTGTCCAATCGACGAGTGAGCAGGCCGCCGCCGCGTTGGCTCGCCAGCTAAACGTCGTCACCGATGCCCTTGGAAAGCGCGCGGACATTCGCAAGGCTTTCCCGAAAATCGACGAGATTGGCAAGCGGCTCGAGCCCAAAATCTCGGGCAATCGGCTCGCGCTCGAGACGGACGAAAAATCCGGCGGTTTCGAGGACCTGTCCTCGTATTTGGCAGCTGTTTTGCTAAGCGCGCGGCGTGCCGCGAATGCCGCCGACTAATAAAGCAGCAATGAGCTATGCTTTCGATAAGGTAACACGATGCGCGACCGCCGAGCGGAACCTGGTCATGAGATGGCTGCGCAAGTTAATGCGACGCCTGGTGCGCGAAGAGGATGGGCCCACCACGGTCGAATATGCGGTGATGCTGGCGCTGATCGTCATGGTCGCCGCCAATGCAATGCAAACGCTCGGTTGCAATGCGCGCGCCACCTTCAACGATGCGGCTAGCGCGGCCGGAAGCTGAACGAAGAACCTTACGCGTTGATACGCTGCCACTCTTCCCAGGAAATCACGCCCAGCTCCGGTCGTGGTGTTCCCTCCAGCATGGCGATCATTTCCAACAAGTGCCCGTCCGGATCGTCGAAGTAGATCGAGATCGCGGGCATCCAGGCGAAGACCATCGGACGCTCGCTGCCGTCATCGAGAAAGTTGTAGGGCCGTAGACCGCGCTCTCTCAGCCAAGGTACGGCACTGTCGCGCACGTCCTCGACGGACGCTTGGAAAGCAAAATGTTGCCGCTGTACTTGCTCGCGCGGCGTTTCCCAGACGCCGAGCATGGCCGCGCCGCGGTCCCCCATCCAAAAGAAACACACGTGGCGCGAGGGTTGGCTGTGGGCCAGCTCGAGCCCCAGCACGTTCCGATAAAACGTCACCGACCGCTCCAGGTCCGCGACGTTGATGTGGGTTTCGAACAGGCCTGTGATCATGGAAAAGCGCGCGCTTCAAAAAGTCCAAGCTAAGCGGGCAAAGCGGTCGCCGGGGGCTTGGGCAGCCGGATGGTGAAGGTGCTACCCACGCCCAGCGTGCTATCGGCCGTCACTCGTCCGCGATGGGCTTGAACGATGTGTTTCACGATTGCGAGCCCCAAACCGGTTCCCCCCAATTTTCGGCTGCGCGCGCGATCGACGCGATAGAAGCGCTCGAACACGCGCGGCAAATGCTCGCTGGAAATGCCAGAACCGTGGTCCGCCACGTGAATGACAATCGCATCCGATTCGGCCGCCGTCGAGACCTGCACGTCCCGCTCGGGCTCGCTGTACTTGATCGCATTATCGATCAAGTTTACCACCGCCTGCTCGAGCAACAGCGGATTGATGTTCGCCGTGAGATCCGCCGGGCAGTCGAGCTCAATCTGGATGCGCTTGTCGGCGGCGGCGCTCTCGCAGTTGTGGACTGCCGATTCCAACACCCCGCGCAGCGCGGCCGGCTCGAGCACGATGTCCTCGTCGTCCTCGCTTTGTTCGATCTTTGACAGGCTCAGCAAGTCTTCGATGATCGCGTGCAGGCGGTCCGATTGCTTGGCAATGATTCGCAAAAAACGCTCGCTGTCCTCCGCGTCCTTGGCTGCGCCATCGAGCAAGGTTTCGACGAAACCTTTGATCGAGGTTACCGGGGTCTTCAATTCGTGCGATACATTGGCGACAAAGTCGCGGCGGATGTCCTCCAAGCGGCGGAAATCGGTGACGTCGTTGAGCACGATTACCGCCCCCATCGGCCGACCCGTCGCGTCATGCAGGGTTGAGCCACGGGCTTGCAGCACGCGTTCGCGATCGCCGTGCAGCGCGACGTCGGCTTCCAACGGCTCCTGGCCGGCCAGGGCCCGGCTGATGAACCGCACCAGATCGGCATTGCGAATCACCTCGCGCAAGGGCCGGCCTTGCGCTTGGGCCGGGTCGAGGCCCAGCAGACGGCTGGACGCCGGATTCACGCTGATCACGCGCTCCTGGCTGTCAACCGCCAACACGCCTTCAGCCATGCTGGCCAGCACGGCGCGCTGCTCGTTGTTGCTTTGCAGCAGTTGGCTCAAGCGGTTCTGCAGCAGGCTGGCCATGCGGTTGTACGATTCGGCCAGCTCGCTCAGCTCGCGCGGCTCGGGAACACTGCTACGGGACGCGAACTGCCCCGCCGCGAAGCGGTCGATCGCCTGCCGCACGGGCGCCAGGGCACCCGCGAGCCCCAGGGCGACTCGCGCCGCCCACGGAACGCACAGCAGCAACATCACCCCCCCTACCACCAGGAACCACTTGCGCATGGCCGACGTGCCTTGCTCGAGCGCGGGGACGGGCTGAGCCAGATACAGGGCCGCGCCGGGTTCATCGGGAATCGGCAGGGCCATGTGCAAAACTTGCTGATCGAGCGCCGCGTGCCATCGCAGCACGTCGTGCTCGACGCCGCGCGCGGCTGCGGCAAGCTCGCCGCGCCCTAGGATGTCCTCCAGCTCTTGTGGCCGGTCCTGGCTGTCGAAAGCGACCTTGCGATCGGCGCCCACGCTCGCGACCCGTAACCCGGTCGCTTTTTGATAGTCGCGGGCCAGCGCGGCGAACTCCTGGCTGGCGGCCGGATTCGCGTTGAGCTGCGTCAGAAAAAAGGCGCCCCTTGCCCGTAAATCAGCGCGGGCCGCTTCGAGGAGCGATCGCTCGTAGACGCGCAGGCCGGCCCAAGCAGCCGCCAGCGCGGTGACTGCCGCAACGGCCCAATAAGTAGGAACCAGAGTCCATACGAGGCGGCGCTTGGGCATGGGCGGTTCTCGGGCGAGGCCAGCCCGCCGCGCTCCTGCGAGCGCGAATCCGCCAGCCTATTCCCGAAAACGGTAGCCGACCCCGCGAACGGTTTCAATGTAGTTGCCTGCCTCGCCCAGCTTCTTTCGCAGGCCGGCCACCTGCACGTCCACCGATCGCTCGGTGACGGGGTAGTCCTCTCCCTTGACCGCATCCACGATCTGGTTGCGCGAAAATGCCCAGCCCGGCTTGCGCGCAAGGAACTGTAACAAGCGAAATTCGGTGAAGGTCAAATCGACGAGCTGTCCCGCTAACAGCACCTCGTGCCGGCCCGGATGGATCACCAGGTCTCGAACCTTGATCGTGCTCGGATCATCGAGCGATTGCTTGAGCTTGCGCCGCAGCACGGCCCGAATTCGGGCCAACAACACGCGCGGGCTGAAGGGCTTGGTGATATAGTCGTCGGCGCCCAGCTCCAAGCCGCTGACCACGTCGGCTTCCTCGGTCTTGGCCGTCAGCATCACAATCGGAATGTGCTGAGTTTGCGGGCTGCTCTTCAATAGTTTGCAAACCGCCAGTCCATCCACCTGCGGAAGCATGAGGTCCAGCAGAACCAGGTCGGGCACGATTTCGCGCGCATCCTGAATGGCCGCTTCGCCGGTACCGGCGCAGCGCACCTGGTAGCCCTCTTTCGAGAGGTTGTAGCGAACCAATTCAAGCAGGTCTTCTTCGTCATCGACGACGAGAATGCGTTCGCCAACCATGCCGTTATGTGTCGCAAGGCCCATGGAGCGCTCGAGGGGACTGAACATGGATATCAGAGCCATGTTAGCGATTGGTTAGGGCTGCGTTTGGATTCGAACAGGATGGTACGCCGATCGAATGCGACGGAATTTCGCCCTGCGCAACCGCCCGCGCACTAGCGCTGACAGCATCTTAGCGGGCCAGCGATTGCACGCCTAGCCGCGTGAACTGCGAGTGATCGACATGGAAACGAGGCGTGGATGCGCGCTGACCTTCGTGCTACAAGGTGAATTCCCCAACCTCTCCGGCATTCGATGCTCACCATCTTGCACATCTCCGACCTGCACTTCGGGCCACCCTGTTTGGCCGACGTCGCCGAAGCGCTCGTTGTGCTGGCATCCACGCTCAAGCCAGATATCGTGGTGGCAAGCGGCGACTTCACGCAGCGCGCCAGGCGCAAGCAATACGCTGCTGCCAAGGCTTACCTGGACCGCCTGCCGCGCGTGCCCATGGTCGTGGTGCCGGGCAATCACGACGTGCCGCTCTATCGCGTGGTCGAGCGGCTGTTCACGCCTTATGCGCTTTATCGCGAATATATTTCGGCCGAGCTCGAAAGCGTCCTGGTGCGCGAAGACGCCGTGATCGTCGCACTCAACACGACGTCGCCTTTGACCGCGATCACCGGTGGGCGCGTGACGCGCGGTCAGCTCGAATGGTGCCAGCGCGCTTTTGCGGAGGCCCCGGCCTCGGCGGCCCGCATCGTGGTGGCGCATCACCACTTCGCTCCCGCGCCAGATTACGACGACGAGCACGACGTGATGCGCGGCGCGCGGCGGGCGCTTGATGTCTTCTCGCGGCTGAAAGTCGATTTGATCCTGGGCGGGCATTTGCACCGCGGGTACATCGGCAATACGCTCGACATCTATCCCGGATTGGATCGCCGTCACGGGGCCGTGATCGTACAGTGTGGCACCAGCACCTCCGCGCGGGGCCGCGCGCGGGAACGAGAGAAAAACTCGTTCAACCTGATCCGGCTCGATGCCAGCGCCATTCACGTCGAGCACTTCATGTACTTTCGCGAGCTGTCCACCTTTGCGCCCGTCAGCCGGCACGAGTTCGCGCGAGGCCCGAGAGAATTCCTGGGCGGGGAACACGGGGACACCCAACAGCGAGGCGGCGGCGAGTAGCGCGGCTTGGCACCGCGCGGCTCAGCGATTGATTTCCGCCTTGGGGAGCGCCTTGCGTAGCTCGGCGGCGACTTCCGGCGTCACCAAAGTGCGCTGCAGGTAGACGATTTCCAGCGTGCCGATCGAGCTCAACTTGCGCGCCCCTTCGTCGGTAATGCGCGTGCCCTGCAGGTCCACATTTTTGAGGTTGGGAATCGCTTTCAGGTGCGCGAGGTCGGCGTCCTCGACAGGTGTCTTCGTGAGATCGACTTCGTAGCCTCCGCGCTTGAAATTCAACTTGCCGCCCAACTCGGCGATGCGCGTCATGGCTGCTTTCTGCTCGGGAGATGGTCCACTGCCACAGCCTTGGGAAACGAGAAGTACCATCACGCACACGGCCAAAAGCGATGTGTCCAGGCCGGGATGAGTCTTGCGTGTCAGGCGATCTGAAATCACGAACGGGCTTCTCTGCAATTCTCAGGAAACCAAAACCACCTGGCCCATTCTAATTGCTGCCAGCGCCGATTGCGCGGACGAACCGGGCGGCATGCGTGGCACGCGCGCAAACCCAGACGGTGGTAGGGCCACCGCCCGGGTAAACTCGCTCAAAACGCTGGTCCGGCGGCTTATTCGGCCGCGTCGCCTTGCTGCCTTTCGGCCTGACGGCGGAACTGGCCTTCCTGCGGCGGCAACACGTCCTTGATGTCCATGTCTTTGGGCACCGCTATGTCGAACCACCCGATCATCATTTCTTCCCAGGTCTGGTCACCCCAGCGCACGGGCTGAGTCGGATCGGGATTGGCCGGGTTCGCCGCGGAATTGTCGAAGTGAGCCGTGCAATGCAGCGTGGTGCCCTGCGGCAGTTGCCGCGGCTCAACGAACACATAGCTCGTCTGCCAATTGAAATCATACCGCGGCACGTTGAGAATTGTTTCTTTCTTGCCGTCCGGGTACAGCAGCTCGTAGTGGAAATCCTTGCCACGCAGGTGCATATGCGGAAACACGGATAGCATCAGCACGTCCCGGCCATAAGTGCGCGAAGATTCGACCGGATAAGCCGGATC
>DATJEN010000198.1:0-5028 GCA_035496575.1 Pirellulales bacterium
ACGTGGCCGGAAAAATGCGCAAGCACTTTATCCGTATCGTCCCCGGTGATCGGGTGCGCGTTGAGCTTTCTCCCTACGACCTGACCAAAGGTCGCATCACGTTCCGCGAGCGCTAGCCGACCGCTTCGCGCGATTGCGGCCCAGATCTCTCGTTGTCGTGCCCTTGTCGCGCAATTGGGGCACGTGATTCTCGTTGTCTGTGGCGCACCTTCGCTCGCGCGTGGCCGCTAGAGCTCGTTTGTCACGGCTTCGGCCCAATTTTTGTGGGTATATCCCCCGGCGAATTCCTAGGCGCGCGGGTTTGGATAACCTACGATTCAGTCCCGGCGCCAAATAGCCACGCACGCCCAAAAGGCGCGCGATGCCACGGCCGAGTCGCCGCCACCCGTAAAGTCCTCCCAAAACTAACCACGCCTTTGCCGGGTATAACTCGCAGGAACCGCATGGTGCGGTTGAACTTTGGCCTGCGGTGAGATATTGCCGGGCAGCCGAGATGGAGACCATCACGTGAAATATTTTGTGTCATCGCTATTGGCATTGGCGTTGGTCGTCGCCTCGACGACGCGTTTGCTCGCCAAAGACGAACCGGCCGTGCTCGACGGCGGCGTAAAGCCAGTCGCCACTCTGACGATTGCCAGCTACGAGCGACTAATGACGGACATCGGCTTCGTCGGCAACCTGGCCGGCAGCCCCGACCTCGATAAAAACCTCGAGGGCATGATCCAGCTCTTCACGCAAGGGCAGGGGCTCAATGGCCTCGATAAGAAAAAGCCGCTCGGGCTGACGCTGACCACTGACGGCAATTCGTTTCAACCCTTGCTCGTGCTGCCCGTCACCGACCTCAAGGCGCTGCTCGAGGCGCTGGCTGGACTGGTCGGACCGGCGCAAGACAACGGCAATGGCGTTTTCGAGCTCAACGTCTTCAATCAAAAAGTTTTCGTGAAAGCTCAAGGCGGCTGGGCCTACGTCTCGCAGACCACCGAATCGCTCGACCGGGCGCCAAAGGATCCCGCCAAACTCTTTGGTGGGCTGGAAAAGAGCTATGACGTCGGCGCGCGGTTGTATGTGCAGAACATTCCCGAGCTCTATCGCGGCATGCTGATCGATCAGCTGCGCGTGGGAATCGAGGCGGGCCTCAACCGCCAGGCCGACGAAAGTGACGAAGCCTATGCCACGCGCCGCAAGATGGTCGAAGGTCAGGTCGAAGCCTTGTCGAAGGCCATCAACGACGTCGACCAACTCACGCTCGGTCTGGCCATCGATACCAAGGAGAAGAACGCTCACATTGATTTGAGCGTCTCGGTGGTGGCCGGTACGGATTCGGCAAAGCAGCTTTCGCAAGTCAAGCCGGCCACGTCGGATTTCGCTGGCTTCTTGGTGCCCGATGCCGCGGCGAGCTTGAATCTCACGGCCAAGATGAACAAAGAGGACACGCAGCAGATCGTGGCCGGCCTGAAAACCGTGCGCGAACACGCGATGCAGGCGCTTGAGAAGGACGACAAGCTCAAGGACGAGTCCTCGCAGAAGCTCGCCAAGGAAATGGTGGGCCAGGTCTTCGACGCGATTCAGGCCACCGTCGAAAGCGGAAAAATCGACGCCGGCGCGACGCTCAACCTGAGCGACAAGTCCATGGCTTTTGTGGTCGGCGCTTATGTCGCCGATCCCAAGCCGCTCGAGGATGCCCTGCGAAAGTTCGTCAAGCTGGGCGCGGAGAAAGATCCCAACTTCCCGGCCGTCAAGTTCGATGCCGCGAAGCATGCGGGCGTGCGCTTCCACACGGCCAGCGTGAGCGTGCCCTCGGAAGACAAGATTTCCAAAGTGATCGGCAACAAGCTGGACGTGGCCGTGGGCCTGGGCGCCAACAGCGTTTACCTGGCGGTCGGCACCGACAGCCTAAATATGTGCAAATCGCTGATCGACAAGTCGAAGGCCGAGACCTCGAAACAGTTGCCGCCGTTCCAGGTGAACGTCGCGCTGGCGCCGATCTTCCAGTTTGCTGCGGCGCTGCAAGACGAGCCGGCCGTGGCCGGGATGGCCAAGGATCTGGCCCAGGCGAACGGTAAAGATCATGTGCGCCTGGTGGTTACGCCCAAGGACAACTCGATCCTGATTCGGCTGAGCGCTGAAGAAGGCGTGTTGCAACTGCTGGGCACCGCCTTCAAGAACGCGCAGGCCGGC
This sequence comes from Pirellulales bacterium, assembly GCA_035496575.1. Classification (GTDB taxonomy): domain Bacteria; phylum Planctomycetota; class Planctomycetia; order Pirellulales; family PALSA-1355; genus PALSA-1355. The sequence goes on from DATJEN010000198.1 coordinate 2,179, forward strand.
GGCGCGATCCCGGGGCTTGGACAGTAGGAATGCTTGGGGGGTAAACACTTCCCCTGATACGCTCTGATTGAATCTGCAAATCGAAACGCCAGGCTCACAAGGCCTGGCGTTTTTTTGCGCGCCGGGGGTTCGATGGTCCAGTCGGGTCCGTTGGCGGGAATACGGCGAAATCGGGCAGAAAACCGCTTGCGAGCACTACCTTGGCCAACTACTGTGAACCGCACCACCCACGACGGCGACGCGTTCGGCTGACCCGTTCCCCGCATCCCTCCCCACGCTCAACTTGGACCGTGCCGCCTGTGGCAGCTTTTTGCAGCGGCGCGGATGCTAATGAAGACTTTCCGACCGACACGAACGGGATCATCGAAGCGCAGCAGGCCCGCTCGCCCGGCTAGGCAAATGGCCCATGTGCGCGTCGTCGGCGAGTTGTTGGAAAAGCGACTGGTATTGACCTCGTTTCCGGTGCCGGGCATCGAGCTGCCGCATCCGCGGGACGCCGCGCTGGTCGACTTCTACGGGCCAGACCTGGTGGGCAAAGACGGTCCGATGGCCAAAATCGGCTTCGACCTGACGCTGCTCTATGAGGAGCTGCGGTTTCACGATGCGGTCGATCCAACCGCGCCTTTCACCAGTTCCAACCCTATGTTGGCCGTCGCAGGCACCCAGGTCTATGTCGACGTCAACGCGGCAGGCGACCCGGCCAGCTTGCGCTCGCAGGCAACCGCCATTGGAATGAACGTGCAGGATGTGTCGGGCACCCTTGTCGAGGGAACCATTCCTATTTCGGCGCTCAACCAGCTGGCGGCCCTGAGCACGCTGGGGTTTGCGCGCCCGGTATATACACCGATAACGGCGACCGGTTCCGTCACCAGCCAGGCGGACACCGCCCTGCAAGCAAGCGCCGCCCGGGCACAATTCGGAGTCACCGGCCAAGGAGTCACCGTCGGAGTCCTTTCCGACAGCTTCAACCAGATTCCCTATGCGGGCAACGTGAACGGGATGGCGCGCGACATCTCCACCGGCGACTTGCCGCAGGATACGCAAGTTTTGGAAGATTCGACCGTCGGCAAGGACGAAGGACGCGCGATGGCGCAGCTAATTCATGATCTTGCGCCGGCGGCTGCGATTCGATTTGCAACGGCCCAAGGGGGCGAGGCGCACTTCGCCAACAATATCCTTGCGCTGGCCAATGCCGGCAGCAAAGTGATTGTTGATGACATTGGTTACCCCACGGAGCCGTTCTTTCAGGATGGATTATCCGCGCGCGCCGTCAATAGCGTTTTCGCTCAAGGCGTTGCTTATTTTTCGGCTGCCGGCAATGCGGGTGACAGTTCTTACGAGAGTCCATTTGTCGATTCGAAACTGACGCTGCCCAACGGGTCGAAGCTGCACGATTTCGACCCTGGCCCCGGAGTATCGACACTACAGAAATTAACGATTCCCGTTGGGGCGACTGTGCGCGGAAGCCTCCAGTGGGACGCACCGTTTAAATCTTTGGGCGGAGCCGGCTCACTCAGCGACATTGATGTCTCGTTGCTCGGAGCGGACGGAACGACCGTGATCGGCAGCACCATTACCAACAACATCGGTGGCGATCCGCTGGAAGTCTTCGGTTTCGTAAACGACGGCTCAATCGACACGGATGCCAACGGTCAGCCGGATACAACTTTTTTCTTGCGAATCGAGTTGGTTTCGGGCCCCGCGCCAGGCCTGATGAAATATGTCGACTTTGGAGAGTCCGCCACGATCGTAGGCTTTGCGACGCACAGCAGCACCGACATCGGACATCCAAATACGGCAGGCGCCATGGGCGTGGCCGCGTCCGCCTTTTTCTTAACCCCGGCCTTCGGTGCGGCTGCGCCGAGTCTCAATAGCTTCTCCTCACTCGGCGGCGGTTCCCTCTTGTTCGATACGAGCGGCAACCGGCTATCGACTCCTTTCAATCCCAATAGTCCACAAATCGCGGGCGTCGATGGCACCAATACCACCTTCTTCGGCAGCGATATTCCGCAAGACAGCGATGCGCTTCCAAATTTCTTCGGCACCTCCGCGGCCGCTCCGCACGTCGCGGCGATAGCGGCGCTCTTGGTTGAAGCCGGCCAAGGAAGACTGTCGCCCTCGAATGTTTATCTGATTCTGGAAAATACCGCCACAGACATCGTGAGTCGATCGGATGTCTCCAATCCCGGCGTGCCCATCTCGATTCCTAACGGCGCTGGCGTCGATGCCTTTAGTGGACACGGCCTGGTCAATGCTCTGAAGGCCATTCAAGTCGTAAAAAATGGCATTACGATCAATGGTGTCAGCCAGTTCGAAGGCGATAGCGGCACCACCGATTTCGTCTTCACCGTATCGCTGGGAACCGACATCTCATCGCCCGTTACGCTCGAATACTCGACCGTTGCGGGCACGGCCGTCGCGCTCGAAGACTATGTGGCGCAATCCGGAACTCTGACGTTCACGCCAGGCGGCGCCAAAAGCCAACTGATTACCGTCCAAGTCAATGGCGATACGAAGGTTGAATCTGACGAGACCTTTATCGTGCGGCTCAGCCATGCGGTGGGCGGTTTCATCGGAAGTGGCGATGGAGTGGGCACGATCAAGAATGACGACGTCGACCTGTCGATCAACGACCTGACGGTGATCGAAGGGGACAGCGGCACAAAGAACGCCGTGTTTACCGTGACTGCCTTCGGCTCGACCGAGCGCACCGTAACGGTGAGTTGGGTGACCGTCGACGGCACGGCGCTGGCCGGCAGCGACTACCAGGCGTCGGCCGGCGCGGTGAGTTTTGCTCCCGGCGGCGGAACTGCGAATGTCACCGTGCCGATCCTTGGGGATGATTTAAAC
>DATJEN010000199.1:0-10839 GCA_035496575.1 Pirellulales bacterium
CCAGCATCGGAGGTCGCGGTTGCCGCTCATCAACGTTGTTCCTTTCGGGCGCTGGAAACACTGATCGCGCGGTCTCGATCGGACGCCAAGATCGCCTTGCCCGATGGATCGCAGACCCGCAGTTGAAACTTCCATTCCTGGGCCCATTCTTCCTTCTGCTCGTTCTGGCAGATCTTCAGCAAGATGAGATTGCGACCTTGCTTGAGCCGCCCGGCCCCGACGTATTGGTCCATGGTGCCGTTTGCGTGATAGACGTTGGCCGAGCTGAGCAGCTTGCCATTGAGCCAAACTTTGTTAGCGTTCTCGGACCCGAGTCGCAACTCGACGTCGTGGGGCTGCTCGCTCAGGAATTCGCAAGCCGCATAGGCCGCCGCGCCCATGTGCTTGCCAACCAGCTTGTTGAGATCCACCTGTCCATACTCGTCGCCCGTGTGCTCGCGCTTCCAGCTCAGCGTGCCAGAGGGGGTTTCATAGCCGGCGGCGAAACTCACTTCCGTTTCCGGCGGGAAAGCGACGTCAAAGCCCTTGCCGCCGATATTGTCAAACGGACCGATGAGATACCAATCCTGGACGAAGCCGAAGTGCGATGGCAGGTCGACCGGCTGCCCCAACTTCTTCAAAGCCTCGGTAATCGTCTTAACCTGGTCAAGATCGCGCGCGGAGCCCAGGGCCTGCTTGAATCCGCTCAGCGCCTTGTCGTTTTTGCCGGCGGCCAGTGCCGACTCGGCGGGCTTCAGTATTCGCGCCACCGCATCGCGTCGCAGCTCTAAGCTCGGGTCGTCCAGCATGCCGGGAATCAATCGATCGGGCGCGGCGGGGTCGGCGCTTGCAATCCATTCGAAGGCCAGCCGCCGAGCCCGTTGATCGTGACGTTTATCGGCCAGAAAGGATTCCAGGCTGGCCAGGGGCAGTGGCTTCTTGGCTTTCAGTTCCCGCTCGGCAATTGCGTCGACGCTGGCTCTCAACCAGTTGACTGCCAAGGGTCCGGCGCCATCCATCGCACTGAGGATGGCTGGTAGTTGCTCGGCCTTGGCACTCGCGGTGAGTTGGGCCCAGGCCTGGCTGGCCCGGCGATTGCCCTTGCCTTCGCGCTCGACCGCGCGGATCGACTCGAGCAGCGGACCCAGGTTGGCTGACTCGGCTCGCGCAAACTCGACGGAAACCAACAAACTAGCGAGCAGCACACCGGCCCAGCGGTAAAGCATGTCCACCTCCAAGTTCCTTGATGGCAGCGACATTGTAGTTGACCAGCCGCCCAGGGCAAATTGCCTCGCAAGGCCCGTGCAGGAAGTGCCTGCGCGCGAATCGCCGGTTAGCTACAATGAGCGGGTTCGAAATACACTTACATAACGGCGGAGCCAGGGTCGACCTGCGAATTCTTTCTATGCGGCGTGTACGGCGTGGTGGCGGGTGGCAGGCAGTCTGGTACATGTTCCGCAAAGCTCGCCAGGTGGGCGGCTTTTGGAAGCTGTGGCGGGCCATGCGATCCAAAAATGCCTGCAAGACCTGCGCGCTGGGCATGGGTGGGCAATTGGGAGGGATGGTCAACGAGGCCGGCCACTTCCCGGAAGTTTGCAAGAAATCGCTGCAGGCGATGGCTGCGGACATGCAAGGGGGCATTCGCGCCGACTTCTACGCGACGTATTCCGTGCCGCAACTGCAAGCCTTCTCGCCGCGCGAGCTTGAGCACTGTGGTCGAATCGCATCCCCCGTGCTGCTGACTGCCGGCGAGCAGTACTATCGCGTGATTACCTGGGAACAAGCTTTCAAGCGCATCAGCGCGAAGCTGCGCGCGACCACGCCCGATGAAACCTTTTGGTATTTCAGCGGCCGCAGCTCCAACGAAGCTGGCTTCCTGCTGCAGCTATTCGCGCGGCTCTATGGAACCAACAACGTCAACAATTGCAGCTACTATTGCCACCAGGCGAGCAGCGTCGGCCTGACGAGCGGCCTGGGTGTTGGCACGGGCACGGTCACCCTCGAGGACGTCGAGCAAGCCGACACGGTGTTCGTCATTGGCGGCAACCCGGCCAGCAACCACCCACGGCTGATGCGCACGCTGATGAACGTGCGACGCCGCGGCGGCCAGGTCATCGTCATTAATCCTGCGATTGAAACGGGAATGACGAATTTCAGCGTGCCGAGCGATGTGCGGAGCCTGCTGTTTGGCACGTCGATCGCCACGCAGTACGTGCAGCCACACATCGGGGGTGATTTGGCTCTGCTGACGGGCATCGCGAAACGCATCGTCGAGCTGGAAGCGACGGACGTCGCTTTTTTGGCAGCGCATTGCGAAAGCTGGCCCGAGCTACAAGCGCACTTGCAAGGATTGTCGTGGGATGAAATCTGCCACAAGTCGGGCGTGTCGCGCGACCAAATCGACGTGATTGCCCGCATTTACGCCGCGGGCCGGCGTGTGGTTTTCGCCTGGACTATGGGCATCACGCATCATGTGCACGGGGTTGAGAACGTGCAGGCGATCGTGAATCTGGCTCTGCTGCGAGGCATGGTAGGGCGCCCCGGGGCAGGGCTCCTGCCGATTCGAGGCCACTCGAATGTGCAAGGAATGGTTTCGGTGGGCGTCACGCCAAAGCTGAAGGATGCCGTCTTCGATCGCTTGCAGTCTCACTTCAAAGTGCAATTGTCGAATAAGCCGGGCTTGGACCCGATGGCTGCGCTGGAGGCCGCCGCGGCTGGCAAAGTGAAGGTGGCGGTGTGCCTGGGCGGAAATCTATATGGCGCGAGCCCGCATGCCGAGTTCGCCTCGACGGCCCTCGGCAAGGTTGACCTGGTCGTGTACTTGAGCACCACGCTCAATACAGGGCACGCGCATGGGCTGGGCCAGGAGACGATCATCCTGCCGGTGCTGGCCCGGGATGAAGAACCGCAGCCGACCACGCAAGAGTCGATGTTCAACTTCGTGCGGCTGAGCGAGGGTGGGCCTGCCCGGCATGTAGGGCCGCGCAGCGAAATTTCAATCGTGGCCGACCTGGCTTTGCAAGTGCTCGGCCGAAGCACGCCCATCGATTGGGCTCGCATGGCCAATACCGAACAGATTCGCGCTGCCATCGCCGAGATCGTTCCGGGCTGGCAGAAGATTGGCGAAATTGATCGCACGCGGCAGGAATTTCACATTCAGGGCCGGCACCTGGTCACGCCCGAGTTCCCGACGAAGTCAGGCAAGGCTCAAATGTTCGTTCACGAATTGCCCGACCTGGCCGGCGGGGCCAGCGAGCTGCGTTTGATGACCGTCCGTAGCGAGGGGCAGTTCAACACGGTTGTGTACGAGGAACACGACGTGTACCGGGGCCAGGATCGCCGCGACGTCGTCTTGGTGCACCCTGACGATCTGGCTCAACTGGGCATCGAGCCCGAAACACGCGTGAATGTGCACAGTTCTGTGGGGGCGGTAAACGGGGTGCTCGCGCGGGCTTATGAGAGCATCAAGCCTGGCAACGCCCTCATGTACTTCCCCGAGGCGAACGCGCTGGTGCCGCGAACGCTGGATCCGCGCTCCCGCACCCCCGCGTTTAAGAACGTGCTGGTGACCCTTGAGCCGGCACAAGCTGACCCAGTTGGAGCACGGAAAACGCCTGTTCTGGCCGAAATCGGGGCCAGCGGCGGGGGTTCTGACCGGGCCAATATGCGGGCATGTTGAAGGTAGTACCATTGGGTGTATGCACACCCACCAAAAAGTTTAGTTTTTTTACCCAAAGATCTATCCCCCACTAATGAATTATGTAAGATAGCTCCGTTCCACGCCGTTGGAACATGGCGGATCGGCCTGCGAGTGCAGGCTGTGCGTCTTAGCTGAATTTCTCGAATGCGTGTTAGGAGTGCTTGGGTATGCCATCGGGCAAGATTAAAAAACTGGTGCAGGACAAAGGTTTCGGCTTCATCCAGACGGACAACGGAGAAGACGTCTTCTTCCATCATTCGATCGTCGCCGACATGGGCTTTGACGATCTCACGGAAGGCCAGCGGGTCGAATACACCGTCGAGCAGGGCCAGTCGCCGAAGGGCAAGGGCCCGCGCGCGGCGTCTGTCACGCCTGCTTAGTCTTAGTCCGGCCACCTGGCCGGGGATAGCGCAACTAGCTGCGAGTGGGTTGGAGCAATTCGGCCCGCTTCTGCCATTTTCTCTACGCTGTCCGCTGGGTTGAACGCACGGGGATCTGTTGCCATTATGTGCGTGCGCGCATTGAAGTGACTGCGCGGCGAGCAACTCCACTAGTGCGCGAGGAATCCGATGACCCCCCTGCGAAGAATGTGCGTGTTGGCCCTATGCGCGTCGGCGGTTCTCGCCAGCCGATCCTTGGCGCTCGACATCGAGAACGTGGTCGTCTACAGCCAGCCCGGCCGCTTCGGGGGATGGCCAGCCAATCATGGCATGTGGGCCTGGGGAGACGAACTGCTGGTCGGGTTTAGCGCCGGCTACTTCAAGGACAACGGACCGACTCGACATGCCATCGATCACGATCGTCCCGAAGAGCATCTGCTCGCGCGCAGCTTGGATGGCGGACGGACATGGAAGATCGAAAACCCGGCGGAGCAGGGCGCGCTGATCCCGCGCGGCAAGGCGCTGCATGGCACGGAGCTGCCTGGCGTTGTTGATCGGCCCTGGATCGATTGTCCCGGCGGCATCGACTTCTCGCATCCGGATTTCTGCATGACGCTGCGGATGAGCAACAATCACGGCGGTGACTCGCGGTTTTATTACTCGACCGATCGCGGACACCATTGGCAAGGGCCCTTCAAGTTTCCATCGCTCGGACTGAAGGGCATTTCGGCTCGCACCGATTACATCGTCAACTCGAAGGACGATTGCACGGTGTTTCTGACCGCCTCGAAAACGGGCAACGTGGAGGGGCGGCCGTTTTGCGCCCGCACAATCGATGGTGGAAAGTCGTGGACGTTCTTGGGCTGGATCGGGCCGGAGCCCGTGGGCTATGCGATCATGCCTTCCACGGTGCGCGTCGGTGAGCACGGATTCTTGTCGGCGATACGCCTGCGCACCGGAGACAAGAGCTGGATTGAAGCGTACTTTTCGCCTGATGACGGGCGCACTTGGACGCTGCGCAGTACCCCCGCCCCCGACACGGGCGAAGGTAATCCGCCCGCGATGTTGCGGCTGCGGGATGGACGCATTTGTTGCACCTATGGCGTGCGCGCGAAGCCATTTGGGATGCGGGCCCGCACCAGTCGCGACGAGGGCCAGACTTGGGGGCGCGAGGCGATCCTGCGCGCTGACGGCGGCGGCCGCGATCTCGGTTATCCGCGCAGCGTCGAGCGACCGGATGGCAAAGTCGTTACCGTGTATTACTGGAACGACGATCCCAAGGAAACGCGAACCATCGTCGCGAGCATCTGGGATCCCTCGGGCGTCAACTGACCGCTCACATTTGCGGCGAACTTTTGCCGCCGGCTTATGAACCACACTCGCGTCCTGGATGCGGTGCGAGAGTTTTTGAACTCCTCCGGCGTTGCGTTTCGCGAGAAGCAGCACCAGCCGACGTTCACTTCGGCTGAGTCGGCGGAGGCCCGCGGCGAGTCGCTTTCCATCGGCGCCAAAGCGCTCGTCATCAAGGCGGATGAGCGGTTTTGCCTGCTCGTGCTGCCCGCGGACCGCAAGCTCGATTCGCGAGCGGCCAGGCGAAATCTGAACGCTAAGAAGATTCGTTTCGCGAGTGCCGAGGAACTGCGCGAGCTGACCGGACTGGCGCCCGGCAGCGTGCCGCCGTTTGGTCCGCCCGTCCTCGCTCTGCCGCTATACGCCGACCCCTTGATCTGCCGTAACGAACAGATGGCGTTCAACGCCGGTTCGCTGACCGATTCGATTGTCATGGCGACCGCGGATTACCGGCGCATCGCGGGCGCGACGTGGGTCGATCTGGCGGAAGCCGACTAGGGGACCGCATTCCGATTCCGGGCCCATTTGTCGTTTGTGAGCGCGCGGCTCGCAAGCGGATTTGTCCGCGATTACGATGGTCCTGCTGCAATCAGCCTGTCTCCATTCTCGTTTGACTGTTGATCGCGATGAAATCCACTTGTGTTGTCGTAATGTGGGGCGTCTTACTTGCGGGCAAATTTGCCGCTGCTCGAGACATCTATGTCGACAATCGAATCGGCGACGACCGCCAGAATGGTCGCAACCCGGAGATCGTGGTGGGCAGCGGCGGACCGGTGCGCACAATGGCCAAAGCGCTGCGGTTGGCGACCGGCGGGGATCGAATCGTGTTGGCAGCGTCGGAGATACCCTATCGGGAGATGCTGAGCTTCACCTCGAGCAAGCACAGCGGAGCGTTTGGCCGGCCGTTCATCGTCGAAGGAAACGGCGCCATTCTGGACGGCTCGAATTTGATTCCGCCCGAGGGCTGGCGCTGGGTGGGGGGAGATGTGTTCGCGTTCCGACCTGCCGGGTTGGGTTATCAACAGTTCTTCGTAAACGGTCGCGCGGCCGTTCGTCGCCCCAGCAAGCCCGCCGATCGTCAGCCACCTGAGCTCGGTGTGCTGGAGTGGTGCTTGAGCGGCGGCGAAATTCGATTTCGAGTTGAACCTGGTCGGCCGCCCGCCGAGTATCAACTTGCCTGTTGTGGTTTGCGCACCGCGATCACACTCTATCACGTCCGCCACATCGTCATTCGCAATTTGACCTTACAGGCGTTTCAATTCGATGGAATCGCGGCCAGCGACGCGGCGTCCGGTGTGCTGCTGCAAGGCATCACGGCCCGCTACAACGGCCGTAGCGGCGTGTCGGTTGCCGGAGCGTCGCAGGTTGAATTGGAGCAGTGCCGGCTCTTCGGCAACGGCGAGTCCCAGCTTCACAACGAGTCGTTCGCGCGAACGTTTTTGCGCGCGACCGAGCTGGTCGCCGACACCGCGCCCGCCGTTTTTTCAAAAGGCGGAAGCATCCAGCAATTGCCCGCGCTCGACTAGTGGGTCGACAGTAGCCGAGCGCAGGTCTGCTCGGTTGTAGCGGATGCGCGGCTTAATCAAGCGGGCGTACGCAGCACCTTGAAAGTGCCAGACGGCGCAACCGTTACAGCTGTGAATCAATATTGATATTTTTCGTCATCGATACAAAAGGAGTCATCGAGTTTCTGTTGCCCAAATTAACATGAGAGCTTCGGCACCGTTGCCCCTCTCTGCGGAGAGGCGGCACTTCTGGCTATCGCCCCTCCGGAGCTTGCTAAATGCTAGGTACGAAGTACCGTCGCCCGTTTGCCGCCCTGCGACCCGCTCCCGCTCTGCTCAGTCCGCGGAGAATTCAACTTGAGCCGCTTGAGCGCCGCGATTTGTTGACCGCGGTCACAACGGACGCCGCCGACTACGCGCCAGGCGCGACGGCCTATTTCTACGCCAGCGGATTCCAGCTCGGAGAGACCGTCCAGTTTCAGGTGACCCATACCGATGGCATGCCCAACACCGGCGGCGGTCACCAGCCGTGGACGGTTAAGGACGGCAGCATCGCGGACCTCGATGGGCGCCTCGATGGCAACATTACCACCTCCTGGTATGTTGACCCCGACGACTCTAATGGCGCTTCGTTTCTGTTGACGACGCTCGGGCTCGACTCCGGGTTGGCCGCGTCGACGACCTTCACCGATGCCGGCAGCACGCTCAGCCAGTACGCCAACCTGCCTACCACCGCCTATCAGTCCGGTAGCCTTAACAGCAGTAACTCGGCATACGTCGAAGGCAGCAGCATTCCATTCCGTTATCTAGTTTCCGGCCTTCAGGAAGGCGGCAGGGCCGTCCTCGACATCTCGTACCAATATCAATCGAGCGCCGGCGGACCGCAGACATACGATTATCTGACCAGTGACACGGCCAGTGAGGCGATCACCGACACCAACAGGTTCGGTGGAACCAACGGCTCGAAACCCTCAGGTTTCGGACTGACCTCGAGCACCAATCTTCTGCTCGTCCCAATTCCGGACGATGGCAGCATCGGCACGGACACCGGGGGCAGTTTCCGACTGGCCAGCAATGTGCCGCTCAGCCTGGTGTCAGTGTCTTCACCCGCCATCGGCAGCAGTCCCAACGAAAAGCATATCCAGATCATCGTTCAGCTCGGCAACGACGGAGATGCCACGCCGAACGAGAAGATTGTCGATCTTGGAGTGTTTTGGGGCGGCCACCTGGCTCGGGATACCGACTATGCCGGCGCAAACAACGGAGCCTCGGACGCTCCGGGCGCGTCGTTCCACATGACAGTGGATGGCTTCCAGGACCTGAACGCCAATGGCACCAAAGACAGCGGCGAAGACAATTTGAGCGGCGGCGATCGAAGCATTCAGGCCGGCGTCGTGGTGCATACGAGCCTGGCCTGGGAGAAGCGCCGCTCGGACAACAACGCGTTGCTTGGAGGCGCCACGTTCACGGTCACACCCAATCCGATGACCGGTAGCGGCGCACTTACCATCACCGATAACGGGCCCTTGGACGCTGACCCGGACCTCGGTCAGTTCGAGATCGACGACATCCCCTTCGGCACGTACACGATCACCGAAACAGCGGCTCCCGTTGGATTCAACATCGACAGCGATGCGACGCGCGTCTTGACCGTGACCCCCGACGCCCCCAACGCAGTCGCAGGCACCCAGGGCACCATCGATCCGGGCACCACCGACGAGTCGGATTTCTTCAATACGCCGCTGGTCTCGCAAGTCGCCATCAATAAGGTCACCGTCGATGGCGCGACGTCCGGCGATGGGTTGAACATCCAGACGGGCGAGGCGATCAGTTGGCGCTATACCGTGACCAACCCTGGTAACGTGGCGCTTAGCAACGTCTCTGTGACCGACAACCAGGCAGGCGTCACGCCCGCGTACGTCAGCGGCGACACCAACAACAACTCCAAGCTCGATACCAACGAGACCTGGATCTACTCCGCAACTGGCACAGCCATCACTGGGAACTACAGCAACACCGGCACGGTCCAAGCAACGGACCCGACGAATACGCCTGTTACCGCCAGTGACTCGAGCTCGTACTTCGGCGTCGATCCCGAGATCGCGATTAACAAGGTGACGGTCGATGGCGCGACGTCGGGTGACGGGTTGAATATCCTCACCGGCGAACCCATTAGCTGGCGGTACACGGTCACCAATGTCGGCAATATTGCCTTGAGCAACGTGAGCGTGACCGACAATCAGCCGGGTGTCAGCCCGATCTTCCAGTCGGGCGATACGAACAATAATTCAAAACTCGATCTCGGCGAAACTTGGGTCTACACGGCCAATGGAACGGCCATCACCGGCAGCTACAGCAACACGGGCACCGCCAGCGGTAGCTACAGCGACTCGGCCGGCCACTCGCGCAGCGATTCGGCCAGTGACGGAAGCTCGTACTTCGGCGCCGATCCCGAAATCGCGATCAACAAGGTGACGGTCGACGGCGCCACTTCCGGCGATGGGTTGAACATTCTCACTGGCGAACCCATTAGCTGGCGTTACACCGTGACGAACGTCGGCAACGTGGCGCTCAGCAATGTGAGCGTGACCGACAATCAGTCGGGGGTCACGCCGGTGCTCCAGTCGGGCGACACGAACAACAACTCCAAACTCGATCTCGGTGAAACTTGGGTATACGCGGCCAATGGAACGGCCATCACCGGCAGCTACAGCAACACGGGGACTGCCAGCGGCAGCTATACCGACTCGGCCGGCCACTCGGGCACCGATTCGGCTAGCGACGCGAGCTCATACTTTGGCGTCGATCCCCAAATCGCCATGAATAAGGTGACTGTCGACGGCGCCACCTCCGGCGATGGCTTGAACATCCTCACCGGCGAAAGCATCGGTTGGCGCTACACCGTGACCAACGTCGGCAATGTTGCCTTGAGCAACGTGAGCGTGACCGACAACCAGGCGGGCGTCACGCCGGTTCTGCAGTCGGGCGACACGAACAATAATGCCAAACTCGATCTTGGCGAAACCTGGGTCTACACGGCCAATGGAACGGCCGTCATCGGCAGCTACAGCAACACCGGCACCGCCAGCGGTAGCTACAGTGACTCGGCCGGCCACTCGGGCACCGATTCGGCTAGCGACGCGAGCTCATACTTTGGCGTCGATCCCCAAATTGCCATCAACAAAGTGACTGTCGACGGCGCGACCTCCGGTGATGGATTGAACATCCTCACCGGCGAAAGCATCGGCTGGCGGTACACGGTCACCAATGTCGGCAACGTGGCGCTCAGCAACGTGGGCGTGACCGACAATCAGTCCGGCGTGACACCGGTCCTGCAATCTGGCGACACGAATAACAACGGTCTGCTCGACTTGAGCGAGACTTGGACGTACACCGCGGCCGCCACGGCCATCACCGGCAATTACAGCAACACCGGGACCGCCAGCGGCAGCTACGCTGATTCGGCCGGCCATTCGCGCACCGACTCGGCCAGTGACTCGAGCTCGTACTTTGGCGTCGATCCCCAAATCGCCATCAACAAGGTGACGGTCGACGGCGCGACCTCCGGCGACGGATTGAACATCCTCACCGGCGAAAGCATCGGTTGGCGCTACACGGTTACGAACGTCGGCAATGTTGCTTTGAGCAACGTGAGCGTGACCGACAACCAGGCGGGCGTCACGCCGGTCCTGCAATCGGGCGACACGAACAATAACTCCAAACTCGATCTGGGCGAAACCTGGGTTTATGCCGCGGCCGGCACGGCCATCACCGGCAATTACAGCAACACCGGGACCGCCAGCGGTAGCTACAGTGACTCGGCCGGCCACTCGGGCATCGATTCGGCTAGCGACGCGAGCTCATACTTTGGCGTCGATCCCCAAATTGCCATCAACAAAGTGACTGTCGACGGCGCGACCTCCGG
>DATJEN010000200.1:0-6165 GCA_035496575.1 Pirellulales bacterium
CCAGTGACCAGCCCTTCGCCAATTGCCCGCCGCAACCGAGCCGCCTTCACCCTCGTCGAGCTCCTCGTCGTGATTGCCATCGTCGGCGTCCTGGTCGCCCTGCTCCTGCCGGCCGTGCAAAACTCCCGCGAGGCCGCCCGCCGCAGCCAGTGCAGCAACAATCTCAAGCAAATCGCCCTGGCCGTTCATAACTACGAAGGCACCAACCGCCAGTACCCGCCCAGCTATTGCGCCCCGTTGCCCGGTGGGCCAAAGAGCGGTGGCTGGTCGGCCCTGGCCCGCGTGCTCCCCTACATCGAAGAGTCCGGCTTCTATGGGCTCATCAACTTCAACGTCAGCTACGGCAGCATCCTGGCTGACGATGGGACGAAGATTGCCACCAAGCGCATCGCGTCTTATCTCTGCCCGGCGGAGATCAACGACGTCATGAAACTGAACGCTAGTGGAGACGGCGAAAACTATCCTGCCAATTACGCTTTCAACATGGGACCGTGGCGCATTTACAATCCGCTCGACAATACACCGGGCCAGGGAATGTTTCACGCCAACGCGCGATTCCGGCCGGCTCACGTGAGCGATGGGCTCAGCCACACCCTGATGCTTTCCGAAGTGAAGACCTTCACCTCGCTTTTCAAGGCCAGCTCCGCGGCCGCCGCACTCAATACCCCGCCCAACCTGACGTCGCTGTGCGGGCTGGCGGAGGCGGGCACGCACAGCATGGGACCGAGCTTGCAGAACAATGCCGGGCATACCGAATGGGTCGACGGCAAATGCAGCCATGCCGGTTTCACGACGGCTTTCACGCCGAACACGGTGGTGTCCTGCACGTACATGGGCGCCACGTACGATGTCGATTTAGTGAGCTCGCGTGAAGGCTCGACACCGCCGGTTATCGTGAATGGCGCATTGACGGCGCGCAGCCATCACGCCGACTCGGTCAACGCGGCGCTGATGGACGGCTCCGTGCGCACGATCGTCGACAGGATCGATCCGGCGCTGTGGCGAGGCCTGTCGACGCGGGCTGGCGGCGAAATCATCGCCGCGGATTAGCGACGCTCTCGGCCGAGATCGATTTCTCCCAGGCATCGCTCGCCGCGCCCAATAGCGCAATCGAACGCCCTGCCTTTCGCAGGTTACGCGCGCGCTATCCTAAAGCTCCCAGTTCATCCTCGACCGACCTGAAATCGGGCGAAGTTTTTCGAAATTTTTGCGCGCCCGCCCCACCAACATCTTGCTCGGGGCGGAAATCTCACCATCTGCCGAGAAACACCGGCTCGCAAGCAGCGCGTCGCCAGCAAACGGCCAGGGCATCCGCGCGCGCCGAAGCGCTCCAAGACCTTAGTTCCCAAGCCGTTCCGGAATTTGTTAGCGTTTGATTGACGAACGCGGAAAAACGATTAAGATTCCGTCCTTGGCCCACCAAATCTTGTGGCAATAAGGGCATCCCGATACAATATCTTGTGGTTGCTGCTGCGCTTTGCACTCACAACGGGTGGTACGTTCTCGCAACTCCGCCCGTGCAAAATCATGAAGGTTTGTCGCCCAGCAGCCAATAGACAATATACAACTGTATACTAGCAGGGATGCTCTCGTTTTTAGAAGGAGCTAAATCAATGGCAACGACATCGGGCATGGGAGTCGTGAAGAGAGCGCTGTCGGGCAGCAAGCCAGTTGCGGACTCGGATCGCCAATACGTGGACGCCCGCGAATCGACAGGCCTCGTGATCGAGGCCCATTTCTGCCCCGAAGAAATCGCCGATCCGTTCGATACCGTCGAGTGGGATCTGCGCGTCGCGGCGATCAAGGGCGAAGCCGGCGAAGTCTTGTTCGAGCAGCACGACTGCGAGGTGCCCGCCTCGTGGAGCCAGTTGGCCACGAATGTCGTCGTCAGCAAATACTTCTATGGCGAGATCAATACGCCCGAGCGCGAACATAGCGTTCGTCAACTGATTCACCGCGTCTCGCGGACCATCGCCGATTGGGGCCTCGACGACGGCTACTTTGCCACGCCCGAGGATGCCGAGCGGTTCTATCGCGAGCTGACCTGGCTGTGCCTGCACCAATACGGGGCGTTCAACTCGCCCGTGTGGTTCAACGTGGGCCTCTATCACCAATACGGCGTGCATGGCGCCCAGTGCAATTGGTACTGGAACCCGGCGACGCGCACGGTCGAGCAGCCCAAGAATCCTTATGAATTCCCGCAGGGTTCGGCCTGCTTTATTCAAAGCGTGCGCGATGACATGGAAGACATCATGGAGCTTGCGCGCAGCGAGGCCATGTTGTTCAAGTTCGGATCGGGCACGGGCACCGACCTCTCGACGCTCCGCTCGCATCGCGAGAAGCTCTCGGGCGGCGGCCGACCCTCGGGTCCGCTGTCGTTCATGCGCGTCTACGACCAGATCGCGGCCGTGGTGAAGAGCGGCGGCAAGACGCGGCGGGCCGCCAAGATGCAATCGCTCAAGGTCTGGCACCCCGACATCATGGAATTCGTCGAGTGCAAGGCCAAGGAAGAGAAGAAGGCCCGCCTGCTCATCGAGAAAGGGGGCTACGAAGCCAATTTCAATGGCGAAGCCTACAGCTCGATTCTGTTTCAGAATGCAAACCTGTCGGTGCGCGTCACCGACGACTTCATGCAGGCCGTGGTCGACAACAAGACCTGGAACACGCGCTGGGTGACCGAGCCCAACAAACCGGGTCCCTCGTGGCCGGCCCGCGACGTGCTGGCGCGGATGGCCGAATGTGCCTGGAGCTGCGGCGACCCCGGCGTGCAGTACGACACCACGATCAATCACTGGAACACGTGTCCGAACTCGGGGCGGATCAATGCCTCGAATCCCTGCTCGGAATACATGTTTCTGGACGACACGGCCTGCAACCTGGCCAGCATCAACTTGATGAAGTTCCGCCAGGACGATGGCACGTTCGACGTGCATGGTTTCCAGGCAGCCTGCCGAATCTTCTTTATCGCGCAAGAAATCCTGGTCGACCACGCCAGCTATCCCACCAAGCGGATCGCCGAGAACAGCCACCGCTTCCGTCCGCTCGGCTTGGGCTACTCGAACCTGGGCAGCCTGATCATGAACGGCGGCGTGCCGTACGATTCGGATGCGGCGCGCGGCGTGTGCGGCGCGATGACCGCCCTTCTGCACGGCGCCGCCAACCTGGCCAGCGCCGAGCTGGCTAGCGCGGTGGGGCCGTTCGATGGCTTTGCCGACAATCGCGAGCCCATGCTTAACGTCATGCAAATGCATCGCGACGCGGTCGAAGAAATCGACGAGGCCTGCCCGCCCTACCTGAAGCAGGCGGCGGCCGACGTGTGGGATCGCGTGCTGGCCGAAGGCCGGCGGCATGGCTACCGCAATGCCCAGGCCACGGTGCTGGCGCCCACCGGAACGATCAGCTTCTTGATGGATTGCGATACCACCGGCATCGAGCCCGACATCGCGCTCGTGAAATATAAGCAACTCGCCGGCGGCGGCATGCTCAAGATCATTAACCAATCGGTGCCGCTTGCGCTCAAGACTCTCGGCTACGACCAGCCCAAGATCGAGTCGCTGTTGGCCTACATCAACGCCCACGACACGATCGAAGGCTCCGATCTGCTCAAGCCCGAGCACCTGGGCGTGTTCGATTGCGCCTTCCAACCGCGTAACGGCACGCGCTCCATCCCGTGGCAAGCCCACGTGCGCATGATGGCCGCCGCTCAGCCCTTCCTGTCGGGCGCCATTTCAAAGACGGTCAACATGCCGCGCGAGACCACGCCGGCCGACATTGCCGATGCCTACCTGGAAGGCTGGCGACTGGGACTCAAGGCGCTCGCCGTGTACCGCGATGGCTCGAAGGAAAGCCAGCCGCTTTCCACTTCCAGCGAGACCGACAAGGCAGCCGCCAAGCAACAGGCGGTGCCCCGCCGCGAACGCTTGCCCGACACGCGCAAAAGCGTCACGCACAAGTTCAACGTGGCCGGACACGAAGGCTACATCACGGTCGGCCTGTACGACGACGGTCGCCCGGGCGAGCTCTTCATTACGATGGCCAAGGAAGGCAGCACAATCGGCGGCCTGATGGATTGCTTCGGAACGGCCGTCTCGATGAGCCTGCAATACGGCGTGCCGCTCGAAGTGTATGTGGGCAAGTTCTCGCACACCCGCTTCGAGCCGATGGGGCACACCAAAAATCCGGATATCCGCATCGCCAAGAGCATCGTCGACTACATCTTCCGCTGGCTGGGAATCACGTTCCTGCCCGGCTACCGCGAGGCGATGCTGGGGCAGAAGCCGGCCGGTGACGAAACGACGGCTGGGGAAGTACCCGAAACAGAGCCCACGGCCCCGATCGCAAAGGCAAGCGTGCCTGCCTCCCAGCCAGGCGAACCGGCTGCCAAGTCGAATCCCGGCTCAAGCGGCACCACGGCGCTTTCCAATGCCGCCCTGCTCGAGCGAGCCGGCGTCATGAAGGTCGATCAGAACGGTGGTCCGCTTTCCACGCGGGCCGACCAGTTCGCCAGTTTCCAAACCGACGCTCCAAGCTGCGACAATTGCGGCGCGATCACGGTCCGCAACGGCAATTGCTATCTTTGCCACAATTGCGGCAACAGTATGGGTTGCTCGTAAAGGATTGTCGGGCTGGATGCCCGCGAGCAACCCACGAGAGCCAAAAACGGGCGCCGCCTGTGTGGGCAGGGGCGCTCGTTTTTTTGTCTGCGCCCAACATTGCTGGACGGTGGCCAGGCGGCGTGTTACGTTCGCTCGCGGTGAGTGTTCTTCCTGACGCGCCTCTTCAAAATCGTCCGCCATGAATGATCCGTTGTTGCGAATCGAAGGCCAGGTCGCTTCGCCCCTGTCGCTTTCGTTCGACGATCTGTGCAAGTTGCCCGAGAGCGCGCAGG
Organism: Pirellulales bacterium; assembly: GCA_035496575.1. Taxonomy (GTDB): domain Bacteria; phylum Planctomycetota; class Planctomycetia; order Pirellulales; family PALSA-1355; genus PALSA-1355. Next base: position 4,889 of record DATJEN010000200.1, read on the forward strand.
TGCCAGACGTCAGCCGCATCGATCCCAAGCGCCAGGGAGACGCGGTCAAGCTGTCGGCATTGCTCGAATTTGCGGGGCCAGCGGCGGGCGTGAAGCATCTGACGCTGCACGCCTCGCGCGACGACTTTCACGCCAGCATTCCGCTCGACGCGGTGCGCGACAAGGCGATTCTCATCTATCGCCTGGCGGGCGCTCCCCTGCCCTCCAAAGCCGGCGGCCCGCTGCGGTTCTTCATTCCGGATTTCGCCGCCTGTCACACGTCGGAAATCGACGAATGCGCGAACGTGAAATTCGTCGACCGCATCGAGCTCACCGCCGATCGCGGCCAGGACAACCGGCCACACGACGGCGACGCGCACGCAAAGCTGCACGAGCGCGAGCGCCAGTCAGGGTAGCTCCAGCGTGCACGACTCTCTCGAAGTCACGCTCCCGCCCGACTTGACCACTCGATTCGCAGCCTGGCGCGCACTGCGCAGCTAGCGAACGGGCTGCTGGCGCAATAACCCCGCTCCGCACAATCGTTAGAAGCCGTCGCGCGCGTGCTGTGACTTTCCCGGTAGCACGGTCTGTGCTGCGCGGGCCCTTTGACTTTTTTTTGACCGCCTCCGTAGCATTGATCGCATCTCTGGAACGGGATCTTTTCTAGGAACATTTCGGGAGAAGAACTGTGGTTACCCTCGGCTTGCGCATGTTGGCGTGGGGCACGGTGGCATGGTTGGCGATTCAAGGCCAGGCGCTGCGCGCCTGGGGAACGGAGCTGGCGTTTGATTTGCCCGACATGATCGAATGCCGCGATGCGACGCCGCCCGGGTTTTCGGCGGCGCACCCGGGACTGAAAGTCATCGAAGGCAAGTTTCGCATTTCGGCGCGGGTGGTCGACGGCAAGCTGTCGGACGTGGTCGATTTCTTGTACGTGCTGACCAGCGAAGACCGCACGCTGCGTCTGCAGGATTACCTGCCGAACACCACGCTCGAGAGCCGCGTGGTCGACGACCAGATCGAAATCACCGACAGCGCGGAAAAAGCGACCTCCGGCGGGCTCGATGCGCACGTGGTCTATAAGCCCGTCACGGCCGGCGGCACGGTCGGCGCGAGTTCGAAGAGCTGCGAGTCCAGCAAATACAAACAAATTGCACCGCGCGAGCTGGTGCTGGCGGCCGGAACCACCAACCGCGAGCATGGGGTCTTTTTCCGCCTGCAGCAATCGCGGGCGGCGTCGCTGGAGGGCGCGAAGGAGTTTAGTTTTCTAGCTACCGTGCCGGCCACGTGGCGCGGCG
>DATJEN010000201.1:0-2973 GCA_035496575.1 Pirellulales bacterium
CCCAGATTTACTGGGCCTCCTACCACACCCCGACAACGTTTGGCATGTTCGGTTTCGGCGGCGGACCCCACAAGGGCAACGCCGACTATGACATGGTCTGGAACAACCTCGATAATGAACGGCAGAATTACGATCCGAACCAATTGGTCAATCCAAATACCGGTCCGGTGCAAGGCCCATCGGCCAATAGCTGGGTGCCGTTCTGATTCATCAGATCTTTATCGATTCAGCGAGCCATTGACCGGCCGCATCGAAAGGTGCGGCTTTTTCCTGCGCGTAGCGGCGAGGCCAAAGGAATGCGTTTCTGCTGAGCTGCAGGAGGGCGGGCCTTCGGCCTCGCCGCTACGCTCCGGAGACAGCGCAACGCTGCGCCCCCATTTGCACTTGGCATTTTCAGTCATCCAATTCACAATGGCTTTGGGAAGGAGTCGACGTGAAATCGCGCCCGAGGAAGCTTGCGCTGATCGTCGCGGTCATGCTCGGCATTGTGCTGGGGCTGGGCCTCTACACCTTCGACTATGGCGAAGGCCTCAGCTACTTCAGCACCGATCCCAAGGCCTGCGTCAATTGCCACATCATGCAGTCGGAGTATGACTCGTGGCAAAAGTCCGGCCATCACACCGCCGCCCGATGCGTCGATTGTCATCTGCCCCACGCGCTCGTCCCCAAGTACCTCGCCAAGGCCGACAACGGCTATCGCCATTCAAAAGGCTTCACCTTCAACGACTTTCACGAGCCGATCCAGATCAAGCCGCGCAACGCGGAGATCCTGCAGGAAAACTGCCTGCGCTGTCATGGCGATTTCGTGCACAACATTCTGCCGAGCAACCAGAGCGACACGAGCACGCTCCAGTGCGTGCACTGCCACGCGCGCGTGGGACATGGGCCGTTGAGGTGAGGTTGTTCTTTTTTTTTCGTAGCACGGGCAACCTGCCCGTGCCAACCGCGGCTATCGCCGCACATGCACGAGCTGGACTTCGACGAGGTCAGTCGAGTCGTAGCCCGTGCTACAGGAAGACCGAAATGCCCGCGAGGTAACGCGATGACTGAGCAATCCCCGCCCAATCCGCCGACCAGCAGCCGCAGCACCTTCACGCTCGTGCTCGTCGCACTCGCGAGCGCCATCGTCACGATTGTGCTCGCCGCGCTGGTCATGAATATCTTCCAGCGCAAGAACGAAGCGCGCGTGCCGTTCATTCGCACCGTCGAGGTCGATGAGAACACGACCGACCCGGCCGTCTGGGGCATGAACTGGGCGCGCGAGTTTGACAGCTACCAGCGGACGGTCGATATCACCAACACGCGTTACGGCGGAAGTGAAGCGATGCCCGCGCAGAAGCTCGATCGCGATCCGTGGCTGAAGAAGATGTTCAGCGGCTACGCCTTCTCGATCGACTATCGCGATCGCCGCGGCCATGCGTACATGCTCTCCGATCAGACCGAGACGGAGCGCGTGACGAAAAAGCCGCAGCCCGGATCGTGCCTGCATTGCCACGCGTCGATCATCCCCACTTATCGCCGCGTCGGTGGCGGCGACATCTCGCCCGGCTCGACCGACTTCAACTGGCCGGCCGTCTTCAAAGGTTTCGAAGAAGTGTCCGCGATGAGCTACTCGGACGCGTTCGCGCAACTGGCGATGACGCCCGACGGCAGCGACAAAGCGCCGCACGACGGCCCGTGGCAAAAGCCCGGCGCGACGACGGCGGAGTCCATCGCCGCGCACAAGGCCAGCACCGCCCATCCGGTCTCGTGCGTCGATTGTCACGATCCCAAGTCGATGGAGCTGCGCGTCAGCCGTCCCGGATTCATCCGCGGGATTCAGGCGCTGGCGAATTCGAGCGACCCGGTGCCGCACCTGCAAAGCATCGCCCGCTGGCGCGCGGGCGATCGCAAGCGGCCGTACGATCCCAACATCGATGCCACGCGGCAGGAGATGCGCTCCTTCGCCTGCGCGCAGTGCCACGTCGAATACTACTGCGGCCCGAAGACCACGCTCTTTTTCCCGTGGGGCAACGGCCTCAAGGCCGATGACATCGAAACGTTCTACGACAAGACCAATTTCCCCGACGGCACGCCTTTTTACGACTTCGTCCACGGCGTGACCGGCGCGCACGTCTACAAGGCGCAGCATCCCGAGTTCGAAACCTGGTCGCAGGGCGTGCACGCCCGCGCCGGCGTCGCCTGCGCCGACTGCCACATGCCCTACGTGCGCGAAGGGGCGATGAAAGTCTCCGATCACTGGATCCGCAGCCCGCTGCTCATGGTGAACCGCTCGTGCCAGGTCTGCCACAGCGTCCCGGAGCCCGAGCTCATCGCCCGCGTCGAAACCATCCAGGGCCGCACGCACCAGACGATGAACCGCGCCTCGGTCGCACTGGTCGATATGATCGACGCGATTGCGCTCGCCAAAGCCAACGGCGCATCGCCCGACCAGCTGAAGCCGGCGCTCGATCTCCACCGCAAAGCCCAATGGCGGCTCGATTTCGTCTACGCGGAGAATTCCATGGGCTTCCATGCATCCCAGGAAACCCAGCGCGTCCTGAGCGAAGCCATCGACTACGCGAGACAAGGGCAGCTCGCCGCCGTCGCGCTCCGCGCCGCGCCCCCGAAAACCTCGACCACCCAACCCACGCCGCCGGTCGAAGGTGTCACACCACCCAACGAAGCGCCTCCGGGTCCGTATCGCACAAACCCATGAGCCGGCCGGCTTGCCACTTCAGTGGCAAGCTTCCAAATACCCGAAATTTCCGCGGAAAAACGAGCAGTGCCGCGGTACAACGTATTCCCCTCCGCCTGCAAAGGGAGGGGGGAGAAAGGCTGGAATGCAAAACGAACCCAAGCCTCAGATCGCGTTGACGGCCGTTTACCAATGTTGACCTGTATTTACCGCCGTTGACCAAACACATTCGTTTGGCAAAACGAACCCACCACTCGGAGTTTCGCTGAGGCCGATTCGCAACCTTTCTCACTCTC
>DATJEN010000202.1:0-3388 GCA_035496575.1 Pirellulales bacterium
GCTGTTCCCTGACGAGTTCCGTGTCGAGGGCGAGCGGGCGCGGCGACTGCATCCATTCGCACGCGGCCAGGTGAATCAGGTCGCTCAGCGAAACGCCGATCCGCCCTATTTTGGCCTCCAGCCGGTTCCGCCACGCCGGCAGCCTTCGCGCGGTGCTAAAGACAGTCCTCCGGTCATTTGCCTCGCCCATGAGACCATCCCTCCTGTTATTACTGATCTTATGTACACTATATATAATACCAGGGCCAGACCGCCAGCCGCAATGTCTGCTGGCTCGTCTTTTCCGAAAAACGGACGCAGAACTGACCCTTTGGCCGGGGCGAAGCGGCCGTACGAGGACGTAATCCCCAGGCCGCGGTGACCCCACCCGTCCCGCCTGCAGGAAACCAATCGCCTGACCGGCCAGGCCGGTCGGAGGGTTAGGCCGCGGGCAAACCCGGCAGGAGGTAGGCGAAGCAGTGAGACAGGCTTAGCGCGCAGGCAGGACGTGGGCTCGGCCGGAGAAGCATGCCACTCGCCAGGGGCTGCCCGCTTACGCGGCGGAGATCAGTTCGGGAATCGCCCGGCCGTTCTGGACGATGTGCACCGGACGCCCGGTCCCATCCGGCAGCGTCACGTTTTCGTAGTCGATGCCGTGGTGGTGGTAGAGGGTGGCCAGGAAATCGTGGGGGCCGACCCGGCGATCGACCACATACTCGCCGCGGCGGTCCGTGGCCCCCAGGACGCGGCCGGTCGCGATGCCGCCCCCCGCCCAGAGCATCGAGTTGGCCTGCGGCCAGTGGTCGCGGCCCGGCTGGACGGTGCCCGCCGGCGCGCTGGCCACGCCCGCGCCGCTGCTCGCCACGTGGGAGATGCGGGGCGTGCGGCCGAACTCGCCGGTGACCACAACCAGCACGCGCTTGTCGAGCCCTCGGGCGTAGACATCTTCGATGAGCGCGGAGACCGCTTGATCGAAATAGGGCGCCCGGAACTTGAGCGCATCGAACACGTGATGGTTAACGGCGTGGTCATCCCAGTTGGCGACGCGGCCGCACAGCGGACCATCGAAGGTGGTGGTCACGATCTCAACACCGGCCTCGACGAGCCGCCGCGCCATCAGGCACTGCTGCCCCCACTGGTGCAGGCCATAACGCTCGCGCGTCGCCGGGCTCTCGTGCTTGAGGTCGAAGGCGCGGGCCGCTTCGGGACTGGTGAGCAGGTTGAGGGCTTGCGACTCGTAGCGGTCCATGGCCTGCATGACGCCGCTCTGGTCGACGGCGCGGCGAAAGCGATCGATGGACGAGCGCAAGCCGATGCGATCGCGCAAGCGCGGCTCAAAGCTGGGATCGGACAGGCCCACGTTGGGCACCTTGAATTCGGGCCGGCTGGGGTCGCCCAGCACGGAGAAGGGTTCATAAGCCGCGCCCAAATAGGCCGAGCCGGCGATCGTGAAACTGTCGTAGCGCGTGATGGGGTTCACGCCGACATAGTTGGGCAACGACTTGACCTGGCCGGCACGCAGGTAGTGCGCGACGCTCATCAAGTCGGGATGCGTGGGCAGGATTTTATCTTGCGCGTCAGGATCGCCCGAGAGCAACTGCAGCGAGCCGGACGGATGGCCGCCGCCGGTGTGAGCCATCGAACGCAACAGCGCGAACTTGTCCGAAAGCGCCGCCTGCCGCGGAATGAGCTCAGTCACGCGCAGACCGGGCGTGGGCGTGGCGATCGTGGCGAACGGGCTGGCATATTCCGAGCCCGCCAACGGCTTGGGGTCGTAAGTATCCAAGTGGCTGCAACCGCCGCGCAGCCAGACGATGATCACGGCCGTGCGCGGGCTGTCGGTTGTCGCTGCCTGGGCACGAAGCCGGAACAGCCCTGGAAGAGAAAGCGTGCCGAACCCGGCCAATCCGACGCGCAAAAATTCTCGTCGTGAGGTCATTGCTTCGGTTTGGTGAGTGTTGGGTCGTCCGCTAACGCGACACACACAGCGAACGAGGCAGGTCCAGGCGATTATAACCCACCGCGGCGCAAAGCGGCAAACCGAACCGCGGCCAATTCCCCGTTATCCGCTGGTTTTGCCTTCCAGTTCCTGCCAGCGCGCGAACAACCGCTCAAGCTGTTTTTGTGCGGACTCGAGTTGCTCGCAGGCGGCGCGCAAGCGAATGTGATCGTTCATCACCTCGGGATCGGTGAGCTCGCGCTCGTGCTCGGCAATCGTGGCCTCGCACGAAGCTATGGCAAGTTCCATGCCTTCGAGCTCCTGACGCTCGCGATAGGTGAGCCGAGCCGTCGCGGGCTTGCGCGCGGCAGGGCTGCTACGGCGCTCGACTGCTGGGGCGCTCTTTTCGGTCTCTTGGCTGGCTTGCCACTGTGCCAGGTCGGCGAAGCTGCGCGCGCCGCCGGCATCGTCGAGCGCCAGGATTTCCGTCGCGACGCGATCGAGCAAATAGCGATCGTGCGTCACCAGCACCATCGCGCCTGGAAACTCGAGCAGGCTCTCTTCCAGCACCTCAAGCGAGGCAATGTCTAAGTCATTCGTGGGCTCATCCAGCAGCAAAAGATCGGCAGGCTGCAGCATCAGCCGGGCAATCATCACGCGAGCTTGCTCTCCGCCGGAGAGCGAGCGCAGCGGCCTGGCGAGTTGATCGGGTTCGAACAGAAACCGCTTGGCCCACGCGACGACGTGCATGGGGCGATTTTGAAACAGAACATTCTCGCCATTCGGAGAAAGGGCGTTGCGCAAGAGTTGATCGGGATCGAGCTGGGCCCGATTCTGGTCGAAGACCGCGACACGCAGATCGAAGGCGCGCTCGATCGTGCCCTGGTGCGGCGATAGTTCTGCACTCAGTAATTTGAGCAGGGTCGATTTTCCGCTGCCGTTGCGGCCCAGAAGTCCGATCTTCACGCCGGGCGAGAGCGAAAGATTAACACCTGAAAACAGCGGACGATCGCCGAATTGAAAGCCCAGGTCCTCGGCGACCAGCAAGCGCTTGGTCGCGCGGTTCGAGGCGGCAAAGTCGATCTCGGCCGAGCGATTCTGCGCGTTGCGATAGCGAACCTCGGCCAGCTGTGATTGCAATTCGCCGGCGCGGGCGATCCGCGCAGCCGACTTGGTGGTGCGGGCCGGTGGGCCACGCTTGAGCCACTCGATTTCGCGGCGCACCTTGTTTGCCAGCACGCTTTGTTGCTGAGCCTGCGCCGCCAAAAATTCTTCGCGCTTGGCCAGGAAATCGGCGTAGTTGCCGCTGACACTTAAATAGCCTTTGGGATAGCAGCGGTTCAGCTCGACCACGCGGCGCGCGACATGTTGTAGAAAATATCGATCGTGGCTAACGAGCAGGACCGCCGAGCTTGAAGCCATTAAATGTTTCTCGAGCCACACGATGCCTTCGATATCCAGGTGGTTGGT
>DATJEN010000203.1:0-9896 GCA_035496575.1 Pirellulales bacterium
CGGCAGCAGGCCTGATGGTGGCTAGTTCCATGAGCGGAACGCCAACCAAAGCTTTCATCTCGGGCAACGCTTCTCGCCAATAGTGGCAAAGCGGCCCATACCCGTAATCTTGGCCAACAACGTCCCCCAGGTCCGTTGCCACGCCAATCTGGGCCGCGCGGAAGCGGGCATGCAGGGTGGCGCGCAGCCACGTCAGGCTGTGACCGCGCCAGGGAGGTAGCTCCGTGTTGTCCTCCGCGGCACTGTAACCAGCAATTGCGGCGGCGTTGGCTCGAAGCTCTGGCGTGATTGGCAAAGTCTCGACGCCAACCTCCGCAACGTGCCCGATTTCGTGGATGAGCACCGATCGCGTTACGTCGCGGATGCTCCGGTCGATCGCGTGTTGGGGCTCATTAGAAAGCGCCTCCGCGGCATCGGTGGCGATGCGCTGGTCGGCAATGTAAATCGCCGGCCGCCGGCCCACCCAGCGACCACGCGCAGATAGCCCCTCCTGCGCCGATATATCGAGGCTTCTGCCCGCAAGCCCCCAGGAATCCGAGAACTGGAATCCTTCGGACTCGAATAGCAGATAGAGCGGCTGTTCGGGCAGCAGCGCAGCGGCAAGTTGTTCCAGGTCTTCCGTGACGGTGGTATCTATCATCTCGTCGTGCTCAATGCCTCTTCGTCGCTCGCTTGCGTAAGTGGCTTGACGGACTCGGCCACGAATTCGGAAGCCTTCAAGGCAAGCTCGAGCGCGCGGCGCTCGCGTAGGTTGAATGCAAGTGCGCGACGAATACGGCTGGGCTCAGGAAGCAAAAGGCAAACATCCATCACGGCGGTTGTCATAGTTGGTTCCTCCACTGCTTTCATCATCCACGCGAATGTTGCCAGAGCGTTGCCAAAGCGTTGCCATCTCAATCAGGGTGCTCGATGAGCTGGAGATATCGGCTTCGTGCGCGAATCGAGAATGGCAGAGCGTTCCACTTGAAGAACTGATTCGCGCGACTCGCGGCCGGAGCGTACTGCCCCCGGTTCGGTTCCTCGTGCAGCTCGAACACTGGCAAAGCCAGGTCTCGGATCCGCTCAGCTCGGCTGGCTGAGAACCACAGGGACTTGATCAATCGCCAGCAAGTGGGACGCAAGCCGTAGTAGGCGAATCCGCGCCATACGAACCCGTCTGGTTCGAGCGGCCCGTCGATCTCATCGCAGGCTGCAACCATGCGAATGGTGCTGCCCGCTGGCTTGGCCGGTTGCTTACTGTGCGAGGGCTTGGCCATCCGTGGCGGCTCCCTGTTGCTGTTGGAGCTGGGCCAGGTATTCGAGCCCTGCGTCGGTCATCCTCACGGCGGTCGCACGTCGTCCGTAGACCCGGATGAAGCCCCGCTCCTCGAGGCGGGTGAAGGCTTGCTGCGCCCGCAGGCGTTCGGTCGGTGTCGGATCGTGACCAAGCCAGTACGGGAAATCGATGCGCGCGCCGTAATTGGTTAGCTCCGTAAGCGGCCAATGCCCCGAACTGCCGGCGCAAAAATCCCGGTTCTCAAGCGCCTTGGCGCTTAGCTCTTTGGCGGCGGCGGTCTGCTCTCGGATGTCGCGCTCGATGCCTGCCAGCAGTTGGTCGTCATCGACGATGACCGTCCGTTTTCGTCCCATTGGTTTGCCCCAGGAATTGATAAGTTAGGGAGAAGTAACTCCGTCGCGAGACAGCGACTCGCTTGCTACCGCTCTGGAGACTTGCCGGGAAGGACCCAAACCGCAACGGATGGTCGGAGCGGCACGCGATGGAACGCGTACCACTGCATTGCAGTTCTTTAATGCGCGCGGACCGCGTACTTTGGATTGGCTCGCGTGCCACTGCGTGCCAGAGGCTATTTCGCATTGCCTAATACCCCTGTCCTGCGCGGAGTCCGATTCCCTGATAGGCCCGATATCGCACACCTGACGCCAATCGCGGCTGTGTGCGTTCCAAGTCTGGATAGGCGGCGGCGAGGTCTCGGCCGAACGTCTGCTCGTTGCCGATGTCCCTGCGCCCCTTCGACTCACACCAGGCCGACCACTCCTTAAAGATGTCGCTGACCGCTGTCATGTAGCCGGGCTCGATGATGCACCGTTCTCGAACGAACACGCTCACTGGACTGCCGAGGTCTTCGAGGTCTTCGAGCATCTCGGCAGACGATTCGGGCTGCACCAAGTGGCCGCGTTCGATCAATCGCGCCCAGCCCGCAATTGCCCAATTAAGGATGCCGGGCAATTCGGCCAGCAGCTCGTCGGTTAGCCGTGGGTTCTCTTGGCCGTAGAAGCTTTGGCGGAATCTCAGTAGCACAATGCGGCTAGCCATGGCGCCCGATGAGTCACCCAGCCGCGGCAGCTCGTTGGAGATGATGACCACGCGCGTCGGCAGCGTGACCGTTAGGGGTTCCATGTTCTTTCGATCGACTGTGAGAGCGTCCTCACCCGTGATCGACAAGAGCCGCTCGACCACAACGGCCTGGTCAGTGCGGCCGCTCAACCGCGCGTCAGCGATGACGGCCAGCGACTTGTTGAGCATGGGCCACAGTCCGAAGTTCGTGCCGAGCCCAGACAGCGTGGGCCCGCAGCAGTTGGATGGCCCGACCAGATTGCGCAGCACGCGAGCGACCACGCCCTTGCCGGCCCGCTTGGGGCCGATCAGAAAGAACAGCTTTTGCATCCACGTTCCGCCGGCGACGAGGTAGCCAAAAATCTCCTGGAGTGTGTCAATGGTCTGCGGGTCGTCTACCCAAAGCTCATCGAGAAACTGGAGCCACTTGGCGGGCGCGGGCGCATGCGGGTCGGCGGGGAACTCAAGCGCCCAAGTTGAAAAAAACCGCGGCGTGGGCGGCCGTATACAGGCGTCCGAACCTTGCGCGAGAATCTTTAGGTTCACTAAGCCGTTCTTGGCTGCGATAACCTCTGAAGCTGGCCAGTCGGTTTCGGATTTCTTGATCCAAGTTTGGGGTTCGACGAATGATGGCAGGATCGCTTGCGCTGTGAGCTGGTCGAGCACGTCTCCGGTGACTCGCTTGGTGACCTGCGAGTAAGTTAGGTTCAGGTGCCGAATCAGGTTCGCCCGCGTTTCCGCCTTGGAGATGGGGCGGTATGCGCCGAGGCTGTAGAGGAGGAAATCCCCTCGCCAGAACCTTAGGCGGCTCGCCAGGTCGATCGTCATGCTCGTGAGCATCTCGCCGGCTTCGGTTGCCGGATCTAGCACGTCCGCTGGCTGTTTGCTTGTGTCTTCGTCATGCTCGCTTGCGCGCGACATCATCACTGTTCCTTTTGATATCCTTCGCCCACAATCTCAGGACGTGCGCGGCTAGTTGCGCATTACTCGGAAACAAAACCGCCATAACCGCGGCTCGACATTCGCCCGGGTTGCCCAGCAAATCCGCAGCGCGGTCGGTCCAACTGGATACCGCCATCTCTTCGCCGGTGGTGCGCCTGTTGAACGCTTCGCGGGCTTCTTGGCAGACGAGCAGAATCTCGCGTTCAGCATCGACTAGCTGACCAGCAGCATCGAGCGCGATCATGTCGGCGATTGCTTGCTTGCGTGCGGCCGGCGAGAGGCTATCGATTCGTTGCATTGCTAGAACGGGATACCCTCGTCCCGTTGTTGCGCCGCGGGTTCGCTGCCTGGCTCGGATCGCCTCGATGGCGCGGACAGCAGTTGCAGCCGATCCGCCACAACCTTGAGCTTGGAATTCTTCTTGCCGTCCTTTTCCCAGGTGTCGAGTTTTAAGCGGCCCTCGATTAGTGCCGGGTTGCCCTTGCGCAGGTACTCGCTCGCGACTTCGGCGGAGCGGCCGAACAACGTGACATCGACGAACGTGGTGTCTTCGGTCCATTCACCGTTTGCGCCCTTGCGACGGTCGTTGATGGCGAGCCCAAGTTCGCCGATCGCGGTTCCACTTGCGGTGTACTTCAACTCGGGGTCGCGCGTCAGATTGCCCATCACGATTACACGATTGAACGATGCCACTTCAGAATCCTTTCAGTTGGCGAATAGCCCGCGCAGCTCACGGTAGCGGCGACGCGCGGCGAGATAGAGCAGCCGGACAGTTGCACGCTGTGCCGCTTCACGACTGCCACAGAAAAGAAATGGAACGCCTTGGCCGATCCAGGCGAGCACGCTGCCCGTTGCTGATTCGGGCGGCAGCTTGGAACGCCAACCGCCCGCGGACAAATCGGACCAACTCGCCTCGACTACGACTGCGCGGGTGCGATACGCAAGCAGCTTTTGTAGCTCTCGCTCGAACCTCGCCCGCTCGGTGCCGCAGCAGGCAATGAGGTCCGAAAGCGATTTCCGCTCGATGGCGATTTCCGAATCCAACCCGCATACAGAGTAATCGCCCGCCTGCAATGTTCCCCGCACCGATTGCAGCGGCTCGAGCGCGAACGGTAGTTGCTCCCGCGAATCGATGATCGCTGTAAAAGATTCAGGCGATGGTGTCGCCAGCATCCTTGCTGTGATCGTCATACGTAGCTCTTCACGTTCGGCATCCGAGCGCGCCTTACTTTGGTGGGGACTGATTTAGGGCGGGACTGACGGCTCGACAGGAATGTCTCGAGCGCGTCACGAGAGATGCGCCAACGCGGACGTGTGGAAGTTGCGGCGGCCAAGTTCACCGCGGACAATTCACCGCGAGCGATCCAGGCGAGAACCTTCGAGGTTGCGATGCCCAGCTGCTCGGCAATCTGCGGCGGCGTGCGATATGAAGTCATCGAAAACTCCCGCGCCGATCGGCTTCAATGCGCTTCAACTCGGATGCGATATGCGAGATGTCCGCCTCTGTAAAAACTCGTGCATTGCCGGCCCGGCTAACTGGTTCAATGCCACGGGTCCGAATGATGTACTCGATCGCGTGAACCGGAACTCTTAGTCGCCGTGCTATCTCGCCAACTGTGGGAGCCATGTTTGGCGTCACCATTGACCGTCTCACACTTGGAGTGCGGGATACGTGGCACGCAAGAATTGCTGCCACACGTAAGAACGGCGCTGGTCACAAAAGTGTTGTGATCCGCCAAATTCCCCCGAAGAAACGGGGTCAGAAGTGGTCGCGACCAGTTTGGGGTGGTCGCAGAAACCTTCTTTCTAGCGAAGGGTGTCGAGGATTTCTCGCACCTGATCGTCCGTGTGCCGCCCGCTCCGTAGACCGTCCAGAAGAGACTGCCGATGGTCTGGTTTCAGTGAAGCGCCCATAATCATCCGCTCAGTCTCCCGCTGAGTGACCGCCCTATCAGTTGAATCGCCGTCCTGATCGGCCCTTTTCTCGAGCGCGATTTCTAAACCTTCCTTCTGTGCCTTTCCGACCCGACTACGTTCCCAGCCAAACTCCAAAGCAACTTCGCGCCAGACACTCGAATTACCTACTGTTGCTCCCGCCATACGGAACTTCTTCGCAATCTTATTTCGCCCAAACACCGATTTGAACGCGTTTACCGCGCCTGGTCGTCGCGATTGTGCTGCGACAAATGCCTCTCGGTGCTCATCCAAGTGACGCTGTATTTGGGCGTCGGCCTGCCTCTGGGTCCAACGCATGGTCTTCGCCACCGCGCCCTTGCCGGCCCCATCAGCCTGCGGCGCTATTTCCGTCACTCCCAACACTCCTAAATCTCCATTCGGCGCGCGCACCCCGAGTTGAGCAGTCAAGCCGGCAGCCTTCGCATCAGCGACGGCGCGACTTGCTTGAATCGCCGCAACTTCGGCGGCCTTTAATGCATCTCGAAGTGGTCGCCACTGATCGAGTGGAACGTCGTGCCAATGCCGTGGCGGGCGCTCGAGAACGTCGAACGCCAGGGCTACGTTCGGCAGCTCCTCATGAATCAACTGAGTCAGCTGGCGCAGCATCTCAAGATAATCGCGGCACGCGCCCTGTAGACTGCGAAAGTTCTCACGCTCAACTTTTAGCGAGTGATGCCCGTTCGGGCCATCATCGGGCTCATCGCGAAGCGATTGGAGCAGCCTAAGTTGCCGCTGGTATTCACCAGTGGCTTTCTTGTAGCCGTCGTCGCCAGCAATCGTGGCAGCCAGCGCGGCTATCTCGTGGAGGGGACTCTCGTACTCCATTGTCGCATCCTTGCTTGCGACCACCCTGAAAAAAAGCAGCACGGCAACCGATCAAGGTTTTCGGCTTTCGCCCCGTCGGGCTAGCCGTGTGCAATGTGCAGTTTACTTTGCCTTCCGTTTTTTGGGAAACAGCCACGCGCGAACGTGGTCCGTGACGGCCTTCAGCCGCTCATCCTCGACGGCCTGTCGATAGATGGCGCTCATATCATCAGCCGCCGCGGCGTGCCCCATAACAGCCTGGACGGCTGACAGGTCTCGAGCGCCTTCTGCGATTGTCTGAAAGGTGCGTCGCAGATCATAGAACGAACGCCCGGTCACTCCAGCGGCTGCCATCAGCCGATCCATCGCGGCCGTGACGCGGTAGCCTTTGTACTTGCCGATATAGTTGAGCCCGCGCTGTGAGATGAACAACAGGGCGGCGTCGGTCGGGTCTTTGGGGGTGATCCGCGTGGCAATGTGCTCCTTGATCGCGGCCACGGTTTCGGGCCACAGCGGGATCCGGCGCGGTACTGCCGTTTTCGACCGCGGATAGATCAGCCAGCCGGCCTTGAGATCGATTGCTTTTGTCGGCAGCAGTGCCAGGTCCGTGTTGCCCATCGCCCCGTTGATGCCCAGCAGCACCATCCCCTTCGCGATCGTGTCGGCCTTGGCCAGCACCGCCCGCAGCTCTTCAGCCGAGAACATGCGCGGCCCCCCGGCCGCCCGCAGCTTGCGTATCGACTTGGCCGATGGCTTCTTGAAGCCGGGGCCGAACTTGACGGGCCGTTCAATCAGATCGGCGTCGGCGGCGTACTTGAACACACTGCGCACAACTTGGATCGTGTTCCCGGTTCGGACCAATCCCCAGCGCTTGGTGAACACGCCGCGTAGCGCTTGGAAGTCCTCGGGGCGCAGGGTGTCAACGGGTGTCGAGCGCCCGAGCGTGGCCGCCATGAGCGTGCAGGCCGACAGGTACCCATCGAACGTCCGCTGGGCCAGCTCGCCGCTCTCGAGCGCGGCTTCCTTGAACGTCAGAAATGAATCGCAGACGAGCTTCACCGTCACGGCACCATCGCGTGCCCGCGGCTTGCGGCCGGCCAGCAAGTCGTCCTTGGTTTCGGACCAGTTATTCTCTGCGCGTTCACCGCGCGGATCGTCACGCCATGATCCAAAGTATTGAAGCTTGCCGCACACTTTCTTGGCCCATCGCCCGGTGGCGTGTGGGAACAGAGGGAAGTCGGGGCGCGGTTTGCTGGGCCTTGCTGCTAGGGTAGACTTGGTCACGGTGACACCTCGCCGGGAGTCAGGAATCGAGGGAAATCGCACTGGCAAGGTAGCAGGTGTCACTAGCGGGTGTCAACTAGCACGCAAGCCACGGCAAAAATGCTAAAAACTCCCGATAAGGATGGGTGGCCGAGTGGTCTAAGGCGGCGGTCTTGAAAACCGCTGTACGGGAAACCGTACCGGGGGTTCGAATCCCTCCCCATCCGCTTCGATTATCGCCGGGAAAAGCATCGACTCGCTTTTCTCGGCAGAAACAGTGTTGACCGTTTCGGGCTGCGACTCGCCGCGACCCGAAACGGCTTCCAACTGCTTCGGGTTTTGCTTCGCCTGTTCCGCGTTGCCCAGAGCGCGGATGAAGTGCTCGTCGGTCGTTTGGTAATAGTGCTTTCGGGCAATGTCTTCGCTGTTGCCGAGCCAACTGCAAACCACGTGTGATGGGAACTGCTCGGCCAGCTCCGTTTGCCGAGAACTCCGGAGGTTATGGAAGAGCCGGGGCCAGGGCGTCAGCCCAGCGCGATGGATGATCTTTTCGAACGTGGTCCGCAGGTTGCAATTCCGCCAGCCCGCCTTGCCTTGAGAACTGGCCCGCATGCGTTCATCGACCACGTAGACCGCGCCTTCCGCGGCCAGGGCGAAAGCCTCGTCCAAAGTGGGGCGCAGCTCGGGGAACAGCGGAATGGTGCGGGTCGCCTTGCCGGGGTGATGTTCCGTCTTGGGGGACGTTACCACGATTCGGCCAGCGTCCCAATCAATGTCCTGCCAGCGGAGCGAAAGCACTTCGCTGGGGCAGCGCAGGCCGCCGTAGCGAGCCAAGGCGACGATTGCCCGCCAATGATGGTTCGGGCAGGCTTCCAGCAACCGCCGGGTTTCCTCGAGCGTGATGAATCGTTCCCGGCACGGCATGGATGCCTTGATGGAAACATCGGCGAACGGGCTTTCGGCAATCAACCGCCGACGCATCGCAGCGCGGAAAACCATCGTGGCGAATTGCAGCCGCTTGCGAACCGTCATCGGGGCCAGTTTCTTGCCGATTAAATGCAGCTTGTAGCGGTCGGCATCGCCGGGCGTAACGTCACGCAATGGCTTGTTTGCCCCGAAGAACTCGACAAGCCCCGTTTCGCCTTGCTGCCAGACTTCCTTCGTGGCCGGCTTCACGTCCGTTCGGCCTTGGATGTAACCCTTGATGAACGGCCCCAACATGGCGGATTCGCGGGCTTGGCACAGCCCGACGGCCGCCAGCTTGTTTTGTAGCGTGGCGTCGATGCTCGCCAGCCAGCCGGCCAAATCGCGATCCATCGATGTGTCGGTCATTTTCGCCGTCAGCAATTCTTCGATGCGCCGGCAGACCGTGTCCGCCGCTTTGGCGGGCGTCTTGCCCAGGCGAACTGTTCGGCGCTTGCCGTCGGCACCTACGAATTGAATCCATCTATGCCCTTCGGGGCGGTTGATGATGCTGGCCACAGCTCACTTTCCTTTCTTCGTCGAATCGGGCTTGCGGCCCAGAGTGATTGTCAGTTGCAGGTACTCACCCAGCCGGTCGACGGCTTCCATCGAGAGTCCGCCGCGACCGTTGTAGAACTTCGCCAGAGCCGACTCGTCGATGCCCGTTTCCTTGGCAATGCGATATCGTGTTAAGCCCGACTCGTCGATCGCCTGCCGTATTTGATCGCTGAGTTTGCTTGATCGCCGTCTTGCCATCTCATTATTCTAACCGATGCTGGAATACCCGACCAGTATCGTGATCTGGGACATTGCCGATCCGACGATCCCAGCCCGATGATGGTCAGGGGCTTCCGCCAATCCCAGCCATGCAGCCGGCCACTCGCCGTCCGCGATGTCCGCGGTCTGCTTCATTGGGCTCATAGTTTGATGTATTGTGGTCATGTTGCGATCATGTGTTGCATCGCTACACGTGCAATGGATTGGGCCGCGGACGGTGCGGACGGCGCTAAAACTGTTCTCGCAGTTCCGGTGGCAAGTCCCGCCGCAACCCAATTCCCTCGTAAACCCGATGGCGATCGCCATCTTGTTGTGGCCTGCTCACCCGCAAGCTTGGCAGCGCCGCCCGAAGGTCGCGGCCAAATGTTTGCTCCGTGCCTGCATTGATGCGACCCGTCATATCGCACCATCGCCGCCAAGCGGCGAATAGTTCCTGCACTTTCACTTTGTACGACGGACCGACCAAGCAGCAGTCGTCAATAAACTGGCGGTGCGGGCTGGAGAGATCGTGCATGCTCTCGATGAGTTCGCCACCGCTTTCAGGCTGCACGAACCGTCCGCGCTCGCGCAGCCGTCGCCAGCCTTCGATCGCCCACCCTAGAATGCCGGGCCGTTCGGCCGATAGTCGCTCTGTCAGGCCGTGATCTTCGCGGCCGAAAAAGCTCTCAGCCAAACGCAGCAGAATCAGCCGGCCAACGAACGCACCGCTGGCGTCAGTTAGCCGCGGCAGTTCATTGGTCAAGATCATCAGCCGCGTCGACAGTTTGCACGTGATTGGCGACAGGTGCTTGCGGTCGATCGTCTGGGCGTCCTCACCTGAGATGCTCAACAAGCGTTCGGTGATGATGGCTGAATC
>DATJEN010000204.1:0-56909 GCA_035496575.1 Pirellulales bacterium
GATGGTTTCATACTGGTCGTTGTCGCAACGGATGCCTGAGGCCACCCCGTCGGCATCGAGGTGGTGAATATAGTTCTGGTAGATGTGATTCTCTTTGCCGGTGCCTGAGATATAGACTCCATTGCCATCGCCCATGGTTTGCATCACATCGTGGATGTCGTTGTGGGCCACGAAATTCTTGCGGCCATGCATGTATTTTTCGCGGGCCTGCCACCACTCGCGGTGCACCTCGCTTGATCCGGTGCCAGCGCTCGGCAACGAGTTGTATGCCGGCAAGTCGACTTCTCGCGCACGGAAGGTGGCATCCGCCTCGCTGGTCCAACCGGTCCGTCCACTGACCGTGATGCCCGAATAGGGCGTGTCGTGGATCAGGTTGTGAGTCACTTTGTTCTCGCCGCTTTGCCACACCATGATTGCCGGCGAGGCCCAGTAGATTTCGCCGACGTGATGAATCCAATTGTTGGAGACGGTGTTGCGCTTGCTCTCGTCTTTGGTGCCGGGACCGTAGCCGGCCAGCAAGATGCCGACGCCTCCCGTATGAGCGACCTCGCTATCCACGACGCGGTTGTCCAAGCAGGTCAGATCCAGGCGCAGGCCCGTTCCGCTTGTGTCGACAAAGCGGCAAGCCTCGATCGTGCATCGCTGCGCGCCGCGCAGACGCACGAGCGCGCTGGGCACGTCGAAGTGTTCCCATTTGTGCTGCAGCTCGCCTTTCGTGCCCCCATGCCACGGCAAGCGCTCGCCGCCCGTGAAGGTCAGGCCGCGAAACGCAAGGTCCGTGATCGGCCTGTCGGCGGGACCGTCGTAATCGATTGCTCCTTCGATGCGCAGCAACTCCGTGAGCAGCGGGGTATGGATCGCATCCGAGGGCGCTTCGCGAACCGGCCATAGATATAACTTTCGATCGGCGGCACTGAAGACCCACTCGCCCGGCTCGTCCAAGACCTCGAGGATGTTTTCCACCCAGGCCGTCTCGTCCAAAAATTTCACCCGTCCCATCGTGCGTGATGCCGGCACTGCGGTCTTCGCCAGGCCGGACCTCTCATCCACTTCCGCCACAGGCAACAGGCACATTTCATAATCGCAGGAGGGAATTACGCGGAGCTCCGCATTGGCCAGGTCGGGCCAATTCTTCATCGCCCCAGGCGGAAAAGCGATTTGGTCATGCGGCGCTTTCGCATCCAGGAACGTCACGGGCGTAAAGGGCTTCGACCATGCCCGCCGCAGACGGTGGTTTCCGTCGTATAACGTCAAGACGTTCCGCAAACTCGCGGGAACATCGGCCGTCCACACCCTGGCGCGGGCAATCTCGGGCAGAAGCGGCGATGGCCGCTCGGGCTTCCGCCAATCAACGATCGGAACGGCTGACGTGAATACTGGCTTCTCGTCTGGGTAGGCAGCGTACGTAATCGAGCCGCCAACGGGCGCCGAATCCTCGAGCGAGAGGACCACGGTCTCGCTGAGCCGGTACACACCGCCGCGGATGAGCACGAGAATCTCTCGCTTGTCGCCGCGCCGTTTCAACGCACGCACCGCATCTCGCGCCCTGGCCAGCGTCGCGAAGGGACCATCGGTGCGCGTCGGATTGGGTTGGTCAAACTGCCCCGACCATTGATCGGACCCGTTCACGGCGACATAGAAATCTGCCGCTCGTTGTCCCTGCTCACCCGCAGAATCCGTGGAAAGTGCGATCGTGGGAAAAAGCGCGAGGATCAGCAAAAGCGCGGGTCGCATGTCTCGCTTCCGAGTCTGGGGTGGAGATTCTGGATGCATATCTCGGCTGGCGAATTCTAGCCGTGCGAGCGATGACTCGCTCGCATTTTCCTGCGAATCGGCCCCTCCGTTGGCTCTGGCTGCCGACGAGCTATAATCTGGGTTACCCGCCGCCAGAGGATCCCGCCCGCATGTCACCGACAAGCAGCTTTGAATTCGGCCCGAGATTGAGTCGTGCAGCCGGCAAGCTGACGCGACGCGAGGTGATCGAGATCGGCTATTCGAGCATGCTGGGCGCGGGCCTGGCCGCGCTGGGTGGAGCACAAACACAGGCGGCGGAGTTATCGGGGGTCGCACAAGCTATCACGCCGCGCGCCAAGTCGGTGCTATTTCTATTTCTGTTCGGCGGACCGAGCCACCTCGACACGTTCGATCCGAAGCCGCATGCCCCCGCGGAATTTCGCGGCGAGTTCGCGCCCATCAGCACCGCGGTGCCTGGCTTACAGATTTGCGAGCACCTGCCCGAGATCGCCCGCCGCATGAATCATCTGGCGCTGGTCCGCTCGATGACTTGCAACCCGAGCTTCGGCGATCATCGCACGGCCGTGCACGGCCTGTTGGGTGGCATCGATCAATTGCCGGCCGGCGCCACGCTGGCCGCCTCGCGACGGGATTGGCCTTGCTGGTGCGCGGGCGTCGAATATACGCGCGGGGGCGACGACGGTCTGCCGGCAAGCGCCGTGCTGCCAGGCGAAGTCGTCGATCCGGGCACGGGCCGCTACCCTGGCCAAACCGCCGGGTTGTTGGGCGCCAAGTTCGACCCGTTTCAAATCCGCTGCAGCCCGGCCGATCCAAAACACCATAGCGACAGTAGTTTGCAATTGCCGCCGGGCATGACCGTCGAGCGACTTGCGTCACAGCAACGCTTGCTGGCTGAACTGAATCGGCAGCAGACCGCGCTCGCCGCGGCCAACGAGACCACGCCTTATGAAGACAATCAACGAGAAGCGTTCCGCGTGTTGACCGGCGGCCGCATGGCACGGGCGCTGGCCATCGAGGACGAGCCCGACGCGGTCCGCGATCGTTATGGCAGGCATCAGTTCGGCCAGACGATCTTACTGGCGCGGCGCCTGATCGAGGCGGGCGTGCGCATCGTGCAGGCCAACGTCAGTTACCAGGCTTTGTGGGATACGCACACCAACAACTTCGTCGGTTTGCGCACCTATCTGCCACACCTCGACCGTGGCGTGTCGGCGCTCTTGGATGACATGAAAGCCAGCGGATTGCTGGACGAGACCTTGGTGATCGTGATGGGCGAGTTTGGCCGGACGCCGAAACTGGTACAGCCCACTGGTTCGCTGCCGTACTTCACCAGTCCCGGCCGCGACCACTGGATGAGTTGCTTCTTTGGTCTGTTTGCGGGCGCCGGCGTGCGCGGCGGCCAGGTGATCGGCAAGTCCGACGCGGTGGGGGCGTTCCCGATCACTCGTCCCTATCGCCACTCAGACGTCGGCGCGACCGTCTACTCGGCACTCGGCATCAATCCCGCCACCGAAATACGTGATATCCAGGGCCGGCCGCTGCAACTCAACAGCGGCCGCGTGATCGAAGCCCTCTATACCGGCCGCGAAGCCTGATCGCTTCCATCCGGAAGTTTCTCGTAGCTACTTGAGTTGCTAGCGCGCCGCGGCTGGCGCTTCCGGCATGACGAAGCAATAAGCGCTGTAGCGGATCTCGCTCCAGGCCAATTCCGCCATGGGATGGCCAGGGAAGAGCGGTCTCTCGACCGGCGTGAACTGGACGCGAAAGCGGACCAGCGAGCGCCCCTCAGTCAACGCGCGCGGGACCAGGAACTCGTCGTCTCGAAATCGCCGGTTGGAGGTCTGCGGCCTATGTTGGGTCGCCCCTAGTTCCTCTTTCGGATTGGAGTAGACGCACGTGTTCGATCCGGCCAGATACCAGATGCCAGCCGACTTCCACTGTGGCGGTTTTTGATCTTGACCACCATCGGCATCGGCCACGAACACTTCGGCCCGCTGGTTGGGAAACTGGTAGTCGAGCTTGCGGCGCAGGAGCACGCCGAGATTGTTGGGATCGAGCTTCATCGTGAATTCAGATGCGCCCTTGGTGGAACGGCCATGGTCGGTGTGCGCTGGATATACCTCCTTGGAGCGATGTTGATCGACGCCCCACTCGTAGCGCGAGGTGATTGCATAGGGGGCCGAGGCCGCGGGCGAATCGTAGCGGTGCTCTCGTTCGCTCGTCTCGTCGCCCACCTGCAATTCGTCGGTCTTGCGCAAGGAAGGGCTGGGCGCGCCATACCAATACGTCACGGTTTCATAATGCTCCGTCGACTGGTTCGTGCCGCCATGTTCCAGGCAAATGCGCGCGTTTTTGCCAAAGGGCATCAAATCGGCGAGCAGGAATCGATAGGCCGACTCGATCTTATCCTCTTCGCTCTTCGCGGCCTCGACATTGACCGCGCCAACCGGATGGCCGGCAAACGGCAGCGTCATGTTGCGTCCGCCCCAATAGTCGCCGCCGCCTCCCCATTCTTCGGTTCCCGTGCCCTGCGCCTGCGGCGTGAGGCTGTCGTCGAAGAAAAATCGCGGGTCGCCTTCCAGCGTGGTCAGGTTTGCGCGGTGCGAGAAGATGAAGGACGTGCCCACCAGGTGTCCTGACCAGTTCTCGCTCGATTCCACGGTGCGGGTGTCGAGCAGAACCAGGTCCTTGCCCGGCTCCGGCTGTGGATGGTCGGCATACGTGGCATGGAAATAGGCCACGTGGTTTGCCGGGTCGCGATAGGGCGTGTAGCGGACGCTCCACAGGATTTCGGGCAGAGCTTCTGTTTGGGCGCCCACCAATTCGATATGCGCCGAGTGAATGAACGGCATGGGAAAATAGCACGCCAAGTGGATGCGCTGGCCATCGTCGCGGACGTGGATGGGAAAGCCTTTGACGAGGTACTCTCGCGCGTCGCGATTGTACAGTGTTCCCGTGCCGTAAAAGAGCGGCACGGGCGCATCGATGGAAGGCTGTTGGCGGTCGTCCCAGGTGACGACAAGTCGGACGCGCGATAGCGCCAGCGCCGACTCCTTGGGCACGTCCAACTCGAGTGCGCGGAGCATGGCCGGCGCCTGCGCGAGCCGCGCAAGCGTAACGCGTTTCCCTGCCGGCAGGGCGATGCTTCCAGACTCCTGGCGAACGCCAGCCACTTTCCCTGCGGGCGTGTCCGGCCGCGGGGCGAGATCGCTGCCGGCGCGCGCGACGAGCTTTGGCACGTCGGCCTCAGGCGGCGTCTTTCCGTCCCAACTGCCCAGAGGCTGCGACGTTTTGGCCCCTGCTACGTATTGGTGATAGATGTAATAGCCCGTCCCGTAGCGCGTGCGGGAATAGGCCATGCGAAAGGAGCGCTGGAAAGGAATTGGAACCCAGGAGAGATCGGCCCCTTTTGTATCGGACCAGGTCCAGGCAAGCGGTCTGGGAAAAAGCGCTTCCGGCAGGAACACCGATTCGTCTACCGGGCGGTTGGGGTTTGCTGTGCTGCTTTCCTGGACAACATGGTCGACGCCGTCGACCTCGTAGTGCCACGGGCTGCCGTGCCAGTGGTTATAGCGCGCGAAATAGAGGACGCCCGGACCTTCCACGTCCAAGCTCACATTGAAGTCATCGGCCTCTTGATAGAGAAAGTGGCTGGCATCCGCGCCCTCGTTGCCGCCGTCACGCGCGTACGTGCTGCGCATGTAGGCGCGTGCCCCGATGCGCTGATAGGGCCAGCGTTCCCATTGGCGAAACGCATCCAGACCGATCGGGATGACCGGCGGCTCGTCGGCCACCACTTGTGCGGACAGCACGAGCATTAAAGCGAGCCAGCCGATTGCGAATCGCTGGTGTCTCGGCTCGAACGCACGGACCGCTGTCGCGATGCGCGAAGCAAAGATTCCAGGAATCTCATTCATCGACAGGCACTGTGCGGTCGACGCTGTGCCCCGCGGGCAATCGCCGTGTGGTCGAGCAATCGTCGTCGCGCTCACTTCGGCCGGTTTTTATCCTGTTTCGCTTGCGCGGACTGGATTTGTTTGTTTGCCTTTTGTTTCTTGCTCTTTTCCTTGTCCTTCTTGCCGCCTCTATCTCCCATGGCAACGTCCTTTCTTATTGGCAGTCGTGGTTCGAGCAAGTCCGGATCGCCAACCGACGGTCGACCGGATTCCTGAGGTCGCGGCTATTGTCACCGCCCGGTTCTGCCATGTCCAATGTCGGCGACTTTTTCTCGGCCCGCGGGGGGAGGGAAGAGGGAAGCGTTTGATGAAATAACGGCTCGGGATGTTTACTCCCGACGGCCCTGAGCGGATGATGCACATCTCTCGCGATCGCCGGCTCAGAATGTTACTGTCGACCGCGCGTCACACGCTCGTTTCAGCCCCTTAGAGCTGACCATGCCCCGACGAAATCACTCGAGCCGTTCTGCAGTTGCGGACCTGGGCCGCCGGAATCTCTTAAAGGCGCTGCTGTCGCCGGCGCTGGCCGCGATGTGGCCCGCTTGGGCCCGCGGCGGCGAAGGCGAAGCCCCGCAAAGTTCCGCGCGGTTGTTTTTTACTTCGCAGGGAAAGACGGCGATCGTCCATGCCGACGGAAGTGGACTCAAGTTTTTCGACTTCAAGGTGCCGGGCCAGGCAACCTGGCAGCCGGGACCGAGTTTTGCCGACGGGAAGCGAGTCGTTTTCTTGAGCATGGAGCCCCGCCGTGACGGACCGGGAAAGCCTTTCGAGGAATACTACACGCAAACCCCGACGCACATGTGGGTGCATGATCTCGCAAGCGATTCGCTGGAGGAAATCGGCACAAAGGATCGGCTGGCGCCTTTTGAAACGCCGGCCCTGCTGGTAGGAGACGAGCGGCTGCTGGTGCAAGTCGTTCGCAACAAGGTCGGGCAAATCTTCAGCATGCGGCTCGACGGCAGCGACCCGCGCGAGTTCACTCGTGCCGGCGAAGGTCTTCCCTACGGATTTAGTCTCAGCCCAGATGGAAAGCGCGTCGCGTTCCATTTGGCCAGTCCGCAGGGCTATCAGGTGTGGACCAGCGACGCGGATGGCTCGAATCGGGTGCGAGTTGCCGCCGCTGCGAATCATCTCTACTTCGGCACCAGTTGGTCGCCGGACGGTCAGTGGATCTTGTACGTCGACCATCTTCAAGACGATGGGGCGCATGACTGGGCCGACATTTGCGTGGGCCGTGCCGACGGCAGCGAGCATCGCCTGTTGACCGAGGGGCAAGCCATGTGGTTCGCCGCCACGTATGGCCGCCCTGGCAACCACGGCAGCGGCTCGAACCTGCCGGCCTGGACGCATGACGGACGAATCTTGTTTCCGCGCCGCAGCAAGGATGCCAAGGTGCCCTGGGAGTATCAGGCCGCTCGCCCGGATGTCGACCACTTCAATCGCGACTTCAAGCCCGAGCTGGCGCGTGGCCACGTGGAGATCTGTCGCTTGAATCCCCGCGACGGCAAGGTCGACGTGGTGACCCACAACGATGCGGGGGTCTGGGACTTCCGCGCCAGCGAGTCGCCCGACGGCAAATACCTGGTTTATTGCCGCGCGCAGACGGGCGGCTCTCCGGCAATCTGGGTGGCCGATCGAGATGGGAACAACCCGCAACTGATTACGCGGGGTTTAGAAGAGCGGGGCGCCGACCATCCACGCTGGCTGCCGCAACGAGCCTGACACCTGGCGAGCGCTGGCTGCGAAGCTCGCTTCCGCGCGTGGAGCGACCTTATACTATCGGGGCTTACCCACCCATTCCCACGCCGAGTGAACTTGAATCATGCGCCTGACTCTATTGCTCGCGATTGTCTTTGTTCTGCCCGCCGCCGGTCTGGCCGCCGACTTCGAACAGGAGAAACTTCAAAACTGGCATCAATGGCGCGGTCCGTTGGCCAACGGGTTTGCGCCGAACGCTGATCCGCCGAAAACGTGGGGCGCGGAATCCAACATCAAATGGAAAGCCGCCGTACCGGGCCAGGGCGAGTCGACGCCCGTCGTGTGGCAAAATCGAATCTTCATCACAACCGCGATCGAAACCGATCGCCTCGAAGAGAAGCCGCCCGCCGAAACGGCCGAAGCGCCCGGCGGAAATCCCTTCCGCATCGAGCGATCCACGCACTACTACCAATTCGTGGTGCAATGCTATGACCGCACCGGCGGCAAACTGTTGTGGCAAAAGATTGTCGTCGAGGCCGTGCCGCACGAAGGACACCATAAAGATCACGGCTATGCCTCGCCGTCACCGGTGACGGATGGCAAATTCGTGTACGCTTCCTTCGGCTCCCGCGGAATCTATTGCTTCGACATGGACGGCGAGCTGCAGTGGGACCGCGACCTGGGTGACTTGCGCATCTATCGCTTCTTCGGCGAAGCCACCTCGCCCGTGCTCGAAGGCGACACCCTGCTGGTGAACTGGGATCACGAGGGCGACTCGTTCCTTTATGCGTTGGAGGCCCGCACCGGCAAGATCCGCTGGCAAGTGCCGCGCGAGCAGGGCACCTCGTGGTCGACGCCGCTGGTGGTCGACTACGCGGGCCGCAAGCAAATCGTGGTCAACTCGAACAAGAAAGCCTGCGGCTACGACTTCGCCACGGGCGAAGTCCTGTGGGAGTGCGGCGGGCAAACGCGGGCCATCATTCCTTGCCCCGTGGCTTACGACGGCAAGGTGTACTTGATGAGCGGCTATCCAGAGTCGGCGCTGTTCGCGGTGCCGCTGGACTCGAAAGGCGACATCACCGACAGCGACAAGATTGCGTGGAAGCGCATGAGCGACACGCCCTATTGCCCATCGCCGGTGCTAGTCGACGGCAAGTTGTATTTCAACAAGTCGAATACGGCGATCCTGACCTCGCTCGACGCGAAAACCGGCAAGCCGATCATTGAGAAACAGCGCCTGCCCGACATTCGCAACGTGTACGCTTCACCGGTGGCTGCCCAGGGGCGGATCTACTTTACCGACCGTGACGGCACTACGTTGGTTCTGGCCGACGCGCCGAAAATCGAGGTCCTGGCGACCAACAAGCTCGACGATCAGATCGACGCCTCGCCAGCCCTGGTCGGCAACCAGATCATCCTGCGCAGCAAGACGCACCTGTACTGCATCGGCGAATGATCCAGCGGCTTATGGCTGTCTTTTTCACAGGGCCCGTCGAGCCATGACCTGGCGACAACACCTGCCCAGCCTGCTGCTCGTACTGCTGGCGGGTAATTGGGCGCTGGCCGCCGAGCGCCCCAACATTCTCATCATCCTGGCCGATGATCTTGGCTATGGGGACATGCAGGCCTATAACCCCCAGCGCGGCAAGATTCCAACACCGCATATGGATCGGCTTGCGGCCCAAGGCATGCGCTTCACCGACGGGCATAGCAGCAGCGGCTGCTGCTCGCCGACCCGCTACACGCTGCTGACCGGCCGGTATCATTGGCGGTCGCGCTTGCAACAAGGCATCGTTGGCGTGTGGGGGGAACCGTTGATCGCTCCCGACCGGCTCACGATCGGGCGACTCGCGCAGCAGCACGGCTATCGAACCGCGTGCATCGGCAAGTGGCACCTGGGCCGTGACTGGCCGATTACCAAGGAGCAGCGGCCATTTTTCGAAGGTCTTGGCGGCCAGCGCGGCGGCGGTGCGAATGTCGTGACGCAATTGACCGACGCGCATCGCGAGGTGTGGCGAAACGTGTTTTCGCAGCCCATCCCCGGCGGCCCAACCACGCGCGGGTTCGACGAATACTTTGGCACCGACGTGCCGAATTGGCCGCCTTACTGTTTCATCGAGAACGACCGCACGATCGGCATCCCCACGGAGCTATTGCCGGCTTCCAAGCTGGTCAAGAATCAAGCCAGCCTGCAAGGTCCGGCGCTGAAGGACTGGCAGCTCGAGCCGATCCTGCCCGCGCTTGCAAAGCGCGCCTCGGACTTTATCGTGCGGCAGACCAAGGCCCAACAGCCGTTCTTGCTGTACCTGCCGCTGACCGCGCCGCATACGCCCATCGCGCCCAACGAAGCCTGGCGCGGCAAAAGTGCCATCGGTCACCCCTATGCGGACTTCGTCATGGAGACCGACGCCGCGATCGGCCAGGTGCTCGAAGCGCTACAAGCCAGCGGCGCTGCGGACAACACGCTGGTCTTTTTTACCAGCGACAATGGCTGCGCCCGTTACATCGGAGTCGAGGAGCTCGAGGCGCGCGGCCATTTCCCCAGCGGTCCTCTGCGAGACTACAAGGCATCGGTCTACGAGGGCGGGCATCGCATTCCGTTTGTGGTGCGGTGGTCCGGCGTGGTGCGGCCTGGTTCCGTTTGCAAACAGTTGGTCCACCACGCCGACCTGATGGCCACCGTGGCCGAGATCCTAGACGCGAAGCTGCCCGATAATGCCGGCGAGGACAGTTTTAGTTTCCTGCGGCTGCTCAAGGGTCACGACACACCGGTCCGCACACACGCGGTTAGCTGTGCCTGCACCGGCACGCCTGGGCTGCGCCAGGGTCCGTGGAAACTCGTGTTCGCCGCCGACGAACAAGCGCACACGCCGGTGCAACTCTACAATCTCGACGCAGACTTGGGCGAGACCAAGAACGTCGCAGCCGCCCAACCGCACCTTGTCGCGCAGATGAGCGCGCTCATGGAACAATTCATCATTGAAGGACGCACCACGCCGGGTGAGCCGCAGGAAAACGACGTCCACGTGATCCGTTACCCGCTATCCGACCCCGCCGCGCAAAAAGCCCAGGCCAATTAAAGCTTTCATCATGCGTCGTTCGTTGATCCTTGCTGTGCGAGTCACGGCTGTCGTCATCGCAGCGATGCTCGGCGCGTGCGTCGGGGATGCGCGTTCGCAGGCCGCGGCGGATGAGATTCCCGAAGGCGAAAACGCGCTTGAAAACGGCGACTTTCACGAGTGGAAGGACTACCAAGGGGGCGTGACCACCGAATCGGTCGGCACGCCGCCCAATCGTTTGCCGAGGCATTGGTACGGTGGGCCGGGCGTGGGCGCCATCGCCACCTACGATCGGATCAAGACTTCGCTGAAAGACCAATCGGATGGCAACGAGTGGGCATTTCAAGTCGCGTGGAGCAAGCCGCAGTCCGAAGGGTGGCCAGGCGAGACACACCATTTGCCCGCGTTTCGATTCACCTTTCTCGAGTCGTTCGAGATCGGCGACGTACGGAAGTTTGCCGGCAAGAACGTGCGGATGGTTTTTTGGGGTCGCAGTCCGACTGGCAGCGTCGAAATCGTGCCGATCCTGTGGCATAGCTATGATGCGAACACAGAGGGCATCAAGGGAATCAAAGGCAAGGGATATGAGCTGTTCGAGTCGTCGGGCCAATCCGGCAAAGTCGCGATTGCCCAGGGCCGGCCCCTTGCCGCGGCCAAGTGTGAACTGAGGCCGAAGTGGCAGCGGTTCGAAAAAATCTTCGCGCTGCCGGCGGTCGAGGGCAAGTCGATCACGCCGGGTCACTATACCGGGGTTGGTTTTGACCTGATCGCGCGCGGCGCCCCTACCATCGAACTGGCCCATATCGAAGTCATGGAACTCGGCAGCGCGGCGACGAACTAGCAATCGCTTTGACGGTCGACCATTCCCGTCGGCAATCAGTCGCCGCCGACCAGAACCGGATTCGGAGAGGATTTGCGTGGCAATTGCTGGGGCCAAATTAGAACGGCCAATCAAGCTCGCGAGCCTGCTCGAAATTGGCTTGAAAACCAAACCACATGAGCCGGCGCTGATTTCGCTGGAGCGAACCTGGACGTGGTCGGAGTTGGAGTGCGCGTCCACTCGGCTGGCCGGGCAGTATTTGGAATTGGGCCTCGCGCCAGGCGACCGCGTGGCGTCGCTGCTGCCGAATCGCGGGGCGCTGCTCGTTCACTATTTGGCCTGCTTCAAGGCCGGCCTGGTCGCGACTCCGCTCAACTATCGCTATCAGGCCCCCGAAATCGACCACGCTCTCGATGTCAGCGGCGCGTCGCTGTTGGTCGCGCACGCCGAGCGGCAAGATGGTTTGGCCGCCAGCAGCCAGGTCCCTCGACTTCGATTGGGTTCGATCCGCTATGGCGCCCAAGGTGGCGCAGGCCGCCATCTTGAAGAACTCATGACGGCGGATAGTGGGGCCACGGACTTTCCACCGCCGCGGCCGGATGCGCCCGCGTTTATTTTTTTCACGTCCGGCAGCACGGGAAAACCGAAAGGCGTGACGCATTCGCACGACACTTTTGGCTGGATGGTGGCCAGCGCGATTGCTGGTCTCGCGCTCGCGCCCACGGATATCTTCCTTCCGGCGACGTCGGCCTCGCACATTGCCGCGTCCTCGCTGTCGTTCGCGGGGCTGGCCGCGGGGGCCTGTGTCGCGATCGCGCGATCCTTCGGCGGCGGCGAGCTGCTGCCGCTGTTGCGCGGCACGCGGCCATCGCTGCTGTGCATGTTGCCGGCCGCGTTATTCGCGCTCGTGCGCGACCACGGCGCGGCGCGCGAAGACTTTCAATCGCTGCGTCGATGCGTCTCCGGTGGCGACAAGATCTCCGCCGAGCTGGAGCACGAGTTCAAGGAAGTCACGGGCTTCGCAATCGAAGAACTGTATGGCATGACGGAAACCGGCACGTCCACCATCAATCCAACCGCGGCCCACAATCGCATCGGTTCGATCGGTCAATTGGCGCCGGGTTTCGCGGCCTCGATCCGCGACGACGATGGCGCGGAAGTGCCGTGCGGCACGCCCGGGCGGCTGTGGATCCAATCGCCCTGCAACATGATTGGGTATTGGAATCGGCCTGATGCCACGGCGGAAACGATTGTGGACGGCTGGCTCGACACCGCCGACCTGGTCGCGGCCGATGAACAAAACTACCTGTGGTTTCGCGGCCGCAAGAAGCAGATCATCATTCACGACGGCTCGAACATCTGCCCGCAGGAAGTCGAGGAATCGCTGCTCGATCACGCGGCCGTGGCCAGCGCGGGCGTGATCGGCATCCACGATGCGATTCACGGCGAGAACGTGCGCGCCTACGTTGCCTTTCGGCCGGGTGTGAAGCGGCCGCCAATCGCGGAGTTGATCCGCTTCTCGCGCGCCCGCGTCGGCTACAAGGCGCCCGATGAGATCATCGTGCTCGACGAGCTGCCGATCAACGCGGTTGGCAAAGTGGACCGCGTGGCGCTAAAGCAAATGGCCGACGCGGCGCTCAATCGCCACCTGGCGTGATGATCGAACGATCCGACTCGTCCTGTAATGACCCTTACGCCTCGACGCCCAGCAGTTTGCAGGCTTCTTCATAGCCGGCGGCGCGGAATCCATGCTGGTCGTCGCGATTGTAGCCGTACGCGCTACTGGTGACGCGCGCGAGCCCCACGATCTGGCGCCAGCGGAACGCCGGGCGAATCGTGCGGTACTCTTCGCGCACCGTGTGGAAGTACTTTTCGCCGTGCAGGCGTCCGTCTTCGCTAACCGCGTATTTGAGCAGCAGCGTCTGCGCGGGCTCGACCGGGTAGCCTTGCTCGCCATAAATCTGCATGGCGGCGGCGGCGCGGCCCTGATCGTTGTGGCGGATGGCGTCTTCGGTCGCGGCGAGCAGTCCGGCCGCTTCGCGCTCTTTCACCTGCGCGCGATGCTCGTCGGTTGGATAGGCCGGCGTCTGGAACGGCGCGGACTGGACGCCCGCGTGATACGCTGCCACGATCATGCCGGAGGCGGTGTATTTGGCGTCGGCAACCCGCAGCATGTTGCGCCAGGCGTTCGTGGCATCGGAGGAATGGACTCCCGCGGAATCGCCGTGGGTGCGCCAGTTGTCGGTTCCCTGCCGCAGCACGTACAGGTTCGAGGCCAGCGAAATCGCTTCGCCGATGACTTCCGGATCAACGCCGTCGGCGAGCGCCGCGGCCGCGGCTTCGGCCGCTTTTTCGCCCCGGCCGTTGTAAATGGCCAGCGACAACTCATCGACAAAGGCATCGCCCGGATCGCGCTTGCCCAGTTGCTTGCCGGCCAGCTTGTACTGGTCGAGCAGCTTGGGCACGAGCGCGCGAATCGGCGACTCGGCATGCTTGCCGTTGACGTGCTCGCGTTCGTGATCGATGCACAACCGCACGCACTGCCGCAACATCGAGTAGGCATACTCTTCACCGAGCAAGCCTACCAGGCCGTAGGTACGATGCGCGAACACGAAGCGGTGCACGTTCAGGTCGTCTTGGATGGCAGGCTGCAGAGCATTGAAGGCGTCGAGCGGCTTTCCGCCCACGCCCGCCAGCAATTTCTCGCTGCGCTCCACGTCCAGTTTTCGGCACGCGTCGCGAATGTCGAGCCCCACGTCGCCTTGCGAGGAATGTTCGGAGGCATGAATGGCTTCCAGCGTGGCTTTCGACGCGCCGCCCACGTTTTGAATCTGCTGCGAGTTGCGATACAAGACCTTCAGCACCGGCAACGCTTGCCGCCGGTCGTCGAGCATGCCGCTCATCCCCAGCGCGGGCAGCATCGCCATCGCGGTGTGGAACCCCACGTAGTCGCAGCCGCCAAACGTGACGGCATTGGCCAATGCGCCGGCGCCGATCAGTTTTTTCAGGTTGCACTGGCCGCTGACCACCATCTGGGCCAGCATTGGCTGCAACTTTTCGGCGGGAGTGCCGCGCATCAACTCGACCAAGGACGCATATTCGCCGAGCGGAATGCCAGCGGACCCCTCGGCTGCGAACGCGGTCGAAAAACCCAGGTCCGCTGCCAGCGAGGTTCCCAGACCGGCCGCAAGCATGCCGCGGCTGACGTCCGATAGAAACGCGCGACGATTGTTGCGAGCCATGGTAAACCTCCCTTTCAATGATGGCGGGCTGGTGAGGCAAGACCGGCGCGCAGGGCGGGCCGGTTCTGGTATTCTCTAGCGCGGCCGCCTGGGATACAAGCAATTTGTATCATCAATCTAAAGTCCGAAACGTCCAACGGCCCTAATATCGGACGAGCGCGGGCGAATAGGTGACCGGGCACGGTTAATTTCGTGTTAGACGTACAGAAACGATGCAAGCTGTCAGTCCTGCAATTTCGAGTGCCACCCCCTGGCGGACGGTTGGAGCCTTGCAACTGCGTCGCGTGCACTATCGCGCGGGCGCCATGCAGTCGCCGCACCGGCACGAAGACTGCACGTTGTCGCTCGTCGTGGCAGGCCACCTCGAAGAAACGTCGACGAGCGCCTGCCAGCGGGCCGGCGTCGGATCGGTTGTCATCAAGCCGGCCGATTGTTTACATGGCGATGCATACGGTCCACGAGGCGCTTGCATCGTTCAAATCAGGGCCGATGCAGGACCGGCTTCGAGGTGGAATTGGGACCGATACCGCTGGTTCGAGTCGACGACTCTCGCCAGGGCTGTCTTGGCATGCCTGAGCGGCGAGCAGCGCGGGTCAGAATCCGCCGAACTGGTCCTGTGGGATGCCCTGGCGTCAGTGCTCGACGAACAGCCATGCGGGCATGCCACTCGGCCGCGAGCCTGGTTTGCGCGCGTGCTCGATCGACTCGAGAGCGAGGTGAACGGGCCCGTTTCCGTGAGCGGCATCGCGCGCGAGGTGGACGTCCATCCGGTTCATCTAGCCCGCGTTTTTCGCGCGCGTTTCGGCCGCACCATAGCGCAGCACGTTCGCGAGCGTCGTGTGCTGGCCGCGTGGCGCGCGATGGAAGCGGATGGGCCGCCGCTGGCGGTTGTTGCCGCTCGCTTTGGCTTCGCCGATCAGGCGCACATGACGCGGGCCTTTGCCGAGATTCTGGGCATGCCCCCGGGCCGGCTCAAGGGGCTGGGCACCCGCCGCGTGACCGCGGGCGGTTGATGTTGCATCCGTTCAAGACTGCGGAGTGAACGGGACCTGAGAATGCGGGCGACGTCCATTTCCTCTCCCGACACGCTGCGCGCCATTCCGGCAAGGAACACTCGCCATGCGAATTCTTTTCCATCTCATCGTCGGGCTCGCCTGTACAGCCTTGCTCGCGGCGCGCTCGTTCGCCGAACCAGCAGCGCAAGGCAGCTCAGAGCGCGCGGATTCAAATGGCACATTGGTTCCCAGTGACTGGCAGGGTCTGCACGAACGATGGCAGCAGGCGGCTAGCGAGCTCAAGGTGCCTGGGCTGGCTGTGGTTGTCGTGAAGGGTGACCGCGTCGTGTTGCTGGATGCAATCGGGGCTTGCGATCCCGAGGCGAAGCAGCGGGTCACCCCACGTTCTCCGTTCTACCTGGCATCCGTCACGAAATCGTTCACCGCCCTGGGCATTGCCATCCTGGTGGAAGAAGGCAAGGTGAAGCTCGATGAGCCGGTGAAAACGTATTTGCCGCGTTTCACGCTGGCGGATGAAGAATTCGCCAAGACGGTTACGGTTCGCGACCTGTTGTGTCATCGCTATGGCCTCGACAGCGAGCCGATCAGCATGTCCGAGGCTTACTTCGGCAACATTAACGATGAGCGCTATTATCGGCTGCTTAAGTTCGTGCGGCGCGGCAACAGGTTCGCATACTCGAATTTGCATTACACGCTGCTGGGCCGAGTGATCGAGGCTTCGGAGGGCAAACCGTGGCAGGACTTCCTGGCCGAGCGCGTGTTCGCTCCGCTGGAGATGCGCGACTCCACGTGTTACGCGAGCAAGCTGTACGCGAATCCACTCGTGGCCTGGCCGCTCGTCGGCAAGAACGGCAAGTGGGAGCGAGCGCCCCTGGTAAAGAACGATCGCGTGATGCATGCGGCCGGTGGAATGGGGGCCAGCGCCGCCGATTTAGGCAACTGGATGCGATTTCACCTCACCGGCAAAACGCCCGCCGGCCGGCAGTTGATCTCGCCCGAGTTGCTTGCCGACATTCACAAAGAGCAAGTCACCACGACCTCTGGCCCTGGCCCGGCTGGCTTCACCCGCGACGGTTACGCGCTAGGCTGGTTCACGGGTTCGTTCCAGGGCCACCCGCTGCTCGAGCATGGCGGAGGTTACCTGGGCACGGCAACCCTGGTCTCGATTCTGCCCAAGGAACAAGTGGGCGTGGCAGTGCTCGTGAACGAATCGCGGCCCGGCGTCGCAATCATGATCACCGCCGACGCGTTCTCCAGGTTGCTGGGCAATTCGGACGTGGACCTGCTGCCGTGGGTGCGCGAGAACACTGCGCGGTTGCAAGCGCGGCTGGCGGCCAACCCGGAGCGCACCTGGGAGGCGCCTGGCAAGGGGCACGGACTAACCCAGCCGGTCGATCGCTATCTTGGCACGTACTCGAACGGGATGTGGGGCGAGGCGAAACTCACCTCGCGCGATGACAAGCTTGTCATGACGATCGGCACCCTCGAGCTGCGCTTGAATTCGGCGGGCGACGATCGCTTCGACTTGCAAATTCCTTCGTCGCAAGCGATGCCCGCGCGATTTGAACTCGATAGTGAAGGCCGCGTGACGGGCTTTACCGTCACCATCCCCCTAGGAAAGACTGAGTTCCGCAAGGCGGGATGACGTTGGGTGACCCATCGAACGATGAAGCGGATCATGCAGTGCGGCTGTCCGACACTTTATTCGGGATCCGCTTCCTTTCCGGCGAATGCCACCCAGTTGCCGTTGGGAGACCAGGCGGGATCGAAGGCTTTGCCTTGGTGGGGAGCGAGCAAGCGCGGTCCGTCCGTCCCCTCGATATTCAGAAGGTACAGCACTTCGGTGAGTGAAAACACGACCTGCTTGCCGTCTGGCGACCAGCTAATGCTGCCATCGATTCGATTACGGTTCAACCGCACGCGCATGCCCTGGGACTGGCCTTCGGCGCTCAGGATAAACAGCTCGCGACGGGCCTCGCGCTGGCCCACAAAGGCCAGTTGCTTGCCATCGGGTGACCAATTGAATCCTAAAAACAGCCGATCGAAAGGCTGGTCCAGCAGCTCCACTTCGCTGTTGTCCGCCAGGTTCAACACCTTGAGCGTTCTGCGGTCGCTAAACGCGATTTTGCTTCCGTCTGGCGACCACCGCGGCGATTCTCCCTCTGTCAGCCAGACGCGCCCTTGGCCATCGATATTCTGCACGTAAATGCCCGGCTCGAGCTTTCCGCTATTGAAGGCGGTTTTGCTGAATAGCGCGAGCTGCTTGTCGTCCGGAGACCAGTCGGGCATCGATTGCTCGCCGATCTCGGTCAATCCTGATCCGTCTACGTTGACCACAAACAACTTCTTGATCCGATCCGCCGTGTGGATCGCGTCGAACGCCAGCCGCTTGTTGTCGTGCGACCAACGCGGCGAGCCATGCTGTTGATACTCGGGCATCTGGATGACTTTGCGCAATCCGGTGCCGTCGGGCTTGATCACGTAGATGGCGGCGCGCACGACCTCGGCGGCCGCAAGCGATCGGGTCGCCAAAACTGAGAATGCCGCGGCGCAGCATGCTATCCCAACGATAACGGCGCGCGGTACCGTGCGGCCTGTGCCGCCGATCTTTCTGTTGCCGTGCATGGCGGGCTCCCTACCTTGGGATGTGGCCGTGTGTCGCTCTTCAAGCACCCCTTGCCCTTGCAAACGCCATTTTAGCGTCCACGAAAGCGGCGCGTGAACACCAGCCCCACGGCGCCGACCCCCAGCAACACCCAAGTGGCCGGCTCGGGCACGGGGTTAATGATCACGTCGTCCAGCACGAGCTCGGTAGTGAAGTTCGACATGCCATAGGCGCTCAAGTCGAAGTGTCCCCAATTGATGAAGTTGATCTTCACGGGCATTGACGTGTTGAGCGGCGTGAACGTGAACTCGTATAGATGCGATACGCCGAATGTGTTGAATGATCCATTGGGCACGGTCAAGAACAGGACTGGGTCGCTCGGCAAGACATTGGTGACTTGCAGGCCGAAGATGCCGCGCTCGGTGAAGTTCTGGCCGGTGACGGCGCCTTCGCCAGAAACCCAGAACGAGAACTTGTAACTAGGGGCCGGAAAAGCGGGCGTGTTGATCGATTGCGTCAACGTAACCGGCGTCGGCGCATAAAAGCTCGTGAAGTTCGGCGGCGACACAAAGGACACGGTGCCGTTTGCATTGAATGTCGGCTGCTGGTCGCTGAACACCGGCGCGCCATTGCCAAAGTACAAGGCGGCGCGGCCATCTGGCAGCCCATCGCTGCCCTGAATCGATTGCGGAATGGTGGCATCGTTGCCCCACAGAGCATAAGAAGCCGGATCGCCCGAACTGGTCCAGTTTGGCGGAACAACGGCCGGTCCCAGCTTGGTGCCGTTGGCCCAATACACGGTGTTGGCCATGCCGTCCGGAGGCGCACCGTTTTCGAAGCTGCCATTGAGCACGATGTTGTTGGCGTGAGTGGTTCCCAGTCCGGTGGTCAACGTCAGTGCGGCATGGGACTGGTGCGCAAAGACGAGCATCAACGCGCAATTCAGGACGATGGATAGCATACGGCAGGCAGATCTCATTACACTCTCCCGCTTACGATTGATTGGTTTGGATCACTGGCGTTTCTCACGAAGACCGACGTGAGTGGGTGATTGTTTTTTATCGCGCCTTGCGGCGCCGTAGCGCGCGCCGTCGCGCGACGATACACAAGGCCGAACCGCCGACCGCGGCCAGCACGAGTGACGAGGGTTCCGGCGTTTCGCCGAATTGAACCTTGATGGTGTAGAAGTCTCCGGCCGCGGCGACGTCGACTCCTGAGAAGTTGGCGGATATCGAATTTGAAGTGAAACTAAGAGCCGCGTTCGTCAGCCCCGTCACGCCGGGGCTCATGGGACCTAGCGTTACGCCAATGATGTTGGGCGCGGCCCCGGGTACATGCGAAAACACCCAGCCGTTGAACAAGGTGGGTGACCAGATGGCATGTGCACTGAAATCGAATCGAACGAGAGCGTCCGACACGTCGATCGCGACGGTGGGCCCATCAGGCAGCGAGCCGAAAGGCAACTCGGTGCCGGGCGCGACCAGCAGATTGTGCGTTTCCAGAACCGTGACATTGTCGGGCACGAACCACTCGGCGGTCACGGTTTGGCCCAGCCAGCCCGCCTGGCAAATGGCCGCGGAAGTGCCGGCGATTGCCAGGGCACACGCGAGATGGGTGAACTTCATGAGCGTTCCTCGAAGGTGGCCAAACGGGCTTCGAGGATTCTAATTGGCGCTCGGCACACCTCCAAAGAAAAAAATTCGGAAACTCGCGAAAAAAGCGCGCGACGCTATCGGCCGTCCGCATCGCGAACCGGGCAGCCAAACACCGGGGCGCTAACAAACGGGCTGCCTTGGTTGCGCAGCGCGGACAAAGCCGACTCGCAGGCCAGGTTCGGGCCGCGGTCGCCACGGCCGGCGGTAATTCCGCCACTAAATTCCAGCCGGCCCTGTGGATCGAAGATCAAGACGTCGCCTGAGGTGTGGCAACCGAACCGCGCCGTTTCCTCGCCGGAGCTATCCAACCACATGTGCACGCCTGGAATCGAGCCGGCGAACTCGATATTTGAATCTTGGAGATTGGCCGCCCCTGCCCCGCTGGCGACTACGTAAAACCTGGCAGCCGGCGCGGCACTTCGCAGGGCAGCCAACTGTTCCAAGCTCGCGACTGAGCACGGGCAATGCGGATGAAGGAACAGGATTAGCGTGTGTTCGTCAGCATCCAGAGCGAGCTGGGTATCAGCCGGCCATTGACTGCGGGCTTCCGCAGGAAGACCGGGGCGCGTATCGAAATCCACAAACCAGGCAAAGCCCAGACAGATGGCGGCCAGCCAGATCGCAACCAGCGCCGATGCGCGAGTTGCGAGTTTGTGTCGCCAGCGTGCGAGAGTCGTCGCGCCGCGCGTGGCTTCGGCGCGCGTGCTCACGATGCGTTCCCACCGGCTTCGCCGGAATGAACAATCTTAATGAACGTTTCCACGAGCATGGAATCGTGTAGTCCGCGCGACGCTTCCTGTCGCAGGATTTCCACGGCCTGGTCGGGCAGAAGGGCCGGCTTGTAAGTGCGCGGCGATGACAGTGCATCGTACACGTCACAAATTGCGATGATTTGAGCCAAGAGTGGCACTTGTTCTCCCTTGAGCCCTAGCGGATAGCCGGAACCGTCGAGGCGTTCATGGTGAAAGCGCACTGCCGGCAAGGCATCGGCGAACGTGCGGAGCGGCTCGAGCAGTTTGTAGCCTGAATCCGGGTGTTGCTGGATGACGGCCCGCTCTTCCGCAGTGAGCTGTCCCTGCTTGAGCAAGATCGTGTCGGGCACCGAAATCTTTCCAATGTCGTGGACAATGCCGGCGCGCCGCAGCGCCAACAATTCGCGGGCTGACAAGTTCAGGGCGGCTCCCAATGCCACCGCACGGCTTGCCACGCGCTCCACGTGGTCACCGAGCCAAGGATCGCGCGCTTCGACCGCTCGGGCCAGCGCGAAGATGACCGTCTCGGAATCTTCGAGCAGATCGGTCTCGCGCTTCTGCTTCAACAGAACCCGGATGCGAGAGAGCAACTGGGTCTTGTCGACCGGCTTGACAATGAAGTCGTCGGCGCCAGCCTCCGTGCCGCGCAGCCGGTCATCTGGCGCGCCCAACGCGGTCACCAACATGATCGGAAGGAATTGCGTGCGCGGATCTTGCTTCAGCTGGCGGCAAGCGTCAAACCCGCTCAGGTTCGGCATCATGGCATCCATGACGATCAGATCAGGCTGATGCTGAATCGCCCCCTGCAGTGCCTCAAGGCCGTCGCTGGCGCGAAAAATCTGGTAACCTTCGGGCATTAAATGAGCTTCCAATAGGCGCAAGTTCCGCTCGTCGTCGTCGACGATGAGAATGCGTCGAGCATCGTCGCGTCGATTGGCGCCCAGCGAGACGCGATTGCGACCAAGCCGCTTGGCCAAATACATCGCGGCATCGCATTGCTGTACGAGTGTATCTTCGGCAGTGGCATCCTCGGGAAACGCGGCGACGCCGAAGCTCATGGTGACCCGTACGTCCGGTCGATTCGGCGTCGGGATGGAGAGTCGCTCAACAGCGGCGCGCATGCGCTCAGCCAGTTGGGCGGCTTGATGACGATCGGTTTGCGGCAACAGAACCACAAACTCTTCGCCGCCATAACGCGCCACGGTGTCCGACTGGCGCACGCAATCACGAAGCGCGTCGGCCACCGCGCGCAAGACCATGTCGCCACCCGCGTGACCGTGTGCGTCGTTGATCTGTTTAAAGCGATCGAGATCGGCAAAAATGACGGAATAGCTTTCGCCTTTGCGGCGCGCCTGACTCAGTTGAGTTCGCAACACCTCTTGCATGTAGCCGTTCGTATGCAACCCGGTCAGGCTGTCGGTGATGGCCGCCTTGATGGCTATGTTGCAGCGCGCCGTCAGGTGGTCCAGCGAGTGCTTCAGCCGCAACAGGCGGCGGACGCGGGCCTCGAACTCGCTGCGCTCGAATCCCTTCACGATAAAGTCATCCGCGCCTAACTCGAGAGCCTTGACCCGATCGCGCACTTCTGACATGGCGCTCACGACCAAGATCGGCACGCGCTCGGACAGGATACTTTGTACCGTTGTAATCAGGTCGTAACCGGTCAGATCGGGCAGCAACAGGTCGAGCACGATCAGATCGGGCTTGTGCAGCCCGACCATTGGAATCGCGGCCTCGGCGCTAGCCACTCCCATGGTTTCGCACTTCAACTCCTTGAGCTGTGCCTCGAGTAAGCGGCGCTCCTGCAGATTATCCTCCACTACCAGGACCAGCGGCGTTCCACTCCCGGTCGCAATGCTGTGGGCAGTTCGGCCGTCGGGTAGTCCGCCCGCCGCCAGCGCTTCGGGCGATTGGTTACGCTGGCCCAGTTGGTCGAGTAGCCGTTTGCTGCGCAACAGCGATCCCACGCGGCTGCGCAGCTCGAGCGAATTGATCGGCTTGGCCAGAAAATCGTCGGCGCCGGCCTCCAGCCCGCGGACCAGAATCTTGCGGTCATCGGACGAGGTGATCAGGGCGATGGGAAGGTTGGCGTGCACGAACCGCCGCCGAATCCAACTTGTCAGGTGAATGCCGTCCATATCGGGCAGACACACATCGCACAGCACGACGTCAGGCAAGTCTTGCTCGATCTGCCGCTGAGCATCGCTGGCCGTGTGCGCGAGCGACACGCGGTAGCCGGCTGCTTCCAAGTGCGCCATGGCCACGCGCGCACTGCGCGGATCATCTTCGACGACGAGCACCCACGCCGCGCGTGGCTCTGCGGCCGGCTCATTGGCCTGCTGCTCGGGAGGAACTTCCTCGAGCA
Source organism: Pirellulales bacterium (assembly GCA_035496575.1). Lineage (GTDB taxonomy): Bacteria > Planctomycetota > Planctomycetia > Pirellulales > PALSA-1355 > PALSA-1355. The sequence goes on from DATJEN010000204.1 coordinate 22,924, forward strand.
CGCCCCCCGAAGCGGCCGAGCTAAACCCCGGCGAATTGGGCTGCCATTGCATGGGCGACCTCGCTTAACAACGTTTGAAGACGGAACGGTTTGCTGATAAACGAACAGCACCCGGCGGCCAAGGCGGCTTCACGATGTTCGCTCAGAGCGTGAGCGCTGGTCGCAATTACCGGAATGCCGGCAGTCTGTGGATTGTCTTTAAGTGCTCGCGTCATCGTCATTCCGTCCATCCCTGGCATTTGCAGATCGGTGATGATGATGGCGGGCCGGAGCTCTTGCGCGCAGCGTTGGCCTTCCAAACCATCGATCGCGACATGGGTGCGAAAACCGGCGCCCGAAAGCATGGCAATCATCATCCGTGCATTCTTTTCGTTGTCTTCGACCACCAGCACCAGCGGCTGTTCGCTTGCGGTGGCGGCCTGTTCGAGCGTAAGAGTGGTTGTCATGGGTTTTCCAATTGCGTGGCAACAGTTTGCTGGTCAATTCAGCCAGATGGAGTCATCGAAGCCAAACCAGCCTCGGCCGGCGTCTCGCAATGAATCACGGGCAGCATCACGACAAACGTGCTTCCCAGGCCAGGCTCGCTTTCAACGTGCACCGTGCCCTGGTGCAGCTCGGCGATTTTCCGCACCACCGCCAGGCCCAGCCCGGTTCCGGCCACATTCTTGGTGAGCGTCGAATCGACTTGATAAAAGCTCTCGAATATTTTTTCCTGCTGATCGGGCGCGATGCCGATACCGGTGTCGGACACACATAGTCGCAGTTCATCGCCGTGCCGCTCGGCCGAAACCCGAACTTCGCCCCCCTCGGGCGTGAACTTAAGCGCGTTGGAAAGCAAGTTGTAAAGCAGTTGCTTCACACGGCGCTCGTCGATGTCGACAAGATCGATCTCCGGCGAGACCTGGCCCACCAGCCGCAGTCCATGGCGGATGGCGCGCTCGCGAAACATCTGCACGGTGCGCTCGATCGCTTGGGGCAACGATACGAGCGTGCGCTGCAGCTCAAACGAGCCGGCCTCGATCTTCGCCAGGTCGAGCACGTCATTCACGAGCGACAGCAAATGCTGCCCGCTCTCCAAAATGTCTTGCACGTACTGAGACTGATTATCGTTGAGAGGCCCGAACACCCGTTCGCTGAGCACGTCGGCAAAGCCGATTACGGCATTTAGCGGGGTGCGCAACTCGTGGCTCATGTTGGCCAGGAACTCTGACTTGGCGTAGTTGGCGGCCTCCGCGGCATCCTTGGCCTGTTCGAGCTCGCGCTGAGCGCGTTCGCGCTCGAGCACTTCTTCGCGAAGTTGGGCCACCGCCAGCTCCGTCTCCTTGTTCTTGGCCTCGAGCTGAGCTTGCCGACTTGCGACGCTCCACGCTTCGATCAAGCCTTGACGGCAAAGCGCCAGCAAGAACACAACTTCCAAAGCAACCCAGCCCGAGTGTTCTAAAAAGCGCCAAGGACTGATCACGCTAACTCCGTAAACGGATTGCGGCCAGAACATCCCGCGCACGAAGTGATCCGCCGCGACTACCGCCGCCATGATGAGCAACACGCGCCAGTCTCGATAAAAAGCCAGCAGGGCCAGCGATACGAACACCGAAAAATGCGTTTCGATTCGGCCGCCAGTCAGATGAATCAAGACGGCCGTACTCAGCCCTTGAGCCAGCGCGATCGTCAGCCGCGTGCAAGTGCGGCCCGGATTTGTGATCGCAAGCGTTAGCGGCAAGCTGACGATCAGACCGCCCAAAAAAACCGCGACCCACACGTGCGGATGAATTTGGCTTTCTTGTCCGGTCCAGGTTCGCGGAGAAATCCATAGCGCGGTGCCGATTTCCGCAATCCACTCGACCACAAATAAGACCGCGAAGAGATGATCAGTCCAACGATCGGTGCGCGTGCGCTGCTCGAAATAGAGCTCAGCCGCTCGCAGCTCTTGATCGAGAGAAGCAGACGGAGAAATAGCGCTGGCCACGATGATGCCGCCCCGGGGTGTCTAGTAATAGTGAAAAGGCGCAAGCGCCCTCAGCGAACCCTAGCTTGCGCTTGGCAGCCGAAGTCCGCTCACGAAAACCCACGGATTTGCAGGTGGGTTTAGCGCTATTGAGACGGGAGGGAATTAACGATTGGCGCGGTCGCGGCGGCAAATTCCCGACGGCCTGCACGCGAACCCCATGAAACGGGCCACCGGGCGGGACGCCGCGCTAGCCAGTTCAATCGTGCGTGCTGGGGACCGCGTCCGCGTCGCCCCCCTTTTGCTCGGCCCGGGCATCGCTCAGTTGAATCGCGGCTCGGCCCACGCTGCCGATCACCAGCGCAAGCGATAAGCTCGCCACGCCCAACACAACATACACCAGCCACGGCCAGCGTTCGGTGAGCGGAAGCGGAGCAGGCTCATAGTCAGGGTTGTCGCGTGGTTCGCCAGGCGTGAGCCGCTGGGGAGCTGGATCGATGTTGAGCGGCAGGTTGCGCTCGAGATCGTAATGCGGCGAAGTGGCCTGCGGATTGCCGTAATACAAACGCAGGGGACTCTTGAGCGCCGGCTCATTTTCAAACACAACCTCGCGAGCCGCGCCGAGCACGTCGACCGACTCGACGTCCAGCGGCGGATTGCGAAAGTCCGTAATCATGAGCTTGATCCGCGCAGCTCTGATCTCGGGGAACTCAGCCTGGATTGGACGGGTTTGCTCGCCGGCCCGTCTCCGCCACTGCCCAGCCGCAACATACGTGAACGGTTCATCCGAACCAACTGGCCCCGCCCAATCGATCTGGTAGTCGCGCGCAAACTGTTCATCGCGGATGTGGGGCACCACTCTCTGAACCGGCTGATTCTCGCCATTCAATTCAAGGATCCAGGCCGAACCTGGGTTCCCGCCCGCGTTCACGGGTTCGCGCGGGCCGAGACGTGTGGGCTGCGATACGAGCTCGCCAGGTATTTCAAGCTTGCGATGCACGCTGACCGCGCCCAGCTCCCACGCTTCGCGGTCGACCTGCGCATCAGGGTGAACGCGCAAGCGCAGGTAGCGATAACGGCTGGGCGGGTAGTCGATGCGGCGAACCTCCAATTCCTTCGCGCCTGCCTGAAAGCGCACCAGATTCTTATTGGACGCCAGTGTCTTCCATTCCCGGTTATCGGGACTGCCTTCCAGATCGGCCGGGCGCCGATAGTTCGTGCCGCTCAGGCCGACCTCGATGGCATTGTGCTCCGGAGGATCGGCGCCCAAATCGAGCGTGACCTCCTGAATTCCACCCGCATCCGACCGATTGAACTCGGTGGCGCTGACGACCTGATCGGTGTAAACCGGCTGGCGCACGCGCAGGGCATAGGGAATCTCGCGGCCCGAGGCATCCACCAGGCGCAAGTCGCCCAGGTCGATTCGCGCCTTGTCGAAAACCGCAGGGCCAACGAGGCAGTCGAAGTAGGCTCGAGCGGTATCCTCTGGTATCGCAAGCTCCTGGTAATAGGCGAAGTACCGCCAGTTCGTTTCGCTGTCTGCTGGCGAGGATTCCGCAGTCTGGGCGTTTGCCGATCCCAACATCACACCCAACAAAAAGATCGTCGCGAGCACCGCGCCGCGGAATGACGACGCACAAACACGCGAAGTTAGTTGCCGACGATTGAAACCAGGTTGAACCATTTCTTACTCCTGCGCCGGCTGAATGGGCGAGCGCTCGACTTGATAGCGTTGGTAGGCCCAGGCCGAAATACCCAACAGCACCGCCAGCACGAAGAACGCGACGATGCGATAGATCTCGTCCAGGTCGGCCATGTCGTATAGGAACACCTTGACGAGCGTGATTGCGAACAGCGCCAGCGCCGTCCAGCGCAGCAAAGACAACCGCGCGCGAAATCCCAGCGCTAGCACCAGCCCCGCATACAGGGCCCACCACGCTGAGACCGCCATCTGCGCAAGCGGATAGCCGCCCAGCGCGTCGTCCGCGCCGCGCCAGTGGATTAAAAAATATCGACGCACGTCGGCCGAGGTGATCCACCAGGTCAACAGCACGCAGCCCACCGCGACAACGCCGGCCGCGGCGCGTTCCTCCGGCCGCATGCGGGCCGTCAGATTCCGCGTGGCGACCAAGGCGCCCGCCACGCAACCGATGGCAAGTAAGTCTGGCAGCGTGTCTCGGTTGAACAGCAGCGGGGCCGAGTCTGTTGTGAAGTGCGGAACGTCGAACATGCTAAGCGCTACGACGATCGTCAACGCGCCCGACATGGCTCGTAGTGGCCGCGAATCGACGCGCAGTCCAAACCACCACAGCAAAGCGGCCTCGGCCGCCCAACCAAGCGCTACCCAGGGCGCGCCGGCTTGCAGCGGGATAGCCAGCGCGACCAGGCCCGCCGCGATCGCCAGGCAGGCGGTTATCAGCCGCTCGTCCGCCGCACGAGCCGAGAGCAGCACGCGTGCCGCCAGGCAGTACAGCGTGGCCAGCAGGACGGCCAAGGGCGCGAGCCACGCATGGTGGTCAGCCCATAACAGCCCGGTCGCGGCGCCAAACCACAACGATGCATTCAAGACAAACCGCACAAGCGCCTCGCCGCTCGCGCGGCGGCCACGCAAACTGACAACGAGCGGCTGCAAGAAGTACATCGCCCCCAGGGCCGCCTGAAACCCGAAGGCCCAATCCATTTTTTCGGGATGCCAATTGGCGACATGCCACAACCAAAACAGGCCCTGTGTGCCGACCAACGAAATGGTTCCCACGATGGGCCAATCTCGCAGCAGCAGCACGCCCACCACCCCGGCGTTGAGCACGAGCAGATATAGGAAGAGCGAGACGTATTGATCGTGATCCGACTGCATCAACAGCGGCGTGAGCAATCCGCCGATGGCGGCCATGAGCGCGATCGGCCAGGCTTCGACGCGCAGCGCCAACAGCATCGATAGCGCCACGATCAAGAACAGAAAGACGCCCGCCTCGCGCTGCGGCAGCAGATGATAGAAGCCGAAGGCCGAGTACGTCGCCAGGTACACCAGCACGATGCCCGCCGCAAATAACATTTGCGCGGTGTTTCGCCAACCGGCGCTCAGTTGTCGGCTTCCGGCTACCAACAAGGCGACGCCACTGGCAACTCCCATCGAAACGCGGCCGATCGGTCCCACCCAGCCGTTTTCAAAGGCATAGCGCAGGAAGAAGGCCGTGGCGAACAACAGCACCACGACCGCCATCCAACCGAGCGCCTTGCGGCCGATAAACAATTCCCAGGCCAACGCCTGGCCGCTGGCGGTTGTCGATGCCGCGGACCCTGCAAGTGCCGCCGCGGGAACAGGTGGCGTGTGAACGATTGATCCGGGCGCTGAGACTTGGGGCGCCTGCGCGGAGACCCTCGCCGGGGCGCGCGGCGGAGTTAATTCCGGGGCGGCTGACGCAGGCCCCGCTTCAGCGGGCGTGGTGCGCAAGGAAGTAAGCTGGCGGACTGCCGCTTCCAAGTGATCGAGCCGTGCGGCAAGCTCGGAAATATTGCGCGTCCGCGCGTAAACAACGAGCAACAGGATGGGAAGTCCGACGACCAGGCCAAAGACCAACAACCCGGCCAAGAAAATGCCGACTTCCTCCACGCGGCAATCCCTCGCTGCGACAGGTTCGATGCATCAAAACCGAATTCGCCAGCCGCAAGCGCCTCGCCGGCCGCAGGCTGGCAGGCAGCAGTTGACCCGATTAACCAGGTTTAATCAATCGCGCGCACGATCGGCTAGTTTGCCTATCCGTCTCATTTTGCTCCCGATTGCTGACCACGAGCACCTGACGAACTTGTCAGGTGCGAGGGGACCGCCGACGGGGTTCATTAGAATGGAGAGTTCTCCCGCGGCGACGGCACGCTGCCCCAGCTCAGGAATGGACGAGCCTTTATAGATGAACAGACTCTCCGCCGGATTCGCAGAGTCGATGGCTTCCTGGTCGAAAGCTCACCCTTATCTGGTTGCCATCCTCGCGCCGGCGTGCATCGTGCTGCTGCGATTGCTGGTGGTTGATCGTCTGATAGGGAGCAAGCATCCCATCCTGTTATTCCTGGTGGCCGTGATCGTGGCCGCGTGGATCGGCGGCCTGAAGCCGGGACTGCTTGCGACGGCGATCTCGTCCTTCACGTTGCTGTATTTCTATTTTCCATCGGAAGAGCTCGATTCCGAGAGCTCATCCGATTGGACCAGAGTGCTCATGTTCGTGATTGTGTCGCTTGTCGTGAGCGGTTGCTTCGAGCTCATGAAGCGCGCCCAACGCAGCAAGGACTCGCTCATCGCGGCTCTGCGAGTCAGCGAAGACCGCTTTCGCCTGCTGTCGAGCCAAGCGCCGGTTGGCATCTTTCAAACGGACAGCGTCGGCAATTGCTTGTATGTCAATGAATGCTGGTGCGACCTGGCCGGCATCCCGGCAGACGAGGCTCTCGGCCGCGGCTGGCTCAAAGCGCTCGACCCGCGCGACCGCGAGCGCGTCGCGTCGCTGTGGGACGACAGCGCGCGCTCGGGAAGGAATTTTTCGGCAGAGTATCGATTCGTGACGCCCGCGGGCAAAGTGAGCTGGCTGCAGAGTTCGGCCCGGCCCATCCATGACGCCGACGGCCATATTCTTGGCTACCTGGGCACCGTGACGGACATTACGGCTCGCAATGAATTCGAGCAATCGCTCAAAGATGCCGACCGCCGCAAGGACGAGTTTTTGGCGACTCTCGCGCACGAGCTGCGCAACCCGCTCGCGCCGATGAGCTATGCACTCGAACTGTGGCGGCTGGAACAGCCCGAGGGCGGGCCGCTTGATTATGTGCGCAAAGTCATCAATCAGCAGCTCCAGCAAATGACTCGCCTGATTGAAGACCTGCTCGACGTATCGCGCATCACGCGCGGCAAGATCCAGCTCCAGATGCAGCCGCTCGACGTGCGCGCGCTGGTGAATCGTTCCATCGAAGCCATCCGGCCTTTTGTGGAAACGTGTGGACACAAGCTGACCGTAAGCTTGCCCGACGAGCCCGTGCTCGTGAGTGGCGATGAGGCCCGGCTCACGCAAGTTCTGGGAAACCTGTTGCACAACGCGAGCAAGTACACCGGACGAAATGGGGCCCTTTCGGTGTCCGTGGTCAGCCAGGACGGGCGCGCCAGCATCAAGGTGCGCGACAATGGGCCAGGAATTCCCGCGGACATGCTAACGAGCATTTTTGAAATGTTCCGTCAGGTGGATAACACACTGACGCGCTCGCAGGGCGGACTCGGCATCGGTCTTACGCTGGCCCGACAATTGGTCGAGCTGCATGGCGGTACGATCCAAGCCCGCAGTGAGGGTGCGGGGCGCGGGAGCGAATTTGAGATCAGGCTGCCGTGTCTGGCGGCGGCGCCTGACGCTGCCGGCCGGCAAGCGTTGACTGAGGCTCATCCACTACCGCGCCGTCGAGTGTTGATCGTGGACGACACTCAGGCCGCGGCCGACACTTTTGGCATGATGCTCAACGCCATGGGACAAGAGACGCAGGTCGCGCTCAGCGGCCCTGCGGCGCTCGAGCTCGCCAGCGAGCAACATCCGGACGCAATTTTCCTCGATATCGCGATGCCGGAGATGGACGGTTATGAGGTGGCCCGCCGCATTCGTGCAAATGCCGACCTGGCCGGCACGGTGCTCGTGGCAGTCACTGGGTTTGGTCAACAGGAAGATCGCCGCCGCGCGTTCGCCGCCGGTTTTACGCACCACCTGGTCAAGCCGGCCAAGCTTGATGCTCTCGAAGCTATCTTGATGAGCTTGCCGGAGCGGGAAATGTCGTCGACCCCGCTGGCATAAGCGGCGCAGTCGGCCACCGCCACGCGCGAGCTTCGGCCCGGCGGCGTGACGGTGGAATTGCTTGGCGCGCATTGTTGCTCAACGCTAGCTATCCAACCAGCCGCCTTCGCATGCAACCAAGCACGGCGACGAAGGCCATCGCGGCCAGCACCACGCTCGAGGGCTCTGGCGTCGTCAGCGAGAGCATCTGTGGCGTTACAAAAATGCCATCCTCTGGCTGGTTCGGAAAAGAACCGATCTGCGTGACGATGAACTTGGTGCCATTCCAATGCAGGTTGCGCACTTGCCCGCCGATTTCGCTGGTGATGATCACGTCACCTTGCATACCGAGGAACTCGCTGCCATCCGCCTTCAGCACGTTCTGCGTGTAGTTGGCGCCGTACAGGCCCTCCAGCGGGTTGCCACTCACGCCCAGATTCAGCGGCACGAAGGTGAGCTCTTCGGCCGAGTTGATGACGATCGGACCGGCCAGGCTGCCGTTGTTGAGTACCGTCACGACGCCGCCCGGGCTGATGGCGCGAATGAATCCCGAGCCTTCCGAAGCGACGATCAGTTGTCCGTCAAAGGTTGCGAAGTTGGCCCCCAATGGCGCAACATCCAACCCTTCGACGTCTTCGCCCACGTTCGCCAGCAGGCTGGGCACGCCCGCGCTATTCACCTGGTAGACATTGCCGGCAGAAGTGGTCACGAGCATGTTGTTGCTGAAGGTGCCCTGCAGGTCGAAGGTGATGCCGCGCACTTCACCCGCCAGTCCGGTGACGAACGTGTTCGAGGACGCGCCGTTGTTCGTGACATGAACGATGTTGGGGCCATCGGCCGCGTAGATATCCGACGTGGGAAATCCGCCTAGGCCGAAGGACGCCGCCACGAAGTGCTCGGCCGTGCTGCTGTTCAAACTGACGGCGGGGGCAAAGGGCTGAACGTTCGCGCCGTTCAAGTCGGTCGAATACAGCGAGCCGACTCCATTCTGCAGAACGGACCCCACGAACTTGTTGCCGGCATAGGTGAAGCCAACCGTGCCCTGCGTCATCGGCGGGTGGGGGTCGGTGAAGATGTTGAAGGTGACGGCCGACGCGTTGCTCGACAGCGCAAATAGCAGCGCGAAAGAACCAGCCAGTTGTAGAGTGCGACTCATGAGCGGTCTCCAGGAAGAAAGTGAGTTCGGATGGGTTCAGAAATAGAAGACGATTTTGGGCCCATCCGCGACCATGGAAACCCCGCAACCGCCGTGACGGCAAAGTTCAGGTCTTGTCGTTGGAGTTGATGAACGCGACAAGCGAATCGATATATTGCTGCGGAATATAGCCGGCCATGATCGCCGTGAGATGCGACTTGCCGGGCAACACCACCGCCTTAAAGTTCGCAAGCTCGCGCTGCATGCGGTGCGTCTTGGCATTCGGCCCGTCGAACTGCCCGTTGATGGCCAGCACGGGAATCTTGATTGTCTTGAGATCGATCTTGCCGCGGTCGGCGGGGTTCCACGGATATTGCCGCACAGCGGCTAGCGCTTCCGCGTCGCGATCCGGACTCGCGCCAAGCTTGGCCGAGGCCTCGGCTTCTTGAGGATCGGGACCGGGTTCATCCTTGGGAACTTGCGCGCGTTGATCCGGATCGGTTTCAGGAACGCCCGAGCCGCCGTAGGAAGCGGTGATGAATCGGTCGGGCGCCCTGGCCAAGAGCTGCGTGACGATGAACCCGCCCATGGAGTAACCGTGGACGTGGGCCTTCGTGATGTTCAAGTGGTCCATCATCTCGAGCACGTCTTTCGCCATTTGCGGCCCGTACTTGTTCGGGTCACGGGGTTTTTCGCTTTTGCCGTGGCCACGGCAGTCGATGGCGACGACGCGATGATTTTTGGCGAGCGCTTCAGCCACGCCGTTTGAGAACCAATTGCCTTGGGCCGTGCCGGTATAGCCATGGATGAGGACGACGGGCGAGCCCTGCCCTGCCTCGAGATAGTGAATCTTCACGCCGTCGGACGCGGTGAACGTGCCGTGTTTGACAGCGTCCGAGGTGGCGAATTCGCTTGCTTTGGGCTCGGCGGCGGTGACCGCGACGCCAATTAGAATTCCAACGCTGAACGCAACAAGTCGCATCTGCAAAGTGGCGTATGGCATGGGTCGGCGCCTCCAGCGAAGAAAAGAAATACCAATGGGCCGGAAACCGACGGCTGGCGCTTTCCGAACGAAGAGGCACCGGCCGAGGGGCGTTGGCCCGAATATATTTGCTGAGGGGACTGCTGACCAAGAAAAAACTTGGGATTTGTTTGACGGCGTCGCGCGAGGATAGTTCACTCCCCCAGGCAAACATCAGGTGCTCTGAGGGACCGATGGTGGCGGCCACGAATGCCGAAATAGCCGAGCTTTTGAAGCGCTATCCGCGACTCTCGTCTTGGAGGGGGTCGATCGCTTCAAGTGATCTGAGAGCTGGACTTCATTTCGGCCGGCATCCACCAGGCCAGGCGGGGCTGGCTCAATAAAAAAGTCGCGGCGGCTTGTGCTCGCGTTGTTTGCGAGTACAGCCGCCGCGCTTCGTTGGGGAGGTTTTTTATCCGGGCGCGCTACAAAGCGGCACGCCGGGCCGATTCGACCCACACTCGGCTGCGGCCTTGCACGCGCTCCATGCGCTTGCCCCAGTTGGAAACCGGCTGCTCGCGCTCAAGCTGGACGGCTTGCTGCAGGTCACCGTTGGCCGCATCCGCGCCATGCACTTCGAACAGGCTCATGGCCCGGTAGTATTGATAAAGAGCATTTTTTGGCTCGGCCGCCAGGGCGCCATCGAAAGCCGAGATGGCGTCTGTGTACGACTTCGAGCGGAACAGGCTCACGCCGCGCTCGAAGGCCGCCGATCCGTCACGCTCTTGGGTTTGATTGCTGGCCAATTGGAACGGCCGGCGCGTGACCATGAAAGCCGAGCTATTGTCGGCCGGCGCCGGGACCGGTGGAGGCACTGGCCCATCGTAGATCACCTCGCCGTTGCCCGAGGGAGTCGTGCCGTTGATGGGAACTCCGCTGGAGGAGCCGCCGACGCAATCTCCGCCGGCGCAACCGCCATCCGCACAGCCACCGGATCCACATCCACCATAGCCACCGCCGCACGATCCGCACCCGTCACCGTAGCCACGCCCGTATCCGCCGCCGCCATATCCACATCCGTATCCGGCGCCGTAGCCGCATGCGCCACCATAGGCGGCTGCGCGCCGGGCAAGTTTCATGGCATGGTGACGATGCAGGCCGGCGAGCGCTCGGCCCAAGCAGCAATGGTGTGCTCCCCCGTACCCGGACCCGGACCCGTATCCGGACCCGCACCCGGAGCCGTACCCGGCCCCACCGCCACAGCAGGCCCACAAGCCGGGCGCGCCGTTGTAACCCGGAACGAGGCACCCGTTTCCGCCACACGCATAACGGTGATGGAAGCCGGCTTCGACACGGCCGACAAGCGCGACCGTACTGACGACCGCTCCGGTCAAAATGAGCGCGGTAGATAGAAAACGATGCATTGGTACGTCCCCAAATGGATTCGGAAAAGCTGGCGCGGGTGGGTGGTTCTCCATCGGCCTAGATCGTCCAGACTTGACCGCCTCAGTCACTTCACGCTCTAAACTGCCGGTGAATCAGGATTGCGCGAATATGCAATCGACCGGCTGGAGGTGTTTGCGTCGAACTGGGTCCGCTTTTGGCTTTCAATCCACCGGCCCGGCAAGTTGGATAGAATGTTCCAGCCCCGCAAGGATTAACTAGGATTCCGCAGGAGATGGCTCAGCGGTGATGTTGGCGCTGACTGGCCTCGATCAGATTACGCCGCTGGTGCGCGAGCCGGTTCGCACCTATGCCGAGCGCGTGTTGGCCTATGGCGGCGACCGCGTGCGCTGCCTGGCCCTGGTGGGCATGGTGGTTGGCGCGGATTTTGAGAGCACTTCTGACACCATCGAAAGCGTGCTCGTGATGCAGCTCGACGGGCTCGACGCCTTGCGAGGGCTGGCCCAGGAAGGGCACCGCTTCGGCCGCTCGCGAATCGCGGCGCCAACCGTCCTGACCCCCGAGTTCCTGGCCGTGTCGCGCGACACCTACCCGCTCGAGCTGCTCGAAATCCAACAGCAACACTTGTTGATTTCGGGCGAGGACGTATTCGCGCCTTTGGTGTTCGACTCGTCTCACCTGCGCTTGCAATCCGAGCGGCAACTGAAGGTGATTGCGCTGGCCATGCGGCAAGTGGTCGTCAAGCTGGGCATGCACAGGCGCGCTCTCCGCGCTGCGGTGTTGCCATTGTTGGCCGATTTCCGCCGAGTGTTGCGGGGGCTGATGTGGCTGAAGGGGATCCCCTGCCCGCCGCGCGGACGCGATATGATGGCCAGGCTCGAAGAGTTGATCGGTCGAAAGCTGCCCGGCGCACAACGCATGTTCGAGTCGCCCTATGCCGCAAACTGGGCTGACTTCGAGCAGTTCTACGCGGATGTCAATCTGCTGGACGGTGTGATCGAGAATGTGTGACCGGCCGCTCCAGCACGTGGCGGTTCTCGTGGCCCTTGTCGCATGGGTAGCGCTGTTTGCGGGCCACGCCGATGCTGTCGAGACCATTGCCGATCCCCATACCTATGTGGTCGACAAGGCCGAAGTCATCGATGCGGCCACGCGCGACAAGATCGAAAGCTACTTGCGCGAGCTCGAACAGAAGACAGGCGCGCAGGTTCGCGTGCTGACGGTGCAGACGTCCGACGGCGAGTCGGAGTTTACGTACGCCCAACGACACTACGAGGCTTGGAAGCTTGGCCAGGAAAAGAAAGATAACGGAGCGCTGATCCTTCTTTTGATCAAGGAGCGAAAGGCGCGCATTCATACCGGCTATGGCCTGGAGGGCGCGATTCCAGACTCTTGGGCCGGCTCACTGCTGCGCCAGGTCCGCGAGCAGTACTTTCGCCAGGGACAGTATGCCCAGGGGCTGCTGACCCTCGCCGTGGCGGTTGCCAATAAAGTCGCCGACGAAGAACACGTGAAACTGAGCGGCGTGCCCGACATCCGGCATCGAGAAGAAAATCAAGTGGGGATTCCGTTTGTGTGCGCGGTCGTTTTCTTCCTGGTGCTGCTGTGGTGGGTCCTGTCCCTGAATCGCCGATTACGCTACCGGCGGACGTGGGGCGGATTTGGCCCCTCGGTCACCTGGGGCAGCGTGCTGGGCGACGTGCTCAATTCCGGCAGCAGCTCCAACTGGGGAGGCGGCAGTTTCGGCGGCGGGCTGGGCGGTGGCGGAACCTTCGGCGGCGGTGGCAGCAGCGGAGGAGGCGGCGCCAGCACCAGTTGGTGAGCTGCCGCCGCGGCTTCCTGACAAGAGTACAATGCAGACCTAGCGCACGACTCACGGACTCACTTTTTCGAGAGAAGATCCATGAACAAAATTCTTCTGCCCATCGTGGTTCTGGTCCTGCTGTTGATCGTGTCGGGTGGATGCGTCTACCGGGGCTATAACCAGGCCATCACGCTCGACGAAAACGTGAAACAGCACTGGGCTCAAGTCGAGAACCAACTGCAGCGCCGCTACGACCTGATTCCAAACCTGGTCGAAACGGTCAAGGGTGTCGCCGCGCAAGAGCAAAAAGTGTTTCTCGGAATCGCCGAAGCGCGCAAGGCCTATTTCCAAGCTCAGCAGTCCGGCACTGTGGCCGAGCGGGCCGAAGCCGCCACCGGCGTGGAGCGGGCACTCTCTCGGCTGTTGGTGTTGCAAGAACAGTATCCGCAACTGCGATCGAACGAATCCTTCTTGAAATTGCAGGACGAGCTTGCCGGCACGGAAAATCGAGTGGCTGTCGAACGGCAACGATTCAACGAATCGGTGCAAGAGCTGAACACGTTCATTCGGCGCTTCCCGAGTAATTTGTATGCCAGCCTCGCGCACGTGCAGCCTGGAGAATATTTCGAGGTTGCGCCCGTCGTGCAAGAGGCGCCCAAGGTGAACTTTTCGCAAGAGGAGAAGGCCGCCTCACGCCCGGCGAACAGCAGTTACAGCGCGCTTGCAGCCCGCTGAGTTAGATACAAAGCTCCCGAATACACCTATGCACGTTCTGATCGGGATCGCCGGGGTTGCCCTGATCGCCATCATGCTCACCGATGCGCTGGAGACTATCGTCATCCCGCGCCGCGTGACGCACAACTATCGCTTCGTGCGCTTGTTCTACCAGGGAACCTGGCGCGTGTGGCGCGTTTTGGCTCTGTACGTGCCGCCTGGGCGACGCCGCGAAGCGATGTTCAGCCTTTTCGGCCCTCTGTCACTGCTGGCTTTGCTGAGCAGTTGGGTGCTAAGCCTGATGCTGGGCTTCGCGCTGCTGCACTGGGCCTTGCAAACGCCCGTGAATCCGCCGGAGCCGCAGCCGACGTTCGCAACCTACGTCTATATGAGCGGTGAGACGTTTGTCACGCTGGGTTATGGCGACGTCACGCCCGCGAACACGTTAGGACGCATGCTCGCCGTAAGCGAAGCGGGCATGGGCCTGGGGTTTTTGGCTCTGGTGATTGGCTATCTGCCGGTTATCTATCAGACCTTTTCGCGGCGAGAAGTATTGATCGGCCTTTTGGACGCGCGAGGCGGCTCCCCACCGAGCGCCGCTCAACTTCTGGTGCGCATGGCGCGCTCCGGCGACGTGACCCCGCTCGACACTTTTCTCGCCGAGTGCGAACGCTGGTCGGCCGAGCTGCTTGAAAGCCATCTCTCGTTTCCGGTGCTCGCCTACTACCGTTCGCAGCACGACAATCAGTCTTGGCTCGCTGCCCTGACGGCCATTCTGGACATGACGGCCATCATCGCGGTTGGCTTGCGCAATTATCAGCGGTTCCAGGCGGAGCTGACCTTCGCCATTTCGCGTCACGCGGCGGTTGACCTGGCTCTGGTTACGCGCACGCCTCCGTTCGCCCCTCAGCCCGACCGCTTGCCGCAACCGGCCTTTCTGCGGCTGTCCGAACAATTGCGCGAAGCGGGCTTAGGGTTCGAAGATGAAGTGGCGGCGGAGGCCAAATTGACGGAACTGCGCGGCACTTATGAGCCATTCGTGAACGCGATCAGCCACAGGCTGATGCTCTCTTTGCCACCGATCGTGCCGCTCGAGCTCAAGCCCGACAACTGGCAGCGGAGCGCGTGGATGAAACCGGCGCCCGAGATTGGCAATCTATCCGTCGCCACGACAGCCGAAGAGCACTTTAGCTAGCCGCCGGCCGCGGGCACTCGCTACCTGGCCGGCGAAGGGCGCGCGAGTTGCGCCTCGCTCTCACTCTCAAACCGCTCCGCCCGGCTCTTCAAGATGCCTTCCGCGGCTTGCTGCCGCGAAGCAACTCCGGGTTGAGGAACGAGCCCGCCGACTAAGATCAGCGCCGCCAAGGTCAGCACGGCATAACGCTCGCGTACGCGGATGCGCAGCGACACCGACGAAAAGTATTGCCGTCCCGTAAATAGGAGGAAGTAGGCCTGCACGATCGCGATGCCGTTGAGCGCGGCGGCCAACACGACGGCGACGCCCACGTAGGGATAGGTCACCACGGCGCCGTCGACCAACAACTCTCCGCCCACAAAACCGAACGTGCCCGGGAAGCCGACGCTCGCCAGCCCCGTGAGCACGAAGCACATGGCCAGGTTCGGCGTGTGATCGTACAGGCCCTGAAAATCGGCAAGCGACAGGCGTCCGCAGCGGGCTTCGAGCGCCCGCAGCGTCAGTCCAAATCCACCCAAGGCCAATCCCACCGACAGCCACACGCACAGCGCGCCGGTCAGACCCAGCGGCGTCACCATCCACAGACCCACGAACACCAGGGCCGAGTGGCTCAAGAACAAATAGCAGTAGAACCGCCTGGCCTCGCGCTGCACGAGCGCCATTCCCGAGGCGTACACCGCCGTGATCAACGACACCAAGCCTAGCGCGCGCAGCACGGAGTCGGGCGCGATCGGCAGGATCAGCCGCACGGCCGCATAGGCGGCCACGATGGGCGTGGCAAACAGGACGGCGGTGCCGAACGTGGCATGTTCGAACAGGTCGCTCATCCACGAATGAAAGGGCGCGATGCCCGCGCGGATCAGAACGGCCAAAACCAAGGGCGCGAGCAACCAGCGGTTTTCCGCGACCTGGGCGCCGCTCGAGTCGACCAGTGCCCAGCCGCCCACCAACAGCAGCACGAACGCCGCCATGTACAGCGCGTACACGCGCGTCGGCTTGCCGCGGGCACGCAGCTCCAGGAACGGCGGCAAGGTGCCCGCCACCAGCAGGCCCACGAGCAACCATGGCATGCGGCAACTGAAGGTTGCAAGCGAGATGGCTTCGCTGGCCAAAGTCCAAGCGAACGAGAAGCGGCGGATCTTGGTTCGCAGCGTCGCAATCGTCGTCAGGAAATAGAGCAGAGCAACGAGTGCCAAGAGCGGGGCGTTGAACTGATCCAACACGAACACGTCATCGCCCGTGATCGTGCGCAGCACTTGCCAACCATCGCTGGCACTATCGCCCTCCACGAATTGAAAATCGAGCCAGGCCGCCATGACGCACACGAACGAAAAGATCGCGAACACGAGCGACCACTTGCGCGCGAGGTCCGAATCTCGCAGGCGGCCGACCCATGCCGCGCCCACAACCGCGCAGCCAATCGCCATCTCCAGCCATGGCAAACTGAGTTCGCTCATATCAACTCTTCCAAGGCCGTGATCGTCGGACTGCCATGTTGCACGGGGGGCGGCGCGGGCGCCCCACCCGAAATCATGTGCGTCCAGGCGCGCTCGCACGCGTCGAACCAGCGAAATACTCGCACGAACGGAGTCACGACGTAGTCGCCCAGCATCACGTCGAGATAGCCGCGCTCAAGCGCGAGCCGATACAGCCAACTGGCGAGCCTGGGCGAGACCCAGCCCGGGCGATTCGATGACGAGTGCTTCAGGCGTGTGCCGATCGCGTTTTCGATCGTTCGATAATCGTACAAGATCGTCGGAGCGCGGACGAACTGCAGCGTTCGCAGACAGGCATGCCCAATAATGTGCACCAGCGCGATATAGCGGAATCCCAGGCCGATCTCGGCCACGATAATGCCGACCTGCGTCAAGGAGGCAAACGACAGCGCGCATTTGATGTCGGTTTGAACGCGCTCGGTGAAGGCCGCGAACACGGCCGTCAGCACGCCAATACTGACGATCGCCACGCACAACGGCGGACAAACATCCAGAATTGGGCTGACCCGCAACAGCAGAAAGGCGCCCAAGTGAACGGAAAGCGCGCCATAGAACACGGCGCTCGATGGCGTGGGTCCTTCCATGGCGCGCGGTAGCCACCCTGAGAATGGAACCAGGGCCGACTTACCGGCCGCCGCCAACAGCATCAACAGACCAACGATCAACGCCTGGGATTGATTGATGTGCGCGAGCCCATCGGGCCAGGCGTGCATGACGCCGCTGGCATCCGGCATGTTGCCCAGCAGCTTGTCAAAGTCGCCCTCGCCGGTCATGTGGTGCAAGGCAACGGATGCCACCAGAAGCGCAGCATCCGAGACGCGATATACGACCCATACGCGCAGACCGTTGCGAACCGGCGCGATTCGGTCCTGATAGAAGGCGATCAATAGGGCCGACGATAGGCCGACCAGCTCCCAGCCGGTAAACAGCGTTTCGATGGTGCCGGCCAAGGAGGTCACCACCATGCCCAGCACGAAGATCGCGTAGAACACGAAGAAGCGATTGAAGCCCGGCTCGCGATGCATGTATTTGTTGGCGAAGGCGCCGACCGTGCCGCACAGTGCGAACGACAACACCACGAACGGCACGCTGAGCCGATCGAAATCGAGCTTCACCGAAAAGTGAAAGTCCGGAATCACCACCCAGCTACCCAGCACGACGGGCACGTGCCGCGTGCCGGTGGAGAGCATCAAGCCCAAGATGGCCAGCGCCGCGAGCAGGCCCAGCCCGATGGCGGTCTGCACCAGCCGGCCGATCGACCGTTCGCTGAGCGGATGGCCCACCAAAGACGCCAGGCCCAACACGATCACAAGCGCAAAGGGAGCGGCCAGAACGGTCACGCCCAGCACGCGTATTAATGTGTCGTCCATCGAACGCCTACTCGGCAATTTCGGAGCCGTTGCGATGCGGGTCGGGTTTTTCGATCACCGCAAAACCCAAATGGCCACGCCAGCCGCGATACCAATCCGTGGAACTAGCCACCGTAGGCAGTTCGGTTTGCTGCGGCTGATGTTTTTCCCACGTCCCGTTGCGATAGATCTTGATCTCGTTCGAGTCCGGGTCGAGTACGGCGAGCTGGGCCCAGCCATTGCGCAGAATCTTTCCGATCAGCTCGTTGCGGTCCATGATCGAGTTCATCGCCTCGGGCGTGGACTCGATGACGAACAACAACCGCAGCGGCTCGTGAATTTCGACGCTCTGCCACGGCAAGCCGGGACGTAAATCGCTCGCGGCCCCATCCATGACGCCCAACAGCGAAGTCACATTGTGCGGCAGTTTGGTTCCGCAGGCCCAACCGCGGTTGTCGACGTAGGACAGGTAGTACTGCATGTTGATGCCCTCGCACACGGGCACCGCGGGCGCCAGAATGCGCGCCAGAATCGTGTGTTCGGCATCGTCTTGCTTCGGATCATAGGACGTCAAGAATGTGCGGCGGTCCATGTATAACCCGCGCGTGCGTTCGCGACGGCCCACGAAGCACACGGCGTTCGAGGCATTGCCGAACTCCGGGCGTGTTTGAGCCAGGTCCTCGCTGCGCTCTTCGGCATGACGGTGCGCAGCTTCGAACGTCATGTTGAGCGGAGCGGATTCGAAGCGGCGGCAGCGCTCATGGGAATTGCGTTCGCAGGTTTCTTTAAGCGTCGCAAGAGCGGCCTCGAAATCGTGCAGGTGCGACTTGGGCAGCAAATCGAGATCCAAAAACGTGATCGAGTCGACGGCCGTGTTGTGCAACCCGCCAATGAAACGCGTCTCGGCCGGTATCACCAGCCCACGGCGGGCAAGAATGTCGCGCACGCGAAAGTCGTTCAGGATATACGCCAGCGCGCGGCCGTTCGGGCCGCCGGGCGTGCCCGAGCACGCGCCGCAGTCGTACGCCGAGCGATGCGGATTGTTCAGGCAGAACGAGCCATGCCCGAAGAAAAACACCAGGCGAGAAAAATTGCTGGTCAGACCAATATCGCGCAGCATGCGCTCGCCGATGTTGGCCATTTCTTCCAGTGAGTAGCCGATCTGGTCCTCGCCGGTGCCGGGCTGCTGGGTCTGCCGCTCGAGTCGCAAGCGGGTAACCGGCGGCGTTTGAAACAAGCTGCTGGCGGTGCGGCGGATGCGCGCCGTGAGCCGCGGAAACAACACCCGCGCGACGAGCGGGATCGACGCGAGGACGCCCAGGGTGCTCGTTACCAGCACGCCGCCTGCCATGCTGCGGCTGCCAACATGTACCTGGTGCGAGGCGGTGCCCACCGCGCGGCGCGTCATGGCCCGGCGGCGGTGCGTGTCTTCCAGCGTGTACACCACGTCCTCCACCACCCAGTGCTGCGGCTTGATCACCACTGGGCAGAGCGCCACGAAGTTGGCATCGGCGGCGCCCCGAAAATACATGGCCACTCCAAAGAACCCCGGCAAACCAAAGGTTTCGACCTCGGGGGCAATCTCTTCCAAGTGGCGGCGAAACGACTCTTCTCGCGCGTCCAGGCAAAAACACGCCTGGAATCGAGGGTTTTTGACGCGCTCGGGGGTCTTGCGCGCATGAACGCCGATGGCATCCAGAACCTGGATGCGATAGCGACGCTCGAAGGCCTGGTGCAGGATGTAGCGGCGGTCCAGGTTCTGAAACAACTCGATCTCGCGCACCAGCGCCCACCACTCCTCGTTCGACAAGCGGAACAGCGCGGGCGGACACCAGCCCAGAACTTGCGCGAGCTGAAACACCACGAAGGCGCGCTGTTCGGTTGAGGCGGTCGGCTGGCGGCCAATCATTCCGCGGGCCACGTCGCGCAGCTCGTCGAGTGGCCCGTCGTAGCCGATGGTCTGACGAGCCACGTAGGCGATCGCCAGCCGCTCGAGGATCAACCGCACGGCCAGGAACTCGACCAAGGTTCCCGGCGGAACGGGCACCGGCACGCGATCCCCGCGGGTTTCCATGTGCCAGATCATGCCGGCCCAGCCGCGCAGGCCCAGCAAGGCGGCGGCGACAAAATCATCTTGCTCGTAAGGGCTCACGCCGAGCAATTCGAGCGATTCGGCGATGGAAGCAAGCGCGTCCTGCCCGCTGTCTTCGATGCGCGCCAGCTCGGCCGCCAAACCACGGGCCCACGGCCAAGGCGGGCCGCCTGGCTGGCGATACAACTCGCAAAAGGCTTTGAAGAAACCCAGCTCGCGTCCCGGCAGCGGCCAACGGGCAAATCCTTGATCAGTGAAGGCCGCGCAGAAGCGGCCGAGCAATTCGTTCACCAGCGCGTCACTGTCCACGGTGGTGGTTTGCAGCAGCAAGTCGCGATGCCGCAGCGCCATGCGGCGCGGGGGCGCGGGCGCCGCGACGGCCTGCATGCCCTCCAAGCAAATCGACCACAGCGTTTGCAGTGAGAAGGACTCCCAGGTCGCCTCGCTCCAGTCTTCGATGTTGGCTTCGCCGAAACTCTCCAGGATTTCGCCGACGAGCTTTTCGATGCGGCGATAGGGGCGCTTGCGCGAGCGGCCATTTCCGCTCTGCGTGCGCAGGTCGCGCATGGCCCAGCGCTCCGTCTCCTCTAGAAAACGTTCGTGGACGGCAAGCGGCGTTTCGGCGCGCATGTGCTTGAGCGCGTCGGTCTCCAACACGAACCAGCGCACCTCCTCGGGCGGCCCCACGCGCAAGGGATACTGGAGCATGGCCAGTCGCAAATCGAAGCGCGTCGTGAGGCCGGCAATTTCCGTGCGGCCATCGTCCCCCAGTTCCTGGGCGAGCGTGGCCTCGAGATCACTCACGCGAATCCGGCCGCGCGTGATCTTGTCGCGATATTGCTGCTCGGCCAGGTAAGGCTGGGCGCCATACAGCCTGGCGCCTTTACGCATGCCCTGGTCGAAGGTCAGGTCTTCCAGCGCCTGCAGCGTGTTGAGAAAGGCGAAAGCCGTGATGGGCCCCGGCAGTGGCAGCAGCTCGGCGGCGTACTTGATCGCGCGCTCGAGGTCCGCGTGGCGCGGGTCGACCGCATCATGAGCGGACACCGTATCAAGCTGCGTCATGGTCAATCTGCGGAGCGACGAGTCGCGATACGGCGCTGCGAATCAGGACGGCGCTCGGATCGCCGAAAGCTCAAGAAGGCCCAATGGATGACTGGGCGTCGCCAGCGCCGCGCTTCCGTCCAAGCGAGTCGATGGGAGCACTTCGTCCAATTTATACTCGCACTATAGCCCCGGACTTTGTGGCCTCAAAGGCATGCCAAAGCTTACAAGAGCGTAAGGTGCGGCCAGGCTCACCCCAGAATACCACCGTCCAACGCAGCATCAGCAAGTCTAATGCGAGTCGCATCATGATGTCGGTCTGAAAACAAAACCTCGACCCAATCAGGTGGCTAGCAAAGGGGCGTCGGAGGGTGAGTTGTAGATCAAGGGCCGAGGTATTGTCAGACCACCAAATCGGCCATGGGAAACCGCGACAGCCCTGCGCCTGTTCGCGCGAGGCCGGTTGGCGGTCGAGCCAGTCCAATTCGCTAGCCCCCGTGATCGCGCATGTCAACCAGCACGGCTTCCAGACAATGCGTCTGGCGGTAAATGCGCCGGGTTTCACCAGCTTTCTCGGCGCGCGATAACTAAGCTCGCCATGGGTTAAGCAACGGGATAGAATACTGCGGGCCAAGTTGGAAATCGGGGTCAATTCGCGATGGACGCGATTTACGCAGGGCGACTCGATCGTCCTGCCGCTGTGACGACCCGCATTGCCTGGCGCTATGCAGCGCCGATTGCCGCGATCCACCTGCTCGCGCTGGCATGCTTCATTCCTTGGCTGTTTAGCTGGACCGGCGTCACCTTGCTGCTCGTTGGCACGTATTTCTACGGCGGCCTGGGCATCAACATTGGCTATCACCGCCTGCTCGCGCATCGCAGTTTTTGCTGCCCGCTGTGGCTCGAACATTTCTTGACCGTTGTCGCGCTGTGCTGCATGGAAGATGCGCCGGGCAGTTGGGTCGCGACGCACCGCTTGCATCACAACGAATCGGACGCCAAGCCCGATCCCCACAGCCCGCTGGTCAGCTTTTTGTGGAGCCACATGGGCTGGCTGCTGATTGAAAATCGCGAGGTGCGGTGCTTGTCGGCCTATGAGCGCTATGCGCGCGACATCCTGCGCGACCCGTTCTACATGCGTCTGGAGAGAACGCTCCTGCCAGTTTGGATTTACCTGGGCCATGGCGCCATTTACTTCGTCGCCGGGTATGTAACCGGCCGGTTGATGAGCGGCACCGCGCTGGGTGGGCTACAGTTTGGCGCGAGCCTGGTTGCCTGGGGAGTTGTGTTGCGAACGGTTTGCGTCTGGCACATCAGTTGGTCCGTCAATTCTCTGACGCACCTGTACGGCTACCGAACGTATGAAACGCGCGAGAACAGCCGCAACAATTGGCTGGTCGCGCTACTGACCACCGGCGAGGGCTGGCACAACAATCATCATGCCGACCCCACGAGCGCTTCCAACGCCCATCTTTGGTGGGAACTGGATGGCATGTACGCCATCATTCGGTTGCTTGAGCTGTGCGGCCTGGCCACGCGCGTCAACCGTCCCAAGCATCTGCGACGGCGTGCAGCGGCTTAAATAACCGGCCTTTTGGCCGACGCGCCCACCACTGCCTATAGTGTAGATGGGTCGCTCATCCGGCTGCTCTCGTGCGGAGGCCTACCGCGCACGAGTGGCTACGCGCTACGCCTTCCACGCAAGCATGCCCTTTCTTTCCGACTACAGCCTGGGATTCGAAGAGCCGCGCTGGCTTGCGCTGCTCATCGTGCTGCCCGTGTTTTGGGGGATGAGCATTCACGGGTGGCGGATTTCTGGCGCGCGCGTCCGTTGGCCATCGCTCGCCTTGCGCACGCTGGTCGTGGTCGGCATCGTGCTGGCGCTGGCCGAAGTGCAAATCTCGCGTACGAGCAATCGCGTCAACGTGTTCTACCTGATCGATCGCTCGCTGAGCATTGCGCCTGACGAGCTCGATGCGGCCACCAGCTTCGTGAACGCATCGATGGACGAGCGCAACCAGGCCCGCGGCGATCGCGCCGGCATCATCGCATTCGCGCGCGAAGGCGCCATCGAGACCGCGTTGGCCGACGATCCGACTCCCCTCGCCAGGCGCGCCGAGACCGCGCTCGACGCCGAGCATACGAACCTGGCGGAAGCGCTTAAGCTCGCGCAAGCCTCGTTTCCGCCAGAAGGCGCCAAGCGCGTCGTGGTCCTTACCGATGGAAATCAGAACTACGGCGATGCGCTCGAACAAGCCCGGCTGTTGGCCGACGACTCGATCGGGATCGACGTCGTTCCGCTGCGACCCGCCAGTTTGAGCGACGTTCGGATCGACAAAGTGACGGTGATGGGCGAGCCGCGGCGAGGTACTCCGTTCGAAGTCCGTATCGTGCTCGACAACGACTCGCCCTCCAGCGGCCAAACTGCCGGACGGATCACGCTGGAGCGCCGCTCGACGGACGCGAGCCAGACGGTGAGCGACGAGAGCGTGCTGCTCGGACCCGGCAAGCGCGTGCTGGCCGTGCGTCAACAACTCGACACGCCTGACTTCTACACGTATGAAGCGCGATTTGTCCCCGACGATGCGCGGCAAGATGCCCGCGCCGAAAACAATCTCGCCTCCACGTTCGTCTTCGTGCGCGGACAGGCGCACGTGCTGGTGGTGGCCGATCCGGCGCGGCCGGCGGAAATCGCGCACCTGGTGGAGCAGTTGCGCGCGGATGGCCTGCAAGTCACGGTCACCTCACCTGCGCGGTTGCCAGGTTCGGCGATTGAATTGCAACGCTTCGATGCCGTGATCCTGGCGGATTTGGCGCGCGCATCGGCCGATTTGGCCGATGACGTGAGCCTGATCGGCGACGAGCAGATCGAACGCCTGGTCGACAACACGCAACAATTGGGCGCCGGCTTGATCGTGCTGGGCGGGCCCAACAGTTTTGGCGCAGGAGGTTGGACGGGCACGCTGCTCGAGAAGGCCATGCCTGTCGATTTTCAGCCCAAAGGAAAAAAAGTTTTGCCGGTCGGCGCGGTCGTGCTTGTCATCGATCGCTCGGGCTCGATGACGGGAGAAAAGCTCGCCATGTCCAAGGCCGCCGCCTTGGCCGCCGCCGAGCAACTCGGGCCACACGATTTTCTGGGCGTGGTCGCATTCAACGACGAAGGTGAATGGGTCGTGCCGCTGGTGCGGGCTTCGGAGCGGGCCGCCATCGCCAAGGGAATCTCACGGCTGGACGCGGGCGGAGGCACCAATCTCGAACCCGCCATGCAAATGGCGTTCGCCGCGCTGGCTTCTTGCCAAGCATCGCTGAAGCACATGATCCTGCTCACCGACGGCGAGACCAAGGGCGCCGACTACGCCCAGTTCGCACAATCGATTCGCAAAGCGGGTGTCACGATCACCACGGTGGCGATTGGCGCCGATCCCGCTCGCCAGTTGCTGGAAGACATCGCCGATGCAGGCGGCGGACGATTCTATGTCGCCAACAGCCCAAGCGCGCTACCGCGGATTTTCACCAGCGAGACCCGCCGCGTGGCTCGCCCCGTGGTGTATGAGAATTCCTCAGGTTTTCAACCGGCGATCGCGCTCTCTCACGAAATGCTCCGCGGCGTGAGTGAGCTTCCAAGCATTACGGGACTTGTGCGCACAAGCGCCAAGGACAGCCCGCTCGTTGAAGTGTCGCTTGTGTCGGCACAGCCTGAAAGTCGGACGCCTGTCTTGGCCGGTTGGACCTATGGCTTGGGCAAGGCCGTCGCGCTAACCACCGATGCCGGAGCGCGCTGGGCTCGAAACTGGCTTGCCTGGCCCGAGTATGGCCGCTTCTTCAGCCAAGTCGTGCGCTGGGCACTCCGCCCGGGCGAGGACGAAGAGCGATACATCGTCAGCACGCTCACCGAGAACGGCAAGACGCGCATGGTCGCGACCGCCATTGAAGAGGAGCCCGCCGACGTGGCGCGGCTGGAGCTCGTCGGCTCGATGGTCGGACCGAGCGGGGCCGGCGAACCCGTGGTTTTAAAGAAGACCGCTCCGGGCCGCTATGAGGGTGACTTGGAGACCGAGCGGAGCGGAAACTACTTTATCGCCCTGGCAACGGGCTCCAACCAGCCGCTGGTCCGAGTTGGGATCAACATTCCCTATTCCGAGGAATTCAAAGAGCGCGGCATCAACCAGCCACTCTTGCGCACGCTCGCCGGCATCGCGCCGAAAAATGGCAAGGCCGGCGCCGTGGTCAATCTCGAGCAAACCCTCGCAAGCGAAGACGAGCAGACGAGCTTCTTTCGCGACGGGCTCGCACATGGGGCCAGCGCCCGCGATGCCTGGCCGCTCGCGCTGTTTTTGGCGAGCTGCGTCTTCCTGGGCGACGTGTTGGTCCGCCGCGTGCAGTGGGAGCGATTGCCAGGCCAGGCCGTGCTCGGCCGTGTGCGCGACAGGCGGAATGCCCGACGCGCGCCCGAGGCCGGTGGTCCGCTGAGCGTACTGCGCAGCCGCAAGCAACAGCTTGCCGATACCTTCAGCAGGCGGCATGCGGCAGCCTCGGTGACCAAAGTCGACTCGGAAGGCCAGCAGCGGCCGCAACCCACGCTCGAAACCAGCAACCCATCGGAGCCAGATGGGTATACCGAGCGGCTGCTCAAGGCCAAGCAACAGGCACACGCCCCGCGCCGCCCGCGCGATTGACGGAACCCGCGGGGGTGGAAATTGCGCGATCGAGCGCCGACAATGGCGGCCATGCGCATCTCCCCTGCCCCACTGCTCGCGTGTGCCCTCGCGTATGTCGCGGCCACGGGCTTTGCGGCCGATAAGCCTAACATCGTCCTGATCCTGGCCGACGATTTGGGCTACGGTGACGTCAGTTGCTACAACCCGGACTCGAAGATCGCAACGCCACGCATCGATGCGCTTGCGGCGCAGGGCGCTCGCTTCACCGATGCACACACGCCGTGCTCCGTATGTTCGCCCACGCGGTATGGATTGCTGACGGGGCGCTATTGCTGGCGAACGCGACTGAAGTCGGGCGTGCTCAACGGTTACTCGCGGGCGCTGGTTGAACCGGGCCGCTCGACGCTGGCCACGTTGACCACCGCGGCCGGTTACCGCACCGCTTGTTTTGGCAAGTGGCACCTGGGACTGGGACAGACAGAACCGGCCGACTACGCTCGTTCACTTTCGCCCGGGCCGATGGCGGCTGGCTTTCAAGAGTCGTTCGTTTTGCCGGCTTCGCTCGACATGCCACCCTATGTGTTTGTTGAGAACGAAAAGCCGACTGCCTTTCCCAGCGAGACCATTGCGGCAAGCGCGATGCGGCGATACGGCGGTAACGGATTCTGGCGCGAAGGCGCGATCGCTCCGGGTTTCCGGCACGTGGATACGTTGCCCGCCATTGTCCAGAAGTCCGTCGAGTTCATTTCGCGGCAAGAATCCGGCAAGCCCTTCTTCTTATACTTGCCGCTTACCGCGCCTCACACGCCGTGGATGCCGACCGACGAATACCGCGGGCGGAGCAAGGTCGGGTACTATGGCGACTTTGTCATGCAGGTGGACGCGGTGGTGGGACAGGTGCTCGATACGCTTGAAAAACAAAAGTTGGCCGAACAAACGCTCGTCATCTTTACCAGCGACAATGGTGCTCATTGGCTAGCGACCGATATTGAACAGTGGAAGCATCGCTCCAATGCGAATTGGCGCGGCATGAAGGCGGATATCTGGGAGGGCGGCCACCGCGTTCCGTTCGTCGTGCGCTGGCCGAAAGTCACGGCGGCCGGCAGCCGACGCGAGAAGCTCGTGTGTCTCACGGATGTTTTTGCCACCGTGGCCGAGATACTCGAACTGCGGCTGGCAGCGGCCGAGGCCGAAGATAGCTTCAGCTTTTTAGCGGCCATCAGCGGACAGCCGTCCAAATATCCACCGCGCGAATCGCTGATTCACCAGGCCGCTGACGGCACGCTCGGCATCCGGCGAGGCGCGTGGAAGTTAGCCACCAAGCTTGGCTCGCATGGTTTTAGCGAACCCAAGCAAGTCACGCCCGACCCGGACGGGCCGCAGGGTCAGCTATACAACCTGGCTGAAGACCCGGCCGAGACGCGCAACCGCTGGCTCGCCGAGCCCGCGATCGTCAAAGAGCTCTTAGCCCTATTGGAAGCGGGCCAGGCTGCCGAGCGCACGCGGCCAGAATAGCTGACGCCAGAGGGCATCGCGGCGCGAACCGTTGGGCCCGGCGGCATGTCAGCTAGCGCGAGCGAGCGCTCGAAATCTCCAGATCACCACGAGGAGCCAACACAAATGACCCGCCAGCTCGTTGAACGATACGCCGCCGGCGCCACCCAGTTGCGCCCCGCCATCGCGGGCCTCAGCCGCGAGCAACTCAACGCACTGCCCGTGCCCGGCACGTGGAGCATCCAGCAAATCGTGCTGCACCTGATGGATAGCGACTTGATCGCGTCCGACCGCATGAAGCGCGTTGCGGTCGAGACCAAAGAGCCAACGCTGATTGGCTACGACGAGACGGCGTTTGGCAAGGGTTTGTTCTACGAGGAGCTCGACACGCAGATGGCCTGCGACGTTTTTGAAAAGAATCGGCAGCTCACCGCCGAGATTTTGCGGCGGTTGCCGGAGCAGGCGTTTGCACGCACGGGCAATCACAACGAACGTGGCCGCGTCACGTTGACCGATCTGCTCCAAACCTACGTCGACCACCTGGAGCATCACCTGAAGTTCGTGCGCGAGAAACGCAAAATGGTCGAGAGTAAGGGTTAGGTGTTAGGGATTAGGTGTTAGGGTTAGGGGTTGGGGGTTAGAAGAACGAGTATGCACTAACATTTATCCCCAATCCCTAACCCCAACCCCTAATCCCTACTTCTCAGAACGAATTGCGGCACCGCGCTGGGCCTTCGGGCTCGATCTGAATGGTGATGTGATCGATGCCAAATTGATCGTGCAGCAAGTCGCGCAAACGGTCGAGAGCGTCGTACGTTTCGAATCCCGCCGCCAGAACGACGTGCGCCGATAGCGACTCCATGCCGCTGGTGATGGTCCAGATGTGCAGGTCGTGGACTTCCAGGATGCCATCGGCCGAGAGCATCGCGTTGCGGACAGCGTCGACGTCGAGATGGCCGGGCGTACGCTCCATCAGAATGGAAATCGCTTGCATGACGAGGTGCCACGACGAGTAGATGATCAAAATGCCGATCAAGACCGACGCGATTGGGTCGGCAGCATACCAACCGAGGGACCAGATCAGCCCGCCGGCCACGAGCGCGGCCACGCTGCCCAGTGCGTCGGTGAACAGATGCAGCCAGGCCCCGTGCATGTTCAGGCTTTCGGATTTGCCGGAGTGCAGGATGCCCATCCCGAGAAGGTTCACCAGCAGTCCGCCGGCAGCGATGCCCAGCATCAGCGGCCCTTCGACTGCTTGCGGCGCGCCCAGACGCCGCGCGGCTTCGATGAACACGCCAATGGTTATCGCGATCAACAGCGCTCCATTGGCCAGGGCGGCGAGGATTTCGGCGCGATAGTAGCCGTACGTGTGCTGCGAAGTGGCCGGCCGGGCGGCGATCCACGAGGCGAACAAGCTGAGCCCCAGCGCCACGGCGTCCGAGAGCATGTGGCCGGCATCGGCAATCAAGGCCAAGGAGTCGGCCCAATATCCGCCGATGGCTTCGGCCAGCATGTACACGAGCGTCAGTCCCAGCGTCCAGGCCAGCCGCGTGCGGTTTTGCGCGCGCAAGGAGCCGTGGCCGTGGTGATGCCCTGAATGATCGTGCAAGACGCCCCCTGTCCGGACTGCGCGATCGGCAGCGCCGCGCTACTCGCGCTTGGTTTGCGGACGGCTGGCGTCGCGCTCTTCAGGCCGCAGAAACCGGTTCGTAAATGCGCCGGCAATGTCCGCCTGCGCCGGCTTGAGCTGTTTCGATTCCACCAATTGATCTGAAAGGGCCTGCCAACGGGCACGGGTCATGATGCCCACGCCGCGTTGCTCGGCCACTTGATCCATGACCAGCGGTTTCAGAGTTTCCGCGCCATAGGCCAGCACGTCCAGATCCATCTCGGGATTCATTTTATGAATGCGCTCATTCGCCTGTTGGGGCTCTTCCAAGTATTTTTCCCAGCCGCGAACCGACGCCGCCACCATCTTGCGTACGATCGAGGCGTGCTCCTCGAGCTGATCGTCGTGCGTGATCAGCACGCTCGTATAGGGATTGAAGCCCATGTCCGAGACCATCAGCACCTTGGGGTCGCCCCCTTTCTTGCGCGCCACGAAAGGCTCGCTGAAGACATAGCCCTGCTGGGCGTAGTGCTTGTCGATGAGGAACTGGGCCACATTGCCGGCATAGGGAACGATCTTGACGCCGGGCAGCGGCAGCTTGTATCGCAAATAATTCGCAAACGCGTCCACGTTCGACATCGCGAGCGTCATGTTTTTCAAGTCGTCGAAATCTTTGATTCCAGAACTTTTGTGGACAATCAGGCATCGCGGGCTGACCTGCAAGGGCGCCATGACCGCGACCACCGGGGCCTGTGCCGCTCGGCCAAAGAGAATCTTGTCCGCATTGATAATGCCGAATGTGACGGCGCGGCCGGCAACCTGCTGCACCACCGGAGTGTCGGCTCCGCCGGGCAGAATGCGCACGTTCAAACCTGCTTCGCGGTAGTAGCCATGCACCAGCGCCGCGAAGTATCCGCCATGCTCGGCTTCGGGAAACCAATTCAGTTGCAAGGTCACCGCGGTCAAGGTGGGATCGGCCTGCTCTTCTTCGTCGGCAACTTGGGCGTGGTGGTCCGCGCCAGCATGAGAAACCTTCGCGGCGGGGGCAGGCGACTTGCCGCAACCGGCAAGCGACACCGCGAACAAGATGGCGGTAAGGTTTGCAATCCATGCAAATCTGTTTGAGTTCATGGTCCGTCCTCGAAATGGCTAAGGTTTGACGGTTGCGCGGCGCGGCCCGCTGACGTGCCAGCGCGCGAGTATCCAATTTCCGAGCAGAGTCACCGCGGTAAAGATGGCGAGGCTCAACAACGTTGAACACAAGATGGCCGCAAAGGCGTAGGCCGTGTCCAGCTTACCCGTAGCCGCCGTAATCACGTAGCCCAGTCCGAAACTTTGGCTGCCGAAGCCCGCGGAAATCTCGCCCACAATGGCGCCGATCACGGACAAGCCGCAGGATATCTTGGCCCCCGTGACCAGATAGCCCACGGCGTTGGGCAGGCGCAGTTTCCACAGGACCGCCAGCGCGCCGGCATCGTAGACTTCAAAAAGCTCGAGCAGGTTCGCGTCGATGGTCGTCAGCCCGGCCGTGGCGTTGGTAATGATCGGGAACAAGCTCAAGATGAATGACACCGCGACCACGCCGCTAAAACCGTGCCCGAACCACATCACGATCACGGGCGCGATCGCTACGATCGGAACCGTTTGCAGGAAGATCGCATAGGGATACAAGCTGCGCTCGATGATCCGCGATTGCGCGAACAGAAGCCCGGTGGCGGTGCCGAACACCAACGCGAGCGCGAAGCCCGCTAGCGCCCCGGCGCCAGTGAGACGAGTGGCCGCCAGCAGGTCCGCGAAGTGCTCTTGGCCGGCCTCGAACACCTCGAGCGGAGTGGGCACCAGGTAAGTGGGAAGTTTCCACACGCTCGTGGCCAACTGCCATAGCAACACCACAAGCGCGAAAAAAACGGCCGGCGGCAGCATCGTTCCCAAAACCCAATTCCGCGCGCGAATCATGCGAGCGCTCCTCGCAGATGCCGCGACACCTCGCCCGTGAGCTTCGCAAATTCCGCGCGGGCCCGCAGCGCCGGGTCGCGTGGAAAATCGAAGGGAATGGGAACCTCGGCCACGATGCGGCCGGGCCGCGGGCTCATCACCAACACGCGCTTGCTCAAGAATACCGCCTCGGCAATGTTGTGCGTCACGAACACCCCCGTCCAACGGTCGCGGGCCCACAAGTTGGCCAGCTCTTCGTTGAGCATGTGGCGCGTGATGTCATCCAGGGCGCCAAAAGGCTCGTCGAGCAACATCAACTTGGGCTGTGTGACGATCGCGCGCGCAAGCGACGCGCGCATGCGCATTCCGCCGGAGAGTTGATCGGGATAGCGCCGCGCGAATTCGCCCAGCGCGACCAGTTCGAGCGCGCGGCTCACAAGTTCGGCGCGGTTACGCCCCGGCGTGCGCTGCAGCTCGAGCGGCAGAGCCACGTTCGCCGCCACGCTGCGCCAAGGGAGGAGCGTCGCATCTTGAAAGACGAACGCCAGCCGTCCCGAGCCTCGCGCCGCGCGCGGACTCTGACCGGACAGGCTCACCGAGCCGGACGATGGCTGGATGAGCCCCGCGATCAGCCGCAGCAAAGTCGATTTACCGCAGCCAGACGGGCCGACG
This sequence comes from Pirellulales bacterium, assembly GCA_035496575.1. Lineage (GTDB taxonomy): Bacteria > Planctomycetota > Planctomycetia > Pirellulales > PALSA-1355 > PALSA-1355. The sequence goes on from DATJEN010000204.1 coordinate 54,220, forward strand.
ACCGAAACCAACTCTCCCGGCGCGATCTCCAACCCCACGCCATCCAAGGCCGCGATGGCGCCCTCATAGGTGACCCGGGCCGATTGAACGCTGACCTGCATTTGCGAGCGAGAGCGAATGGGCTATCGGCGTAGTAACGTGTTTTCGGGCGGCAGTATAGGTTGAGAGGACCAAAAACGCGACGACAGTTCCTAGCCGGGCCGACCCGCTGGATTCAGATTGCTCGGCGGGGGGGCCGAGGTATGATTCAGAGGTGACCCGGCTTCGGCTCTGCTGGTGTGCAACGACCATGATTCGCAAGGCTTCTTTGCTATTGGCTGTGCTCGTGTGCGCCGGCTGCGGTCAGTCGGCGCCCTTGACGCCAGAGCAACTCGTGCGCGCCGGTCACTACGACGATGCGATCAACGAATGCACGCAGGCGTTGCGGCTCAATCCGCGCGACGCGGATGCCTATCTGTACCGCGGGCGAGCCTATCACTCGCGGAACAAGCCGGGCGATCTCGAGCTAGCCATCGACGATTTTACGCACGCCAACGAGTTTGCGCCGGACAATCCCGAGCCGCTGTACAGTCGCTCGCTGGCTTATCGCGACTTGGGCAAACCGGATGAATCGGCGGCTGATGAAAAGAAGGCCCGCGAGCGTGATCCGCGGTTGAAGGAGATCTACTCGCAGCTTCCGGACGTGGTTGCCGAGCCGGCCCGCGTCGAGACGGCCGAACCCATCGCGGATACCAGCAAGAGCGACGAAAAGCCGGCTGGGGTTGGCTCACGCAGTGAAGGTCTCGGCCAAGGCCTGCAAGGCCTGAATTCCCGGCGGCTGCTTCGCACCACTCCGACGCCAGAGACCACCGCAGCGCCGCCCCAACCCGCTGAGCGCGTCCTGCCACAACCTCAGCCACAATCCCAGCGGCGCAACACTCGCGACTTAGCTCAGGAACAGTCGGGCTTCGACGAGGACCTCACCAACAACGATGCATTCCCGGATGCATTCCCACAGCCGCCAAGGCAAGCAGACCCGCGCGGAAAGGGGAAGGCCGCCGCGCGGCCCGGCTCTCGCAACGCAGGCGCGCGAACGGGAGGTCGTAGCGACGGCTTCGATTCGCGACGTGCCGGCGGATATCCGCCGGCCAATCCATTCGGTGGGCAGCAGAACTTTGGCAATGGCCCACAATTTGGCAACGCTCTTCCGCCGCTCGCGCGTTCTCCGTTTCCACAGCGGCAACCCGCCCCCACCGGCTTTGTTGAGCAGCCGCTGTCCCCCTTTAACGTGCAGCCGCGTCAACCCTACAGCACCCCCTACTCCGCTCCCAATGTGCGCCCGCCAGGCGCGTACCACGACGACTTTAATCCTTGATTCCTTGCATGCGGACCAGGTTGGTCAAGCGACATGAGCTCGTCCGCACGCACTGAGGTTCTGGTCGTCGGCGCGGGGCCAACCGGCCTCACGCTTGGCGCGGCCCTGGCCCGCTTGGGGGTGCGCACCCGCATTATCGATCGCACGCCCGAGCGCACCGACAAAACCAAGGCCATCGGCGTGCAGGCGGGGATCCTCGAGGCGCTGGGACATTTTTTCGGAGCCGACTTGCCCGCGCGGATGGTGGCCGCTGGACATGTCGCGCGCGAGGCATTCTTGCATGTGAACCGGCGCGCTCCGGTGCGCCTGGACTTGAGCAGCATCCCCAGCCAATTCAATTTCTTGCTGCTGCTGCCACAGTCGTATACCGAGCAGTTCCTGGAAGAGGAGTGCCAGCGCTCGGGTCTGCGCGTCGAGCGGAGCACCGCGTTAGCCGGCTTGCAGACCGGCGGCGATCGGCCGCTTGCGCGATGCCTGGTCGAGGGGGGCAGCGAATCGATCGAAGCCGATTTCGTGGTCGGTTGTGACGGCGCGCATAGCGTCGTGCGGCACGAGGTTGGAATTCCGTTTGCCGGAGGCACGTACGAAGGTAATTTTGTGCTGGGCGACGTGGTGCTGCGCTGGCGCTGGAATCACACGGCCGCCCGCGCCTACCTGACCGAGAACGGAATTGCCGGCTGTTTTCCGCTGCCGGGCGAGCCTGGTTTCTTTCGCTTGATTCTCGCCGAAACGAAACAGCCGGGGCTGGACCCGGGCCCGGAAATCTCGCAGCAAGAGTTTTGCCAGCTCGTCGAGCGGCTCCTGCCGGAGCGGGTCGAGCTCGACAAATTCGTGTGGCTGACGCGGTTTCGCTTGCATCACCGGCTGGTGAGCCGCTTCCGCGCAGGGCGCGTGTTTCTGGCGGGGGATGCCGCTCACATTCACAGTCCGGCCGGCGGCCAGGGCATGAATACGGGCATCCTCGACGCGCTCAACCTGGCGAACAAGCTCGCCGCCGTGCTGCGCTCCGGTGCGCCCGACTCGCTATTGGACGACTACGAACGGCAGCGGCTGCCGGTGGCGCGGCGCGTCGTGCATGGAACGGATCTGGCCTTCGAGATTTTGACGCCCAAGGGAGGCAGCATCAGCCGGCGCATCTCGTTGGCGATCGTGCCGCGGCTGATGAGCATGGCGTGGGTGCAGCGGCGCGTCGCCAAAGCCATTTCACAGGTGAGCGTCGCCCGTCGCGAGATGGCCGACTACCGCACGGCCGCCACGGCCAGCGCAGCAAAAAAGCCCGCGGCCGGCAGCCCGGCCACGGGCTTCTGAAGCAGGCGACAACTACTTGTTTTGGTTG
>DATJEN010000205.1:0-7977 GCA_035496575.1 Pirellulales bacterium
AATATTGAATACGAATCCGACGACGGCGACGTGAAAAAGGCTTATGGCACTGCCAAGGTGATCACCGTCGCCGGCCAGAAGCAGCTTGTCTATCCCAGCGCCGGCGCGACCATCGCTTACGATCCGCCCACGGGCCAGGAGCTGTGGCGCATGCGACACGGCGGCATGAACGCCTGCATGCCGCCCATCTTCGCGAACGGCAGGCTCTACTTGAATACGGCCTCCGGCGGCTTCAAGCTGTTTGCCATGCGCGTGGGCGGAAAAGGCGATGTAACCGAGTCGGCTGTCGAGTGGAAATGTAGCCAAGGCGTGCCGGCGCGCTCGTCGCCCATTCTGGTGGACGATCTGATCTTCATGGTGAGCGATGCGGGCGTGGCTTCGTGCATCGAGGCCGCCACCGGCAAGCCCGTTCGTCAGCGTCGCTTGGAAGGAGAGTTTTCGTCGTCGCCGATCTACGCGGAGGGCCATCTGTACTTTCCGAACCAGGACGGAAAGACGTTCGTGCTATCGGTCGACCGCAACATCGAGCTGCTCGCGACCAATATGCTGGAGGCCGGCTGCATGGCGTCGCCCGCCGTCTACGACAAGGCGATTTACCTGCGCACCAAGACGCACCTCTACCGTCTCGAGCAATAGCGAACGCCGGCGCGGGCGATCGCCTTGGCCTTATTGGTGGACCCAGCGCACGCGGTGGTTGTTGGTGTCGCCTAAATAAAACCCGCCGCCGGGCGCGATCCCAATGCCGTGTGGGCGATCGACCTGCGCGTCGAGCGCATTTGACTTGTCGCCGGCAAAACCGCGCGCTTGCGGGCCGCCACCGGCTACTGTGCAAATCAGGCCACTGGCCGGCTCAATCGCGCGCACCACCTGATTTTCTGAATCGACCACCAGCACCGAGCCATCCGGACTGACCGCGATTCCCTTTGGCCCGTTGAAGGTCGCTTGCCTGGCCGGTCCGCCATCGCCGCTGTAGCCTGCCTTTCCCGTGCCGGCCACGTGATGAATGGTGCCACGATCGAGATCCAGCTTCCACACGCTGTTGCCTTCGCGCAGTGCGATCCACAGGGTGCGGCCGGAGATCGCAAGTGCCCGCGGGCCAAGAATCGGCTTTCCGCGCGCGCTTTCACCATCGACTGGAAGCGCGTGCTCGCCCGTGCCTGCGATGGTTGCGATCTTTCCTGCTCTTGAATCGATGCGGCGGATGCGATGATTGCCGATGTCGGCGACGTAGATGTCGCCTTGTTCATCGAGCGCGATGCTGTGTGGCTGCTTGAAGCGGGCTTTCTTCGCCGGTCCTCCATCGCCGGCAAAGCCACTGTGCCCGTCACCGGCGATGGTCGAGATCACGCCTCTCGACGCATCGACTCGCCGAATGAGATGGTTCTGCATCTCCACGAAGTACATATTGCCCTCTTTGTCGAAGCGAACTTCATAGGGTTCGTTCAAGCGGGCTTGGTTGGCCGGCCCGCCGTTGCCCGAGTAGCCCTTTATGCCGTTGCCGGCAACGCTCGTTAACTGGTTCGTGGTACGATCCAGCCGCAACACACGATGCGCGCCGATTGTGGTGATATAGAGCGCGCCATCCGGGCCGACTTCGACGCCAAACGGCAGCCCAACCGGGGCGGAGAGTGCAGGCATCGGTCCGGAAATGTCGCCTTCCTTTCCATTGCCGGCGACGGTTTCGATCGAAAACTTGGGAGGCGCGGCGCTCGAGTAGGCCGCAGTGCCGGCTACCCCCAGGCATACCAGGAGTGCCGCGACTGGGATGATGGTTTTCATGGGTCCTGCCGTTGCCTTTCGATCAGCCAGCTTGGATCGATGCGTTGCACGCTTCGGCCGACGATATCACAATGTGCCGCACCGTTGCCACCAATCTCGCCAAATAAAAAGGTGCGCCATGTCGTCCAAATTTGGTGCCGCTCTGCTCTTGGCTGGCCTCTTCGTCGTCGTTATGCACCGCGGCGCCTATGCGCAAAACGCTTTTGGCCAGATCGCCCCGCGGCAGGCCGCCGACTTTACGCGGATCGGCGAAGGCCAGAAAGAAGCCCTGAAGGTCACCGACGCCATCTACCAGGGCATCGGCTTTGGCAACACGTTTATGATCGTCACGCCGGCTGGCAACGTCATCGTCGATACCTCGTCAGCCAACATCGCGCCGCGGCACCAGGAGTTGCTGCGCAAGGTGAACGCGGGGCCGATTCGCGCCATTATCCTGACGCACGGCCATGGCGACCACACGGGCGGCGTGCATCGGTGGAAGCAAGAGGAAACCGAGATCATCACGCACCGCAATTTTCCGGAGTTCTGCGCCTATCAAGATCGCCTGGCCGGATACTTTGCGCATTCCAACGCCGCGCAGTTCAATTTCGACGAAGCAAAGCTGCGTTCCCTGTACCAATCACCCAAGAACCACGTCGAGCCCACGCGCACGTTTGACGATCGCTACGAATTCGAGCTCGGCGGCGTTGAGTTTCAGGTATTTCATACCCCCGGCGAAACCCCCGATGCGCTGAGCGTGTGGTTGCCCAAGCAAAAGGTCTGCTTCGTCGGCGACAACGTGTACGACTCTTTCCCTAACATCTACACCTTGCGTGGCACGCAGCCCCGGTGGGCGCTCGACTACGTGAACTCGATCAACAAGGTGCTCGCGCTCAAGCCGGACATCGTGCTCCCCAGTCACGGCCTGCCGATCCGCGGCCACGACACCGTGGTTGCGCAGCTGACGCGCTATCGCGATGCCATTCAATACGTGCACGACGCCACGGTCCGCGGCATGAACGAAGGCAAGGACGTTTTTGCTCTGATGCGCGACGTCAAGCTGCCCGCCGAACTCGACCTGGGCGAGACGTATGGCAAGGTGTCGTGGAGCGTGCGCGGAATTTACGAGGGCTACGTGGGCTGGTTTGATTTGGATCCCGCCAGCATGTATGCGGCGCCCGCGACCGTGGCCAACAAGGACCTGGTCGAGATGGCCGGTGGGACCGCGCATGTCGCCAAAGCCTCTCAAAAGCTCAGCCGCGGCGGCGAGGCCGTTCGTGGGCTGCGGCTGGCCGAAGCGGCGCTTGCGCTCGACGGGGAGAGCCGCCCAGCCCTGGAGGCCAAGCGGCTCGCGCTCGAAACGCTTCAGGGCGCCACGCGAAACGGCCTCGAGCACGCCTGGCTCGGTTACGGCATTCGCTCGGTCGATCGCAAGCTGAATCCGTCCAGCGCGCAGACTCCAGCCGCGGACAAGAAATGACGGGCGCCTGCTAATCTGCAGGCACGACCTGTAGCACCGCGGTGACTGGGTAGTGATCCGAGGGATACCGCCCGTCATGGTTCGTGTAGTCGATCGCGGCTTCCACCGCCTGGCACTCGGGCGAGGCAAAAATAAAATCGATGCGCCGGCCGCGTCGCCCGCCGAGAAAGTTATGGAAGGTCGCTTCCTCGGCAGCCGCCTGTGGATGGGCCTGCCGGTAGACGTCATGTAGCCGAGGTTCGGAGTCGTTTGCCACCAACGTGCGATAGCCTTCGTGCTCGTCGGTGACGTTCAAGTCGCCCGTCACAATCGTGATTGCGCCAGCTGCATGCTCCGCGATCCAGCGGCGAATGATGCGAGCGCTCTCGACGCGAGCGCGATTGCCGCGATGGTCCCAATGCGTGTTCAAGTAGCAGACCTCGCGCAAGTCGTTGGCCCGATCGCGCAGGCGAACCCAAGTCGCCACGCGCGGCAGAGAGCTATCCCAACTCTTGCTGCCTGGCTTCTCGGGGGTTTCGCTCAGCCAAAACGTGCCCGAGTCCGTCATCTCAAACCGTTGGCGGCGGAAGAGTACGGCTGAGAATTCGCCGGCGCGCTTGCCGTCATCCCGTCCCACGCCCACCAATTGAAGCTCGGGCAACTCGCCAGCCAGGAAGTCGGCCTGCACGGCCAGCACTTCTTGCGTGCCGAGCAAGTCGGGAGCGAACTGTCGGATCGTGTCTCGCACCAGACCCTTGCGCTTGTCCCAGGCATTCGCGCCATCGGGCGCCGTGGCATAACGAATGTTGAAGGTCATCACCTTGAGAGTGACTGTTTCCGCCGGGGCCTTAGCCGCCGCAAGCGCGTCGCAACCGATCACGACCAGACATGCAAACCACAGACTGCGCATGGCCGAGCCACCTCCGAGCAGAACAACTTGACCGAAGCTAACCCGCCGCCACTTCAACAAAGACTTTCAGCGCCTGGGGGTCATCGACCAGGGCATGCATCATATCTTCGTACTTGTCGAGTCCGCGAATCGGCGTGGTGAGAATCCGCTCGATCACGCCAGGATACGTCACTTCTCCAAGCGCCAGGTCCTTGATCGCCATCTCGAAGTGCTCGCGGTTGGCGTTCACCGAGCCCAACAGCAGCTTATTGCCGAGCACCCAGTCCAAGTTCACCTTGTCCGAGGGCACTTCGACGTGCTGTCGTCCTCCGGTGACGCTGGTCCACACCAGCACGCCATTGTGCCCCAACAGTTGCATCGATCCGAAGGCGACGGCGCTCGATCCGGTGGCATCGATGATCAAATCGGCTTTGCCAACTTTGCTCGACAATTGTTCGAGCGAGGTATCTTGCGTGCTGACGTAACGCGCCCCAAGCGACTCGACAATTTCGCTCTTAAGGGAAGGAGGGGCGCCGCGCGCGAGCGTGTAAACTTCCAGCCCGCGCAGCCGCAAGGCCAGCGTGCTTAGCAATCCGATCTGGCCGGCGCCCATGACGTAGGCCCTGTTGGGGCGCCAGACGCGCAGCCGCCGCTGCACTTCGAAGGCTTGTTGCACGGCCTTGGCGGCGCAGCTCATCGGTTCGACCAGCACGTGTAAATGCGCGAGACCGTGGGGCATACGGACGATGAACTCGGCGTCATCGACGTAGTATTCCGTCAAGAAACCGTGCAGTAGATTGATGCCGCGCTCGTAATACACCTCCTCGCTGGTCATGTCGGACGTGCCGATTTGGTCGTAAATCGAGCCGCCAGGTCGGCGCACCGTGGCCGTCACATAGTCGCCAGGTTTGACGTGGTTCACGCTTGGGCCGACGGCTTCGACGATGCCGAACGACTCATGGCCCAGCACGAGAAAGTCGTAGCCCGGCGGCGGAGCGCCGTATTTGGCTTCGTTGATCTCCCGGTCGGTCGCATCCACGCCCACCTTCAACACGCGCACCAGCACGCCGCGGCCGCCCGCGATGTCTTCCACGCGCGGTTTCGGAAGGTCGGCCAGGTGAACGCTACTGGGTTTGCCGGGATAGACGGCGACAGCTCTCATACGCGTGATGGATACCTTGGGAACTTGGCGGGCAGGCGAACGCGGATGCTCGACAGGCGGGATGGATGAGGCGAATTGCCCAGCCTAGCCGCTGCCTGGGCCATGTCAACGCGTGGCGTGGGTCGGGCGAATCGCACTCGACAGTGGGTGGCGCGAGTAGTAGGGTTGTACGGCGAAGCCGCTATTCGAGATCCAAGGAGAACAAGGCCATGCCTAACGTCACGATCGGATTCGGGGCAGTTTTGTGCGCCATCGGCCTGTTTGGCTATTTTGGGTCCGCGTCCGACACCCCCAGCCCAACGGCACTCATTCCATTAGGCTTCGGAGTCGTGCTCATCATCTGTGGTCTCATTGCCCGATCGCCCGGCGCGCGGAGGCACGCGATGCACGCGGCTGCGGCTGTGAGCCTGGTCGGATGCATTGCCGCCGCGGCGCGCGGCGTACCGAAGCTGGGCATGCTGGTCTCGGACATCCCCGTTTCGGAAAAGCGCCCGGTGCGATTGATCATGTTGATGGCGATCGTGTGCCTGGCCTACGTGATTGTTTGCGTCGGTTCGTTTGTAGCTGCCCGCCGCAGGCGAGCCACGACCCCGGCCGCGCCTTGATTGGGCTCGGCTGGCGCAGCTTCGAACTTTGCTGTGAGAATCTCACCATGCGATTTGCCCTTGGTCTCTTTGTCGCTCTCGCGATCGGATCGCCTTGCGTGGCGGGCAAGTACAACTCAGTGCTCAACATCGGTGACCAGGCGCCCGCCTGGCGCAACCTCGAGGGCACGGATGGCAAACGGCATTCGCTCGACGACGTGAAAGACAAGGACCTGCTGGTCGTCGTGTTCACCTGCAACAGTTGCCCGGTGGCCACAGATTACGAAGATCGCATTCTGGCGTTTTCGAAAAAATTCGCCGCCGCCGGCAGCCGTCTCGGACTGGTTGCGATCAACGTCAACACGGTGGCCGAGGACCAGTTGCCCAAAATGCAGGAGCGTGCCGCTTCGAAGGGTTTTGACTTCCCGTACCTGTACGACCCATCGCAGCAGATTGGCAAAGCCTTTGGAGCCGCATTTACGCCGGAGTTCTTCGTTCTCGACCGGGAGCGCCGCGTGGTCTATATGGGCGGCATGGATGACAGCAGCCAGGCGGAGGCCGTGAAGCGGAACTACCTTGACTCGGCAGCAGAGGCTGCTCTGGCTGGCAAACAGCCCGAAATCGCGGAAACTCCCGCGATTGGCTGCCGAATTCGATATGGCCGCGAGCGCCGCCGGGCCGAGTAGCCGCAAATCGCGCGGCTTTGGGCACGGCAAGCCCGCGGGGGCCCAGCCGCCCGGGCCGACGTCGCGCGCGACCTGCCTCCGCTGACACGCCGATCCCCGCCCTGCCCTGGCCAAACCTTGCTAGCGGGCGTCCCTTCCCATTTTTTGGATTGACATTTTAGTTTTGCGCGGGTAAAAACAGAATAAGAATTCTGGTTCAAAGAACTCTCCGCTCGCGGAAATTCGATCCGTGTCGCAGACCCTCAACAAAGTCGAATGGGTCAAACCTGTTCACCAGGCCCGCAGCCAGGAAACGCTCGAGCGGCTCCTGGACGCCGCTGAAGAGGTCATCTCGGAGCGTGGCTTCAACAACGCCACCGTCTCCGAAATCGTGCGCCGCGGCAAATCGTCGGTCGGCGCGATGTATGCCCGCTTCAATGACAAAGACTCACTGCTGGTTTGCCTGCACGAGCGGTTTTGCGAGCAGGGCCTGGCGACGGCGGAAGTCGCGCTCGACACGAAGCGCTGGGATGGTTCGACGATTGGCGAGATCTTTTCGGCAGCCATGCCCTTTTTGGTGCACACCTACCACATGAAGCGCGGCTTGATCCGCGCCTTCATCGTGCGCGGCAGCGGCGACCATGAATTCGCCGAGCGCGCGGCTCGTCTTTCGCGCGCGATCTCCGAAAAACTGATCGCCCTTTTGATGGCGCGGCGCGACGAAATTTGCCACCCCGATCCAGTGCTGGCCGTCGATTTCGCCTTGCGCATGACGTTCGACACGCTGGACCAGGCCACTCTGTACTGGGACGTGCAGCGCAGCAAAATCCAATACACACCCGAACAACTGGCCGAAGAACTGACGCGGGCTTTTTTGAGCTATCTAGGCGTGGAGATGCCGGCCGCGTGGGAGGAAACCGCCTAAGCGCGGCAACATTCACTTTCGATGCATAGCAAGCACGAAACACGGAGAAAATGACATGGGCAAGTTGGTCTTTTCACTCGTAGCCGCCCTGGCAGTGCTCGGCGGTTCGGGGGCGCTCGCGGCCGAAGGTCCGATCGGCAAGAAGGTGGATAACTTCTCGGCCCGCGATTTCCGCGGAAAGGAAGTCTCGCTGGCCGATTTCGCGGACAGCAAGGCCGTGGTTCTCGTATTTCTGGGGACCGAATGCCCGCAGGCCAAGCTCTATGCGCCGCGTCTCGTGCAGCTCGCCGAGGAACTCAAGCCGCGTGGCGTGACGATCATCGGCATCGACGCGAATCAGCAAGATTCGGTGACCGAGCTGGCGCACTACGCCCAAGAAAACAAGATCGAGTTTCCGCTGCTCAAGGACGTCGGCAACGTGATCGCCGACAAGCTGGGCGCCGAGCGCACTCCCGAGGCTTTTGTGTTGGACGGTGGTCGCGCGGTGCGCTACTGGGGCCGAATCGACGATCAATATGGCTTCTTTGACAAGGGC
>DATJEN010000206.1:0-18171 GCA_035496575.1 Pirellulales bacterium
ATCTGATCCGCCACCCCACCAAGCCCAAGCTGATCGGCAATAACGTCGGCATTTGGCGCGCGGATTTTGAGCGCGTCAACGGCTATGACGAAAACTATCAAGGCTGGGGCTGCGAAGATGATGATCTGCGATACCGCTTGCGCCGCGCCGGCGTAAAGATCGAGTCGATTCTGCGCTGGACGCACACGCTGCATCTGTGGCACCCCAACGATCGCACCATGCCGGCTCACTGGAAGCAAGGCGCGAACGTCCAGTATTTGCAGCGCCGAGGTCGTCTGACTCGTTGCCGCAATGGACTGGAAAAACGACCGATAGCCGATTTGCGCGTGCAAGTGGTCGGTCGGCCCGATCGACCCGAGCGCGCCGGTGAGTTTCTGCGCGACCGCTTTGCTAGCTCGACCGCGGCCCCCGAGGTTGAAATCCTGTTTCGGCCGGGCGAAGGCCGATTCAGCGGCCACGCCGATTGCAATATGCTGGTGGCGCTCGAGCCCTATCGGGCCCTCCCGCGCGAGGCCCATGCCGCGGATGTGCTGGTCGCGGCCGACGTGCCCAATCTGGCGGACCACCCGCGGCATTTCCGCCTGCACGAGTTCGAGCAGGCACTCGCGGCCGTGGCTTAGCGATCCGCTCCTCGGAAAACGCCCGGGCCGAATCCTCTATTGCCGCGATTTGGGCCCATGATCGATAATCCGCCACCCTGTCCACGCGCGTGCGCGCGGATGGGGCGCCACGACAGAACCCGCTAGCACCTGCCCAGTTCGCTCATCAGGACACGGACGTCTTATGAGTTCCGGCGATCTACTTGAAGTGCTCGACCGCATTGCGCACCCCAAGGTCTTGGTGCTCGGCGATCTGATTCTCGATCGCTATACCTGGGGCAATGCGGATCGCATCAGCCAGGAGGCGCCCGTCATCGTGCTGCGCGCCGATCGCCGCGAGTCACGCCTGGGCGGAGCTGCCAACGTAGCCAACATGCTGGCGGCTCTCGAGGCGCAAGTAAGCTGCTGGGGCGTTGTGGGCGAGGATGCGGCGGGCGGCGAACTGCGAGACTTGCTCGCCAGCCAGCGCATTGGCTGCCAGCACGTCCTCGCCGATCCCGAGCGGCCGACTTCCGTGAAGGAACGCTTTATTGGTCGCGCCGGCAGCCGTCACCCGAATCAAATACTCCGCGTCGACCACGAAACCTGCGCGCCCTTAAACGTCACATTACAGAACCGCCTGGCCGAACAATTGGCCGCCAGCGTTTCGAAATACGACGCTGTGGTCATCTCCGACTACGGCAAAGGCGTCTGCACGCCCGCGCTCTTGCAAGCCACAATTGCAGCGGCGAAAGGCGCAGGCGTGCCGGTCCTGGTCGATCCCAGCCGCGACGGCTCGCTCGAACACTATCGCGGCGTGACGCTCGTCAAGCCGAACCGCGTCGAAGCGGAAACCGCCACCGGGCGCTGCATCCAACATCCCGCGGGCGCACTCGCCGCAGGCGCCGACTTGTGCCGGAAGATGGATGCCGCCATGGCGCTCGTCACGCTCGACCGCGATGGCATGATGCTTGTCGACCGCGCCGGCAAAGGCGAGTTTTTTCCGACACACGCCCGCGCGGTGTACGACATCACCGGCGCCGGCGACATGGTGATCGCGATGATGGCCCTGGCGATGGCAGGCGGTGCGGACGCGGCTGACGCCGTGCGGCTGGCCAACATCGCGGCCGGGCTCGAAGTCGACCGCGCCGGCGTGGCTGTCATCTACCGCGACGAGATTCGCAGCGAGATTCTGCTGAACCGAGACAGTCCCGCCAAGAAAATAGTGGCCCTCGACCATGCCGCCGCTTTGGCCGCGGAGCATCGCCGCCGCGGACACAAAATTGTGTTTACCAATGGCTGCTTCGATCTGCTGCACGTGGGACACGTGGCTTACCTGTCCGAGGCAGCCAGGCTCGGCGACGCGCTCTTCGTCGGCGTCAACAGCGACGAGAGCGTACGAAAGCTCAAGGGTCCTGGCCGGCCGGTGATTGCCGAAACGGACCGCGCCGCCATGCTCGCGGCCTTGGCGTGCGTGGACCAGGTCGTCGTGTTTTCCGACGACACGCCGCACGCCCTGCTGCACGCGATCTGTCCAGACGTTTTGGTGAAGGGCGGCACCTACAGCCCCCACGAGATCGTGGGCCATGAAGTGGTGGAAGCCTATGGCGGCACAGTGTGCGTGACCGGCGCGGTTGACGGCATTTCGACCACGAACATTCTGGCCTCGCTCGCGCGTGGCGAAACGGCAGCGGCCCTGCCCGGTGCTTCGCCCTTGCGCAAAGCAAGCTAAATCCAGCCGACACGGCATTTGCCGCCATGAACGAGCAGCTCACCGTCATCATTCCTTGCAAGAACGAACGCATGAACATTCGTCCTTGCATCGAGTCGGCCAAGCTTGTGGCCGACGAAGTTCTGGTGTCGGACTCCGGCTCGAGCGACGGCACGCTGGACATCATTCGCGACTGCGGCGGCTGCCGCGTGATCAAGCGGGAATACATCAATTCCGGCAACTTCAAAAACTGGGCCATCCCGCAGGCCGCGCACCCTTGGGTGTTGATCGTGGATGCCGATGAGCGCGTAACGCCGGAGCTGGCCGCGGAGATCAAAGCTCTGCTCGCCGGCAAGCCGCGCCACGACGGTTATCACATTTACCGCCGCAATTATTTTTTGGGCCAGCTCGTCCGCCATTCAGGCTGGGGGCACGACAAAGTGTTGCGGTTGTTCCGCCGCGATCTGGGCCGATACCAGGGCGAAAGCGATCATGCCGAAGTTCGCGTCACAAGCGGCCTTGTCGGCAAGCTCAAGCATCGCCTCGAACACTACACCTACTGGAGCTACGACCAGTACTTCCGCAAGCTCGCGCGCTACACAGTGCAAGGGGCGGAAAATTATTACCGCCAAGGCCGCCGTGCCAGTTACACCCGCATGCTGCTCAGCCCACCCCTGCGGTTTCTGCATTGCTACATCGTGCGGCTCGGCTTCTTGGATGGGTTGCTCGGCTTGCAGATCAGCGCGCTGACTGGCGTGTCCTCGTTCGTCAAACAAATCCGGCTGTGGGAATTGGAACATGCCCAAGCACAGCCCGACCCCGAGCAGCACCGTTCTACTGAGCCGGAGCGGCGTGTGGCTTGAAACGACCTTACCGCGCTCTACGAAACGCGCACACCCACCACGATGCACCAAGCTGAACACTTGCGGCGAATTCTACTGATTCGAAACGATCGCATCGGCGATCTTGTCTTGACGCTCCCTGCGATTGAAGCCGTGCGGCGCACCTGGCCGTCGGCGCACCTGGCGCTGCTTGCCAGCCCCTACGTCGCTCCCCTGCTGTCCGCCAGCGCCCTCGTCGATAAGCTCATGCTCGATGATCCCGCGCAAAGCCCGCGAGAATTGGCCCACGAGCTTAAGGGCGAAAATTACGACGCCGCCATCGTGTTCAACTACACGACAAGAACTTGTCTGGCCGCCTGGCTGGCTCGCATACCGCGGCGGGTTTGCTGGGCGTATAAGCCGCTTGGATTTCTGCTTGCGAACCGCCGCGTGCGCTTGCATCGCAGCCGCCCGCCGGTTCACGAGGCGCGTTTCGCCTTGGCCTTTGCCGAGCGCTTGGGCTGTGCGGCCGCTGAGCACGATCCAATCGGCATGAAGGCGCGCCTTGAGGTCGACGCGGTCGTCGCGGTGCTCGTGCGTCGGCAGATCGAGCGACAGCTCGGAACCGCCGGCCCGCTCTTCGGCGTGCATCCGCTCAATAGCCATAGCGCGTACAACTGGCCGCTTTCGCGCTACACAGAGCTCGTGGCACGCCTGGCCCAAGTGGGCCGCGTGCTGGTCACCGGAAATGCCAAAGAACGATCGAGCCTCGACCAGATTCGCTGCCAGTTGCCGGCCGACTTGCGCAGACGGGTGCTGTTCCTGTGCGATCTGTCCTTGACGGAACTGGTGAGTGTTGTTCGCGAGCTGAGTGTCTTAACCGTATCGAGCACCGGACCGATGCACATCGCGGCCGCGGTCGGAACTCCCGTCGTGGGACTCTTTAGCCCGCATCCCAGCCATGTGCCGGCCAAATGGGCGCCGCTCGGACGCAAGCGCACGCTGTTCGTGGCGCCGCTCGAGCAAGACGAAAACCCACGCGTGCCGCGCGAGCGCGGCGCGGCGGTGATGGCGCGCATTACCGTCGAAGAGGTGCTGGCGGCTAATCTCGCCTATGCCTCTGTCACCACTCCCGCCGTTTCGCGTGTGAATCACGCCGCTTAGGAGCTCGGACGATCGATGAGCCGCTACCCGACTTTTGATCGCAGTCAAATCGAGCTCAAAAGCGTCGCCGAGCGCGGGCATGATCTCGTGGCCTCGAATGTGAAGCCGCTCGGCTCCGCGTTTGCCATGTATGAGCATCCCGAGTTCGCGGCCTTCGTTGCCGCCTTGGTCGAAGCCAGGCAAAACGATCGGCCGGTCATCGTGATGATCGGCGGGCACGCCATCAAGCTCGGCCTGTCGAGATATTTGATCGATCTGATGGAGCGCGGGTTCATTAGCCACCTGGCCACCAATGGCGCGGGAATCATTCACGATTTCGAGCTGGCCGCTTGGGGTGGCACCAGCGAGAACGTTGCCAAATGGATCAAGCGGGGACAATTCGGCTTGTGGCGCGAAAGCGGAAGACTAAACAACCTCATTTTCCAAGCCGCCAATCATGGCGAGGGTTTGGGCGAGGGCGTCGGCCGAGCCATCGAAGAGGAGCGGCTCCCGTACCGGCATCTCAGCATCGCGGCGGCCGGCTGGAGGCTGGGCATCCCGGTCACATCGCACGTCGCCATCGGCAGCGACATCATTCATGCCCACTCGGGCTGCGATGGCGCTGCGCTGGGGGCGGCCAGCTACACCGACTTTTTAATATTCGCCGCTTCCATCGCGCGGCTTGAAGGGGGCGCCTTTTTGAACATCGGCTCCGCCGTAGCCGGTCCCGAGGTTTACCTGAAAGCGCTTTCCATGGCCCGCAATGTGGCGGCGCAACAGGACGAAACGATTTCGCGCTTTACGACGGCCGTGTTCGACCTGGTCGAATTGCCGGACACGTTTCGGCAAGGGCCGCCGGGAAAACATCATCCGCAGTATTATTATCGGCCCTGGAAAACCATTTTGGTTCGCACGGTGGCTGACGGCGGACAAAGCTATTACTTTTCAGGCGACATGAGCTCGACCATTCCCACGCTGTGGCAATCGTGCGCCGAGCACGCCCTGGCCGCCGGCCGACGGGCCGCCTAAGGTAGCGTCATGCACAACCCACCCAGCAGCCGCCGCCGCGCCGTGTTCCTCGACCGGGACGGAACGATCAACTTTGAAATCGATTTCATTCACCGAGTCGAAGATCTGCATTTGCTGCCAAATGCCGCGGCGGGACTGGTCCGCATGCGCGACCTGGGCTTTGAATTGATTTTGACTTCGAACCAATCCGGTATCGGGCGCGGGATCTTCAGCGTGGATGACATGGGACGCTTTAATGCCGCGGTGGCCGAGAGAACTGGCGTCTCGTTCGTCGCGAGCTACTTCAGCCCCTTTCATCCGACGGCGGGGCTCGGCGAGTATCGGCGGCCATCGCCCATGCGAAAACCGCGCCCCGGCATGATTCTGCAAGCGGTGGCCGAACACAATCTGGACCTGTCGCAAAGCTTTGCGGTGGGCGATCGCAATTCAGACGTCGCCGCGGGGCACGCCGCCGGCTGTCGCACCGTGCTGCTCAGAACGGGACTGACCGGCACCGACAAAGTGGACGATCCCGTGTCGCCGACCTACACGGCCGACGACCTCTTGGATGCCGCGGCGTTTATCGAGCGAGCTAGCAACGAACCGTAGCGGGCGACTATGAAGCGGACCCACACCGACATCCGCGGCAAAAATGTAGCCGTGTTCATCCCCAATTGGATCGGGGATGCCGCCATGTGCACGCCGGCTTTGCGCGCCCTGCGTAAACAGGTGGGGGCCGCCGGCCGAATCACGGCCGTTCTTCGCCCCTACGTGGCCGACGTGCTGGCCGGCACGCGCTGGACCGAAGAACAAATACTTTGCGATCGACATTCCAAAAACCCTGCCGAGCGCGCCGCCAGTGTTGTCAAGCGGATGCGCCGCGAGCGCTTCGACGCCGTCGTGCTGCTCACCAACTCGTTTCGCGCCGCCGGCATGGCCTGGCTGTCGGGAGCGCCGATCCGGGCAGGCTATGTCCGCAATGCACGCGGCGGGTTGCTTACGCACAAGTTGCGCTATCCGGTCGCGTGGGGACGACGGCTGCCGATGCCTTGCATCGACGAATACCTGAACATCGTCTACTGCCTGGGATGCGACCCCGAACCACCGCGGCTCGAGCTGGCGACGCTGGCCAGCGACGAATCCGCCGCGGACGCGGTGTGGAACAAACATCAACTGCCGAGCGGCGACCGCGTGATCATTTTGAACTCCGGCGGCGCCTATGGGGCCGCCAAGCTCTGGCCGAGCGAATACTTCGGCGAGCTCGCGCGGCGCATCGCGGACGAGCTGGGGCACTCGGTGCTGGTGATCTGTGGGCCGGCCGAGCGGCAAGTCGCGCGCGAAATCGTGGCGCACGCAGCGCATCCGGCGGTGGTGCACCTGGCCGACGACTATGCCTCGGTCGGTTTGAGCAAAGCTTGTATCCGGCGCTCCCGCTTGCTGGTCACAACCGACAGCGGGCCCCGATTTTTTGGGATCGCATTTGGGCTGCCGGTCGTGACGTTGTTTGGCCCCACGCGCATCGATTGGACGCGAACCCACTTTTCGGGCGAGATGTGCTTACAGCACGCCGTGCCCTGCGGCCCTTGCGGCCGGCGGCAGTGCCCCTTGGGCCATCACGAGTGCATGCGGGCGCTGAGCGTGGCGCGCGTATTTGCGGCGGTGAGCCAACAATTGGAAGCGAACCGCGGCGATTGGCGCGCGCGGGGGGCCGCCTAGAGAACCCGCAGGCAGTTCGTGACTTCTGTGCCTGCCAGGGCGTGGCGGATCAACTCTTGCGCGAGCTGCTTGTGATAGAAGCTCGACACCACGCCGCGCAGGCAAATCATGTCGCCATCTTGCTCGACTTGGATCTCGCGCAACGCGTAGATCGGACTCGTTGACAGCAATTGCTGTGCACGTGCCCTGACATCCTGTGTAGTCGCGATAGACATGCGACTGGGTATCCTTCCGTGGGAAACCTACAAACCGGAGCTGCGCCGAATGAAACCGAAGTTGCAGGTTAGAAAGTAGAGGTCCGGCGCTTGCCGATTCAATGTAATGCACGCGCGCAGGTTGTCAACTTCACTGAGCAATAAACAACATACGATTTAGCGTGCAGCGCCCCGATCGGGGGCCATCAGCTAGCAGAAGTGCTCACAGGCCGCTCACATTGAGCAAAAGGCGCCCCTAGCGAATCTTTCCTGCGCGCTTCAAGTAGGCGATCACCTCGTCGGCGAGCGCCTCGGCGCTTTTGGCGCCGGCGTCCAGAACCAGTTCTGGCTTGGCGGGGGGCTCATACGGATCATCAATGCCCGTGAATCCCTTCAGCTCGCCGGCCCGCGCTTTCTTATAAAGTCCCTTGGGATCGCGCTTTTCGCACACGTCGAGCGGAGCATCGACAAAGATTTCGACGAAATCTCCTTCCTTCATGGTCGAGCGCACCGCATCCCGATCGCGCCGGTAGGGGCTGATGAATGCGGTGAGCGTGACCAGGCCCGCATCGCAGAACAGCTTGGCCACGGCCCCGATGCGGCGAATGTTCTCTTCGCGATCTTGCGCGGAGAAACCCAGGCCGAAACGCTTGGAAAACTCTTCCCCATGCCGCTCTTTGAGCATGCCCGGCCCGGCATTCAGGCCCATGCGGACGTTATCGCCATCGAGAACGAAGCTGTGCAGGCCGATTTTGTGCAGCTTGTGGTCGACCAGGTTCGCGACGGTGCTCTTGCCACACGCGCTGAGCCCCGTGAACCAAACGACGCAGCCTTTGTGCCCGTTGAGTTGTTCGCGTTCGTCGCGAGACACGCTGTGTTCATGCCAGGTCACGTTTGTATCGTTGGTCATGGGTCCGACACGGCTCCTAATGATTGGAAAGGCCCGCAAATTTTGCCAAATGGGTAAACGCGAATCTTACCCAACCCGCGAAAGAGTGACTAGGGCTGCTGCGCCGCCGGCCACTCGAAGTTGACTCTGTCAGAAGGCGGCCGCTGGGCCCGTAACTGGCAATGGTTAACTCTCAAGCCCGGCCAGCTCACACAGGTTTGCGTTCATGACGCCCTGTGGGCAGCTCCAGACCAGGAAGAACAACGCCTCGCGGCACCAGCGGCCCGCCGGGTGTCCGACCACGTATCCTGAACCCTTGGCGGCGGCGAGCGCGGCCTGGGTCGAGCGAAGCACCAGGCTGTTGGCGGCCGCGCGCAGTTGATCGTTGGTGCATACTTGCGCACCCTCGACCATGGCCATGAGCGAATCGATGAGCTCGCGGTGTTCACGCCGCAACTGCTGCGTGGCATCGACGAGGTCCGGCCGCTTGCCGGCCTCACCGGAAAGGAAATCGAGCGCCGCCTGCGCCAAACCCAACCCCAAGGTTGAGGTTTGCAAGCTACCAGCTCCACCCCCGGTGCCGACTTGCACTACGTTTTCCGCCGGCCCGGCGAGCAGCCACTCGCGCGAGACGCGGACATGGTCCAGCCGCACCTCGCCCGTGTGTGAAGCGGATAGTCCAACCAATTGCGGCGGATCGGGCACGGTCACGCCGGCGAGGTTGGTCGGCAGGGCCAGCAGAATGTGCAGCCCATCTTCGAGCGCGGCCCCCACGGTGATCGTCTGGGCATGCAATCCGCCGGTCACCCACGGGGAGTAGCCATCCAGGATGAAGTCGCTGCCACTTTCGCGAGCGCGCAGCACACTGTGCCCCAAGTGCCGGCGGCTGGTGGTCAGGTGCGAGATGCCCACGGTGGCAAACGTCTCCCCCGATATCAGCCCCGGCAGCAGCCTGGATTTCGCGAGCTCGTTCGAGCTGGCCGCGATGCGCTGATAGGCGCCCGAGCGCTGCGTGATGATAAAGGTGGTGGTCAGGCAGGCGGCGCTCAGCCTCAGATAGCCCCGGGTGAGATCGAGGTTGCTCCACTCGAGTCCGCCCCATTGGCGCTCGCCGAACCACTCGTAGACGCCGGCCTGGCCACACAGCCGTAGCTGCTCGCTCGGCCACGCCTGGGAGAGGTCGATCTCGACGCTCATCTCGGCCAGGCGGTCGCACAGCCGGTCGAGCGCCGGATCGTCGGGCGAGGTGATGCGAAGCGAACTCATTTGTATTCTCGTTTCAGCGTGAGCAAAACTAATACTAGACGCGCCGCCATCCGCCGCGATGCTGGCGTTCGTATAATTTACGCGTGCATGCAGCGGACGGAAATTGGACGCGCCCGGTTTTGAAAGCTCGACCTCCTTGCCGCGGCGAGGGTTCGCGCGGTCAATTGTGGGGTCGCTCGGCAGGCGGGATGCGGCTATAATTCGGTGCTTTGCAAGTATTTCGGAGACGGCCTCAATGAGTCAGACCGAAGTTGCGCCCCCCGAGAGTTCACACAAACTCCCACTCTCCGAACTCTCGCCCCAAACCATCTACGACAAGTGTGTCGCCCTGGCCCGCAATCTGTGGTGGACCTGGCACCCCGAAGTCATCAACCTGTTCCGCGATCTCGACCCGATCCGCTGGCGGCAGCTCGATCACAACCCCATCGCGCTGTTGGCCGAGTTCACGCCCGAGCGATTGGAGATGCGCGCGTCGGAGCTGGTGCTCTATAGCCGTATCAACTACGCGTACCGCCGCCTGAAGGAATATATGAACTACACGCAGACGTGGGGTCGCACCCATGCCGGCGTGTTGGGTTCGAAGCCGGTCGCCTATTTTTCAGCCGAGTTCGGCATCCACGAGTCGGTGCCGATTTACTCCGGCGGCCTGGGCGTGCTCTCCGGCGACCATATCAAAAGCGCCAGCGGCCTGGGAATTCCGCTGATCGCCATCGGACTGTTTTACGACCAGGGCTATTTCAAGCAGCACCTGGACATCGACGGATATCAGCGCGAAGAGTATCTCGACACCAAGGTTGAAAATGTGCCGATGGAGCCGGCGCTTAGCGCCGATGGCCGCCAAATCACGGTGAGCATCGACACGCGCACCGGCCAGTTGCACGCCAAGGTGTGGCTGATGCGCGTGGGACGCGTTTCGTTGTACCTGCTCGATTGTGACGTAGAGGGCAACAGCCCTGAAGACCGCGAGTTGACGAGCCGCCTGTACGGTGGAGATCATCGCACGCGCATTCGTCAAGAGTTGGTGCTGGGCGTGGGCGGCGTGAAGGCGCTGGCAGCGCTCGGCATCACGCCGGGCGTTTACCATCTGAATGAAGGACATAGCGTCTTCGCCACGCTCGAGGCCATACGCGAGCGGATGCACAACGACGGACAGAGCTTCGACAACGCCCTGCGCGAAGTGGCGCAGCACACGGTCTTCACAACCCACACGCCGGTGCCGGCCGGGCACGATCGTTTCGACGGCGGACTGATCGAAGAGCATCTCGGACCGCTTCGCGATCAATTGCGCATCAGTTACGAGCAGCTCATGGGCTTGGGCCGCGTCGAGCCGCACAACGAAGGCGAAAGCTTTTGCATGACGGTTCTGGGACTCAAGCTCTCGCGCCGCGCCAACGCCGTCAGTTGCTTGCATGGCCACATCTCGCGCCGCATGTGGGCCCACCTGTGGCCGTGGCGCGTGGAAGAAGAAATCCCCATCGGCCATATCACCAACGGCGTCCACGTGCCGAGCTGGCTGGCCGGCCAGATGCTCCAGCTTTACGACCGAAATTTTCCGGTGGGCTGGCTGCAGCGGATGGGCGAACCCGACGTGTGGCAGAGCATTCACCAGGTCGATCCCGGCGAGCTGTGGGAGGTGCACTACGCGCTTAAGAACCTGTTGCTGGCATTTGTTCGCCGCCGGGTCAGCCGGCAATGCCGCCGGCGTGGCGAGAGCGATTCGGTGGTGGAAGCCGCGCGCAATCTCCTCGACCCCAATATCCTGACGATCGGCTTCGCGCGGCGCTTCGCAACCTATAAGCGTGCCGATTTGATCATGACCGATCTCGACCGGCTGTTTCGGCTGTTAAACGATCCCGAACGCCCCATCCAGATTATCTTCGCGGGCAAGGCGCACCCGGCCGACGAACCCGGCAAGCAACTCATCAAGCGAATCGCCAACAGCCGGCACGATTCGCGCTTCGCGAGCCGCGTGGTATTCATCGAAGACTATGACATCAACGTGTGCCGCCACATGATTCAGGGCGTGGACGTGTGGATGAACAATCCGCGCCGCCCGCTCGAAGCTTCCGGCACCAGTGGCCAGAAGGTGGTGCTCAATGGCGGGCTGAACTTGTCGGTTCTCGACGGCTGGTGGGCGGAGGCCTACGACGGCACCAACGGCTTTGCCATCGGCAAGGGCACGAGCCATGTCTCCGACCAGATCAGCGACCAGCGCGACGCCGAGTCCCTTTATGAAACGCTGGAGAAGGAAGTGATTCCGCTGTTTTACGAGCGTGACGTCGACGGCTTGCCACGCGGCTGGATCCAGCGGATGCGAAACTCGATCAGCTCGCTGGCGTGGCGATTCAGTGCCCATCGCATGGTGATGGACTACACGAAGAGCACCTACTTGACCGCGGCCGGCGGCCTGAGTTGCGAAATGAGCATGCGCTAGGCGTGCCCTGCCCCTGTCCGCGCGCGTGGCGCGGAACTCTATCTCGCTCCTCGGCATTGCCGTAGAATTGTCGTGTCCGCTCTCGCCAGGGGCGCTATCCAGGCTCTGTTTCGAATCGAAGGACGCAAAGCACATGGCCGACAAGAAAGAACTGCTTTCCCAAACCATCGAACACATCGACATCACGCGCCACAACCCGGCGCCGTTGGTCGAGGCGATGCGGAACATGGCCTTTTCGGCGCGCGATTTGGCGCGGGCCGCCGATATCTATGACCGCATGCTGCGCGATCAGGAGTGCGGCATCATCTTGTGCCTGGCTGGCTCGCTGGTGAGTGCGGGCCTCAAAAAGGTGTTCGTCGACATGGTGCGCAACCAGATGGTCGATGCCATCGTAAGCACGGGCGCGAACATCGTGGACCAGGACTTTTTCGAGGGATTGGGCTTCCGCCACTACATGGCGACTGAGCGGTTGAAGGCCGGCCTGGACGACGACACGCTGCGCGAGCTGCACGTGGATCGCATCTACGACACCCTGATCGACGAGGACGAGCTGCGCCTGTGCGATGACACCACGAAGATCATCGCCGATGGCTTGGCGCCGCGCCCCTATTCCTCGCGCGAGTTCATTCGCGAGATGGGGGCCTATCTGGCCGAGCACGGCAAGACGCGCGATTCGGTGGTGCTGGCCGCGTACGAAGCCGACGTGCCGATCTTCTGTCCGGCCTTTTCCGACTGCTCGGCTGGCTTCGGCCTGGTCGCTCATCAACACGAGCGCGGCGACCGGCCAAAAGTGTCTCTCGACAGCGCGAAAGATTTTTACGAGCTGACGCAGCTAAAAATCGCGAACCCCACGACCGGCATTTTCATGCTCGGCGGCGGAGTACCCAAGAACTTCACGCAGGATATCGTGGTGGCCGCGGAGATTCTGGGCGAGGACGCGCCCATGCACAAATATGCCGTCCAGGTGACCGTGGCCGACGTACGCGACGGGGCGCTGTCCAGCTCCACGCTCAAGGAAGCCTCGAGCTGGGGCAAGGTCGACACGGTCTACGAACAGATGGTGTTCAGCGAAGCGACCCTCGCCGTGCCACTGATCGTCGGCTATGCCTACCACAAGGGCGCCTGGAAAAACCGCACGGCCAAGCGCTGGACGCGCGTGCTGGAACCGGCCACACAAGCGGTGTGATAAGTAGTAACTCATCACAGCGCGAATGGGCTCGTCTGACGTTAGCCAGCCCCAAGCTGCCGAGTCTAGTATCATTCAAGATTCTTCGGGCAGCCACTCTCGTCTGACGAAAAACGGGCCACCACAACCATAATCCTCGTGCGTGTAAACCATTGTCCACGAAAAATCGACTGGGCAGACAAAGAACTCAACTGAATGAAACAAACGCAACGAGACCAAAGTCCCGCTACATTCGTACGCTTCAAGTGACCGGCCGACGAAATTGATGGGAAGCCCTTTAACGTCCGATGAGAATGGGACGACGAGGTAATGGGTGCAAGCTTGTTCCTGGTAAGCGTGTTCAGCCTTCGCACCTTGGCGTAGCCTGGATTGCTCCGCGAATGCTTCGCCATAAATCTCGCGCCATCTGTTCTCCGCGTCGTCTCTCGACGTTCTGTCGAGCGATTCACATCTGACGCCGTGCTGGCTTAGATAGTCGCGGAATTCGTCGTCACGACTCATAGCAACCTCCCGCTCAGTCGCTCCAACAATGTGGCCCTCTGAGACAGGAGTGTCGCCGACATGGAAGTGTCTACTTCGCGGCTGCTGGCTTCAGCAACAATCCGCCGAACTGGAACAGGCTGCCCTGCACCGCGCCGGCTGAACGCAAAACAATCTGCTGCGCTCCAGGGGGCAAGTCGATCGTTCCGCAGGCGATCTCCTGATAGCGGTCGATACTGCCAGTGGGCGCCACCTTGCCTGTGAGTTTCTTATCGCCTGCTTCGATAAGCCACGCGTTGCCCGCGTTCTGCTCCAGGCAAGCGTAATTAAGCAGTACGGCATAGCGCCCCGCTTTCGGAACTTCGATGCTCCACGCGGCCTTGTCGTTTTCGCTCTGCCACTTGCCCAGGTTCTTGTACAGCCGCTCCATCTCGATGGTGGGGCCGTAGATTTCTGCGTTGGTCGGATAGAGCTGCAACGTGCCGTCGGTTGTCGGTGTGACGAGCTGCGGGTGATTCGCATAGAACCGCTTGCGCGGCGCGCCCGAGCCCCGCACAAACGCGATCACGTTGGCCAGGTCATCGGGGCTTAGATCTTTTTCCAGCCCCTCGGGCATCATCGACTTGCCGGTGGCCTTCAGCTCCTCGAGATCGGTGCGCAGGATGGTCTGTTGTTTGGCTTCCTGGCCCAAAAGCGTGATGCTGTTGCCGGTCTCGTTGGCAAGCATGCCGGTGTACGTCAGTCCGGAATTCGTAACGGCGATATAGTCGAGAAACTTGGCCTCCACTGCGCGATTGGGATCCAAAATGGCTGTCAAAAGCGCTTGTGGCGAGTAGTCCGTGAGCGAGGCCAGGTTCGCGCCCACATCCTGGCCAACCCCGCGCAGGCGGTGGCACACTCCGCAGCGCTTGGCGAACACCGCCGCGCCGGCTTCGGCGTCGCCCGTCATCGTCAGCACGCCGGCGTATTGGGCCATCACTTGAGACCGATCCGATTCGATGGCTCCCGACAATAGCCGCGTGGCGAGGGATTTGATCGCTTCGTCATTAAACCGCAACAAGCGCTGCCGGCGCGAAGCGTCGATGTCGCCGGCAGGCAATTCCTTTTCATCGATCGCATGCAATAGCGACTCGGCCCAGTTCTCGCGGCTCAAAAGCGCATCGAGAATCTCCGATCGCACTGCGGGACCGTGGCTGCGCCAGCCGGCCAACAGCACGCCCGGTACTTCGCCGGCATCGATACGCGCAAGCGCCTCGACGGCGGCTGATTGAATGGCGCCGCTTGCTTGCGGAACCAGCAGTCCGCCCAGCACGGCAAGGTCGCGCTCGCGGGCCGCTTCGCTGCGGCCGAGCAAGCGCACGCATTCCAGCCGCTGCTCTTCCCCGGCCTGGTCATTGGCGACCGTCGCGCGGGCAAAGTCGAAAATGTTCGCGAGCTCGTGCGAGCTGTCGTATTTTGTCCACTCCAGCTCACGGCGCTCGAGAGCGTCCAGCAAGCCGGCCAGCGCGGTCAGTTGCCAATCGGCGTAGCCCTGCGGCGACGGCTTTCCAATTCGCACCAGCGCCGCGCTCAAAGTCCGCTCGTCATCGAAAGCACTGGCCAGGCCAACCAACTGCTCAAGCAGCTCGCTGGGCGGCTTTTGGGTTCCGTCACCCAACACCACCACGAGCGCCTCATACAGATTGCCGGGATTGATTGAGCTCAGCACGGCGGCTTGCATAAAGCGATCATCGGCAAATTGAAGCGCCAGCCGGCCCAGCGCGGTTCCAGCGCGAAAATCCTTCCACTCGCCCAGCGTATAAGCGCGCTGCAACTGAACCTGCATGTCCGAATCGTTCTCGAGGGCGGCAATTCGTTCGCCCAGTTTTTCCGGCGTGTCCAGCCGCCCTTCGCTCAGGCGGATCGCGTGACGACGCAAGCCCCCGTGCGGGTCGGACAACGTTTTGACCAACAGATCGGGCGTGAGCGCGCCCAATAGTTCCAGCGTCCACAAGGCTTGCACGCGGGCTTCTGGCCGAGACCAGGTGGCGGCGGCCCGCTTGAGCGGTTCGATGGCGGCGCGGTCGTTGCGCCACACAAGCAACTGCTGGATGGTGTCACGCTGCCAGCCGCCGGGGCTATCCATGGCGGCAACGAGCTCTGGCGTCGAGAGCCGGTCGAGTCGCGGAATCTGGCGCGGGGTGCTGCCGATCGGGAACACGCGATAGATGCGGCCCATGTCATGGCCCGCGCGCAGATCGACCTGCCGCTGGATCTCCATCGGGATCCACTCCGGGTGCTCGATCGTCTGGCGATACATGTCAGCCACCCACAATGCGCCGTCGGGCCCCGCGGCCAGCATTGCGGGACGGAACCAGTTATCGGCCGAGGCCAAAAACTCGCTATCGCGCTCATCGTCCGCGCGACGGCTGACGAATCGCAACCCTTCCGCGCGCAGCACCTCGCGATGAACCAGGTTGTGTACCGGCTCGCTGATGAACGCATTTCCTGCGAAGGCGGGCCCGAACAAATCGTCGCGATAAATGACCGCGCTATTGGCCGACGTGAAGCGATTGGCCGCGTACAGATCGTTGTACCGAGCAATCGTGCGGCTGCGCGGAAACACCTCCGCGGCCCCGGCATGCTCCGGCACGTCGACGCGGCCATTGATGGCGGGCACGTGCTTATTGCGCCGCAGGTAATGGTCGGCAAGCACGAACTGATACATCGGATCGCTGTTGGAGCAGCCGAACCAGTTGTCCCAATCGTCGCGGTTGCGCCCGTATTGCGTCGCGCCCGATTGCGGGTCGAGCGAGCCGTCATCGGGGCGAATGCGAAAGTCGCGGCCGTTCGCATTGACAAACCCGCCAGCCTTGACGAGCTCGATTTGTCCGCCCACCGCGTCGCCGTGAGCGCAATAAAGCCATCCATCCAGGCCCCACTTTAATCCGTTCACGCGGTGCTGCGGGTTGCCCTGCATGAAGCCGTGATACAGGATTTCGCGCTTGTCGGCTTTCCCATCGCCGTCGATGTCCTCGGCGTACAGAATGTCCGGCGCGCACGTGACCAGAACGCCCTTGCGCCAAGGCGCCACGCCGGTCGGAAATCCCAAATCGTCGAGAAACACCGCCGACTTGTCATAGCGCCCGTCTTCGTCCGTATCTTCCAACAAGCGCACCACGCCGCCGCGCTTGCCTTTGCCATCCAAGCCGCGCGGATAGTCTCCCATGTCGACCACCCACAGCTTGCCGTCCGCGCCCCATGCAAAGGCGATGGGGTCTTCGACGAGCGGCTCGGCGGCCATCAGCTCGACTCTGAAACCCGGACGGGCGCGCGTTACCGCCAGCGACTGCACGGGCGATTTTGATCCAGGGAACATGATGTCTTTAAGCAGGTTGTCGAGCGGCATGCGATCGACCAGGTCGGGCAGCGCATCGGTATTTTCGTTTTGGACAAACAACGTGCGATCGTGAATCCAGGCGCCGTTGTTCTCGCCATCGCGAGTGATCATGGGAATGGCGCCGGATTCCCCCGCCTTGCCGGCTACGAGCCCGTGCGACCAGCCTTTCTCAGCCGAGACAAACAGATGTGCCGAGTAGCCCGACTCGTTCGAGGCGATGACGTCCTCACGGCCATCGAGATCGATGTCCACGAACCGCGCCCCCGCGTCCCGCCCCTTCTCGTCGACGATGCGGACGGACTCAGGCAGCTTGAATGAGCAAGGCTGCCAGCCGTGCTCAGGGTCCAGCTTGAGCACGACTTGCTCGCGAGGATTGCTGACGATCAGTTCGCACACACCGTCGCCATCGACGTCGCGCAGGCGAGCGCCCTGGTCGCGGCCTGCCGAGCTGAACGCGATCGCCTTGCCGGACGCGGATAGCCCGCGCGCCCCGCCGGGATTTTTCTCCCACTTGCCTTGAACGGATTTCCAGGCTGCGGTTGTGTCTCGGTTGGCAACGATCAAACCGACGTGGCCGGCTGCGTCGAGAATTCCAAACCGGGCCCCTGCATCGCCACCTCCTTGCCCGGCGGCGTCAGCCGCCACCAGCTCGGCCGGAAAATCGCTTGTGTGCCAGGTGCGCGATTGGGGCGACCAAACGCGCGTTTGCCGCAATCGCCTGTTGCCGATCACGACGTCCTGGTAGCCATCCGCATCGAGATCGAGCAGCCGAACGCCGTTGTCCTCGCCGTTTGCCGCGCGCAGCGATTGTCCGGCCAGCAGATTCTTATTGAGCCGCTCGCCCGCTTCCTTGAAATTCAAGAACTTGACCTTGTTGCCGTGTTTCGCCACGGCGTAATCAACGAGTTCGACAATCTGTTCGCTCGTGATCCACTTGTGCGGATGAAAAATCAAGGTGAAGGTGCCCTGCTTCACCACCGTGGCGTCGATCGCGCGCTTGAAATCCGCCACCGTTTGTGGGTTGTTGGGCTTCTGCAGCTTCTGCGCGCTCCAGTCGCTGGGCACCACGCACGGAAACTCCCAGCACAGCCGCCCGATCACGTAGGGATACGGATAGTCCTCGATCGTGGTCACGAACGACTTGAAGGGCAGGTAGCGGCGAAAGATCTCCTGCGACTTGCTGTCGAGCACCAGCTCCCGCGGCAGCTCGGGGTCATCCGCCGTAATGATGTTGCACACCGAGCTATCGATTGCCAGGAACTGCCCGGCCGGCGAACGTCGGTTGAAGATCTCCGCATAAAAGCGCGGGCTGGGCGAGTTGATCGAGTCGCAGCAGGGCATTCGAAACGCAACCGCCCGATTGCCC
>DATJEN010000207.1:0-22157 GCA_035496575.1 Pirellulales bacterium
GGCCAGGCCACCGAGGTCCGCGCCGACGCGATCGCGGTTCACGGTTGGGCCGATCCCGAAACCTACCCGCTGCAAAAGAAACGGCATTCGTTCGAGTTTCTGCGCACGCTGGCGCACTTGCGGCCGCGCACCAACACCTTTGGCGCGATCGCCCGCGTGCGCAATCAGATCTGCCGCTCGATCCACCAGTTCTTCCAGGAGGACGGTTTTCTGTACGTGCATGCGCCGATCATCACGGCCAGCGATTGCGAAGGCGCCGGCGAGATGTTCAAGGTCACGACCCTAGACCTGGCCAAAGTGCCCAAGACTGCGCAAGGCGTTGACTTCGCCCAGGATTTTTTCGACCGGCCCGCGTTCCTCACCGTCAGCGGGCAGCTCGAAGCCGAGATCTTCGCCTGTGCCTTGGGCAAGGTGTACACGTTTGGTCCCACCTTTCGCGCGGAGAACTCGAACACCTCGCGGCACCTGGCCGAGTTCTGGATGGTGGAGCCGGAGATGGCGTTTTTCGAGCTCACGGACAACATGGATCTGGCCGAGCGGTTTCTCAAGCGAATCTTTCACGACGTGCTGGCCGGCTGCCCAGAGGACATGCAGTTTTTTGCCAAGCACGTCGAGCCCACCGCGCTCGAGACGCTCGAAGGCATCGTCGATGCCGACTTCGTGCGGCTGCCCTATAGCGAAGCGGTCGAGATTTTGTCGAAGTCAGGCGCCACGTTCGAATTTCCTGTTTCGTGGGGGCACGACTTGCAGGCCGAGCACGAGCGCTATCTGACCGAGCAGCATTTCAAAAAGCCTGTCATCTTGTTCGATTATCCGCGCACGATCAAACCGTTCTATATGCGCGTCAATGACGACGGACGCACTGTACGGGCGATGGATATCCTGATGCCCAGGGTGGGCGAAATCATCGGCGGCAGCCAGCGCGAAGAGCGGCTGGACGTCATGTCCGAGCGGATGCGCGAGCAAAAGCTCGATCCAGAAAGCTACTGGTGGTACCTGGACCTCAGGCGCTATGGCACGGTGCCGCACTCGGGCTTTGGCCTGGGGCTGGAGCGCGCCGTTCAGTTCGCGACGGGGATGGCGAACATTCGCGATGTCATCCCCTTTCCGCGCGTGCCGGGTAGCGCCGAGTTCTAGCCAACTCGGCGATGGCGCTCGCTAAGGCGGATCCCCTCGCCACCGATTTGACGCTGCGCAACGAACGAATTACGCTGCTCAGGGGGCATTGCCCTATCTACGAGCCCATTTGCCGGTTCTCAGGGAGTCAGCTAATGCGCGGCTATCGAGTTGCGGCTGTGGCGTGCCTGTTCTGGGCTTCTCTTCTCAATGTCGCGATGGCCGATTCTCTATTCGGCCTCGGTCTGCCCGGCGCGAACGGGATTTCCGCCGATGGGTCGACCGTAGTCGGCCGAACCAATGGTCCTGAAGGCCTGCAAGGTTATCGTTGGACCAGTTCGACGGGAGCTGTCTTTCTCCCGCACCTGGTCGGCAGCGAGAAGCTCACCGCATCGGCAACGGCCGTTAGCGCCAATGGCGGCGTCGTGGTCGGCTGGGATGGCTTTAACCCAGGCGGGCACCAGGCCTATCGATGGACCAGCGCTGGAGGCACCGCGCCCTTGCCCAATGCCGCGAGCCAGGGCCCTTGGGAAGCGAATGCAGTCTCTGCCAACGGCAGCGCGGTCGCCGGCTCGAACGGAATCAACTCGTTTCGCTGGACGCAGGCCACCGGCACCGTCGTGCTCAACAACTCGCCCGGCATCCCGCATACGTTTGCCAACACCACCGTGACGGGCATGTCGGGCAACGGCAATGTTATCGTGGGCTATGGTTTCGCCTCCACTTTTCCAGAGGCGTTCGAGTGGCGCAGTGGCGTGGGAATTTTTTCGCTGGGCATCGGGCAGGCCACGCCGATGGCCGTCTCTTCATCCGGCGATGTCGTCGTCGGCTATACCTCGGGACCTAGTGACGAAGCGTTTCTGTGGACACTCAACGAAGGCAAAACGTCATTGGGCGATCTGCCTGGCGGCACCTTTGACAGTCATGCCAATGCGGTGTCGAGCGACGGCCGCGTGGTGGTGGGCCACGGCACAACTGCGGCCGGTGAGCGGGCCATGGTGTGGACCTCCGCCAACGGCATGTTCGACCTGCGCGATTTCTTGAGCGCGCGTGGCGCAACCGGACTAACCGGCTGGACTCTCTTCGACGCCACCGGTGTGTCTGGCGACGGACTTACGATTGTCGGCAATGGCATCGACCCGACGGGTCACGCGCAAGCGTGGATTGCCACGATCCCCGAGCCCTCGACCTGGGCCATGGCTTTGATTGGAGGAATGTTCCTGCTCGCGGCAAGACGGCGAACACGCGCGCGATAGAGCCGGGCTCAGCCCGAGGGGCGGAACATCAAAAGAAAGGCCAGGCCGGTCACCAACAGGCCGGTAAACATCACGGTGTCGTAGGGCGTTAGCCAAATGGCCATGCGTGGGGTCCTCCACGCGAGTTTAGGTTGCCCTAAAGCCTGTGGGCCCGCACCTGAAAAGGGTCGATTTAGCGGGCCGCTTCTGGCGGGAATCGATTATGCCGTCTGCAACGAATAGTGGGCTGGGGCTTGGGCTGCGCGCCCGCCGGTCCGATGTCCGATGCTTGCGTTTGGCGGGCCAGGTAAATAGGTTAAAGGTTGCGGTCTTTGCCGCGTGGCCGCTGCCCTGGCACCCCTGCCTGGCCCTATCTCGAGCCGCGCCGGAACGCGGAATTTCAGAGGCTGGAACTCACGATGGTGTTTTGCGGCGTTCGTCGGCGGTTCGGCTATCGAGCCACGGCTTTTTTGGCTTTCTGCCTGGCCAGCTATTGTGCCGCACTCGGCACAACGGCCAGAGCCGGCACGTTGGTCAACTTCAACTTCACGAACTTCGGCAGTGTCCAAGTGGACCTGTTCGATGACCTAGTTGGCACCACGGTCAACAACTTTCTTCAGAATTACGTTACCACCGGCCTCTACAACAATTCCATGGTTCATCGCGTGGACACCGGACTAGGGGTCATTCAAGGAGGGGGATTTACCTCCGCTGCTGCCGCGATTGCGACCAGTCCCGCCGTCCCGCTCCAGTACAACCGCGCCAATACGCGCGGCACGCTCGCCATGGCACGGCAGGGTGACAATGGCGATCCCACCCAAACGACAACGGGAACCAGTCAATGGTTCATCAACACGCATGACAACAGTACGACTCTGGGACCCGCGCCCGCTGATCCGGCGCACGGGATCCCTCAAACTTTCGGGTACACCGTTTTCGGATGGGTCGTCGGACCGGGCATGCAAGTCGTTGACAACATTGCGGCAGTGCCAACGTTTGCCTACTCATCGCCATTCAGTCAGGTGCCCTTGCAGAATTTCACAGCCCAGGACAAGACGAATGGCGTTGATCCGCTCCCGCACGTGGTCGTGCTCAGCAGCGTGACGGTCGTCAAAACGCACGCTTCTTTTCAAAACCCGTTTCTCGCGGCGGACGTCAACAACAGCAACAGCGTCACGGCGACCGACGCGCTGTCGATCATCAACGATTTGCTAATCCACAAGTCGCATGCGATCACAGGGCCCTTTTCTGGCACCGACTATCTCGATCCGACAGGGGATGGCCGCGTCACGGCGGCTGACGCGCTGCTGGTGATCAACGCGCTACTGCATCCCTCGGCGCAAGCTTCTCCGCTTGCCGCGCCGGCTGCCAGCCCGATGCTGGTTGTGCCTGAGCCCTCGTCGTTCGTGCTGGGCGCGCTGGCGTTCGCGGGCTTGCTCGTTGCCGCGCGTAAGCGGGTCACCCGCATGAATTGAAGGCCGTTTGCGCTGCATTTTCCGCGCGAGGAATCAGAACCAGCCTCTGGAACTCACGATGGGACTTTGCGGCGTTGATTCGCGGTTCGGCTATCGAGCCACGGCTTTTTTGGCCATCTGTTTGGCCAGCTATTGTGCCGCGCTTGGCACAACGGCTAGAGCCGGCACGCTCGTCAACTTCAACTTCACGAACTTCGGCAGTGTGCAGGTCGATTTGTTCGATGACTTGGTTGGCACCACGGTCAACAACTTTCTTCAGAACTACGTCACGACGGGCGCCTACAGCGGCACGATGATTCACCGCAGCGTGCCCAATGCCATTATTCAGGGCGGCGGATACACGGCAGCAACCGGGCAAGCAATTGCAACCGCCGCTGCGATCCCTCTTCAGTACTCTCGCGCTAATACGCGCGGCACGATTGCAATGGCCCGAACGGACGATGGTGGGGATGTCACCCAGACGACCACTGCAACGGACCAATGGTTTTTCAATACTGTCGACAATACGACCCCACTGGGGCCAGCGCCAGCTGATCCCGCGCACAGTGTCCCTCAAACTTTCGGGTACGCCGTTTTCGGTTGGGTGGTCGGCCCCGGAATGCAAGTTGTGGACGCCATCGCGGCGGTGCCGACTTATCAGTACAACGATCCATTCGGCGAAGTCCCGTTGCAAAACTTTTCAGTCGACCAGAAGAATGCTGGCGCTGATCCGACCACTCATGCGATCGTGCTCAGCAGCGTGACGGTCGTCAAAACGCACGCTTCTTTTCAAAACCCTTTTCTCGCGGCGGACGTCAATAACAGCAATAGCGTCACGGCGACCGACGCGCTGGCGATCATCAACGATTTGCTAGTCAACAAGTCGCATACGATCACGGGGCCCTTTTCCGGCACCAACTATCTCGATCCGACAGGGGATGGCCGCGTCACGGCGTCGGACGCGCTATTGGTGATCAACGCGCTGCTGCATCCCTCGGCGCAAGCTTCTCCGCTTGCTGCGCCGGCCGCCAGCCCGATGCTGGTTGTGCCCGAGCCCTCGTCGTTCGTGCTGGGCGGCCTGGCCGTGGTGGGTTTATTGTTCGCCGCGCGCCGCTCGATGAGCCGCAAGCGTGTCCTCGCGGGCCAGTAACTCGCTTGAGCGTTCTTCACTAGCCGGGCGATTCGTTTCCGTAGGGCGAACGGCACGAAACGCCCATGTTTGCACCGCATTTTCCGTGCGAGTACAATCAGGCGATCCAGCCCCTTGCCCCATCTTCGATGGGTTCCCCCCGATTTCCCCCAAGGAACGCACCCCGATGACGCTCCGCTCGCTGGCCGGATTGTTCTTGCTTGGCTTTCTGTGGCTCGCATGCGCCGAGTTAAGCTTCGCCGCAGACAACACTCCCCCAACCGGCTTCGTGCCGCTCTTCAACGGCCGCGATCTGTCCGGCTGGAAGGGCCTGGTTGCCAATCCTAAGGAACGCGCCAAGATGTCGCCCGAGGAACTTTCCGCCGCGCAGAAAAAAGCCGACGAACGGATGCGAGAACACTGGCGTGTCGAAGACGGCGCGTTTGTCTTCGACGGCAAGGGTGACAGCTTATGTACCGCCAAGGATTATGGCGACTTCGAGCTGTTGGTCGATTGGAAGATCCTCAAGGATGGCGACAGCGGCATCTATCTGCGCGGCAGCCCGCAAGTGCAGATTTGGGATCCGGACACCAAGGCGGCGATGGGAGTGGGCTCGGGTGGCTTGTACAACAACCAGAAGCACCCCTCGAAACCATCGATCAAGGCCGACAAGCCAATCGGGGAGTGGAACACGTTTCGCATCCGCATGGAGGGCGATAAAGTCAGCGTGTGGCTCAACGAGAAGCTGGTGGTCGACAACGTGGTCATGGAAAACTATTGGGAACGCGATAAGCCCATCTATCCCCGTGGGCAAATCGAGTTGCAGAATCACGGTAATACGCTCTATTTCAAGAACGTCTATATCAAAGAGCTGTAAACCCACCGCGCTCGGTTCGGCGGTGGTTCGTCCGGCGGTTTGCACCGCGTGCGCTCGGTGCTGGCTAAAGCGGCAGCGCTGGCTAAAGCAAGCGACGGTCGGACGCAGTTAGGGCTTCGGAATCATGCGCGTCGAGTATCGGGCCGAATTTCGCTGCGCGGCTTGGCAATTGTGGCCCTTTCTGGACGATGCCGAGAAGCAAAAGCTGTGGCTGACCACGCTCATTGAGCTCAATCCCACCAGCAAAGTCGCCCGCGCGGTCGGTTCCACATTCGAATTTCGGGTTCGCGAAGGCCGGCGAATCTCGCACTACGAGGGCCGCATCACGGCCTATGACCCGCCGCGACATCTGGGCGTGTTGATGTGGGGCGGCAGCTTGCGACAAGGCACCTCGATGCAGGTCGATTATCGGGTGGCCGATCTGGGCCAGAGTTGCCGGCTGGAGTATTACGCCGAGATCGACACCACTGCCCTCCGCGGGCCGATCAAGCTGGCAATCCCCATTGCCCGGCTGTTCACGTTCTTTCAGTTGCGCAATTTCATGCGCAACTTGCAACGCCGAGCGGAAGCCGCGGCACGCAGCGAGTCTACCGCGCCGTCCCGGCGGCGCGCGACTGTCTGAATCGCTCTAGAGGGGCCCTTCGTTGCGACCGCACAGCGTGGCCGCTAAAATCGCGCGGCAACCATCGCCTTTCACTCCCAAACCAAAGCAGCCACTTCCATGTCGAATCCTACGAGCGGGCAAGTCGCGACCGTGATGAACGAGGCCCGTGTGTTTCCACCGCCCGCTGAATTTGCGGCCCGGGCCCGCATCAACTCGCTGGAAGCTTACGAGAAGCTATGGCGCGAGGCGGCCCAAGATATCGAAGGCTTTTGGGGCAAGCTGGCCGCGGAACTGCATTGGTTCGAGCCCTTCGAGCGCGTGCTGGAGTGGAAAGAGCCGCACGCGCGGTGGTTTGTGGGCGGAAAGACGAATGCATCGTACAACTGCCTCGACGCGCACCTGGCGAAGCACGGCAGCAAGACGGCACTGTTGTGGGAGGGTGAGCCCGGCGACACGCGCCGGCTCAGCTATCAGGAATTGCACCATGAGGTGTGCAAGTTTGCCAATGTGCTGACGAAGCTGGGCGTCGAGACTGGGGACGTCGTATCCATCTATATGCCGATGGTGCCCGAGCTCGTCGTGGCCATGCTGGCCTGCGCGCGGATTGGCGCGGTGCATTCGGTCATCTTCGCGGGATTTTCGTCTGAGGCGATTGCCGACCGCAATAACGACGCGGGCGCGAAGGTGCAACTGACGGCCGACTATGGCTGGCGGCGCGGCCAGGAGCTGCCGCTCAAGAAGAGCGTTGACGAGGCGCTGGCCAAGTCGCCAAGCGTCAAGCACTGTGTCGTGCTCAAGCGCACCGGCACGCCGGTCGAAATGGTGGCGGGCCGCGATCATTGGTGGCACGAGTTGATGGCCGCCGCCAGCGCGGACTGCCCTGCCAGGCCGCTCGATAGCGAGACGCCGCTTTACATCCTGTATACCAGTGGCTCAACCGGAAAACCCAAGGGCATCAAGCACACCACGGCGGGCTATAACTTGTTCGTCAAGAAAACCTTTGAATGGGTTTTCGATTATCGCGACGACGACGTGTTCTGGTGCACGGCCGACATCGGCTGGGTGACGGGGCACAGCTACGTGGTTTATGGCCCGCTGTCCGCCGGCGCCACGGTTCTGATGTACGAAGGCGCGCCGAATTGGCCGCAGGAAGACCGCTTCTGGCAACTGATCGAAAAATATCGCGCCACGATTTTCTACACGGCCCCCACGGCGATCCGCGCGTTCATTAAATGGGGCGACCAGTGGGTCGACAAGCACGACCTGTCGAGCTTGCGCCTGCTTGGCACCGTCGGCGAAGGCATCAATCCCGAAGCCTGGATGTGGTACCATCGCAAAATCGGCCGCGAGCGCTGCCCTATCGTCGACACCTGGTGGCAGACCGAAACCGGCGGCATCATGATGAGCCCGTTGCCCGGCGCGATTCCGACGAAACCGGGCAGTTGCACCAAGCCACTGCCGGGCATCGTGCCGGCGATCGTGGACGCCAGCGGCAAGCCCGTCCCGCAAGGGCAAGGCGGCTGGCTCGTGATGACGAAGCCCTGGCCGTCCATGTTGCGCGGCATCTGGGGGGATGACGCGCGCTACCGCGAGCAGTATTGGTCGAAGGTGCCGCACAACTACCTGGCGGGCGACAACGCGCGGTGCGATTCGGACGGCTATTACTGGATCATGGGCCGCATCGACGACGTGCTGAACGTGGCCGGACATCGTTTAAGCACGATCGAAATCGAAAGCGCGCTGGTCAGCCATCCCCTGGTCGCCGAAGCCGCAGCGGTGGGCCGCCCCGATGAAATCAAAGGCGACGCGGTGGCGGTGTTCGTGACCCTGAAAAGCGGCAAGCCGGATGAAGCCTTGCGCAAAGAGCTCAAAGCCCACGTGCGCAAGGAAATTGGCGCGCTCGCCCAGCCCGATGATATTCGCTTTACGAACTCGCTGCCGAAGACGCGCAGCGGGAAAATCATGCGCCGGCTGCTGCGCGATATCGCCAGCGGCAAGGAAACCGTGGGCGACACCACGACGCTGGAAGACTATAGCATCTTGGCCAAACTGCGCAGCGACGAGGAGTGAGGCAGGTCCGCAGTTTGCTGCGGGACTTTATTCCGGGAACAGCTTCGTCGACAAGTAGCGTTCGCCGAGGTCGGGCAGCACGGTCACGATCAGCTTGCCGGCATTCTCGGGCTGCTTGGCCAGGTGGATCGCAGCCCACGCCGCGGCGCCGCAACTGATGCCACACATGAAGCCCTCCAGCCGTGCCAACTGCCGCGAGGTTTCCATGGAGTCATCGTCCGTGACGCGCACTACTTCGTCGATGATGTCGACGTTCAGCACGTCGGGAATGAAGCCAGCCCCGATGCCTTGAATCGTGTGCCGGCCGGGCTTGAGCTCCTGCCCTGCCTTTCTCTGCGTGATGACAGGACTGTTGGCCGGTTCCACCGCGACAATCTTGACGCCTGGCTTGCGCTTTTTGAGCACCTCGCCAACGCCCGTGATCGTTCCGCCGGTGCCCACGCCGGCCACGAAAATGTCGATCTTGCCGTCGGTGTCGCGCCAAACTTCTTCGGCGGTCGTCTTGCGGTGAATTTCTGGATTGGCGGGATTCTTGAACTGTTGCGGCATGAACCAGTTCTTGTTTTGCGCCAACAGCTCATCGGCCTTTCGCATGGCGCCCGGCATGCCATCTGCGGCGGGCGTAAGGATCACCTCCACGCCAAACGCCTTGAGCAGCCGCCGCCGCTCGAGACTCATGCTCTCGGGCATCGTGACCTTCAGTTTGTAGCCGCGCGCCGCACAGACATACGCCAGCGCTATGCCGGTGTTGCCGCTTGTCGGCTCGATGATGACGGTGTCCTTGTTGATTCGGCCGTCGCGCTCGGCGGCATCGATCATGGCCCGCCCGATACGGTCCTTGACGCTCCACAAGGGGTTGAAGTTTTCGAGCTTGGCGACCACCGTGGCGCCACAGCCTTGGGTCACGTGGCGCAAACGGACCAGCGGCGTGTTGCCGATGCAGCGGGTAATGTCGTCTCGGATTCCTTTTTCAACGGCAGTCGCCATGATCGATCCTCGTGTGTGATGATGACAGTCAGGCCAGCAATCGCGGAATGTGCGCGGGCGGCGGAAGCGTGTAAACGGGCAGGCGGATTTTCGTGCCGATTATATCGCGTGCCGGAAATGGGGGTCAACGGCGTGCGAGGCGCGCGTCTAAATCTTCTGCTGCGCAAACATCCAAGGGATCACGCCGTCGCGGCTGGTGTATGCGGGCGTCCAACTGTCGTGCCCCACGCCGGCCAGCTCGGAGTAAAGCGGATCGCCACCGGCCGCGCGAACCGCCTCGATCATGCGGCGCGAGCGAATCACCGGCACCACGTCATCGGCGTCGCCATGCCAGGCCCAGACCGGCACACCCACCAGGCGGTCGGCATACAGCTCGTCACCACCCCCGCAGATGGGCGCGACCGCGGCCCACAGTTCGGCCAATCGCGTGCCTAAGTCCCAGCTTCCGAAGCCACCCATCGACAACCCCGTGAGGTACAGCCGCAAACGGTCGACCGGGTAATTCGCAATGACATCTTCCAGAATGTCGATCACGACCTGCATCTGTGGTCCAGGAGGCTGCCGCGGAGCCGCGCGATCAAAGGCGCGCGGGGTCTCGACCCACAAGCAATCCGGCCGGCACTGCGGCGCGATCAGGAAACAGGGATAACTGCTGCGAACTTCCGGCGCCGCCATCCAAGTGGGCAGATAACGAACCTGCGCATTGTTGTCTTCCCCCCGCTCACCGGCTCCGTGCAGAAACAGAATGAGCGGGTATTGCTCGGTTTCAAGGGGAAGGGCCGGCTTTAGCAGCCGGTAGCGAAACGGCTCGTCGCGATACTCGCCGCCGCTGAAACGAATCTCGCGTGATTCGAATTGGCCCAGGATGTCTTCCATGATCGTGGCTCCGAGACTCGCCTCGAGGCGCCCCCTGGGCAGCTACGCGAGCCTGTCAGTCTTGCTGTTGTTGAGCGCTACGCGCAGCATAGCCGTTTTTGCGTAAAAAAGCCCGCAGAAACGCGGGTTTCGAGGGGCCTCAAATGATGGACAGTGGCTTCCGAGCGGTGCTAAACTTGATCTGATTCGCATTTTCCGGAGGCTCTATGTCGATCTCGTCCTGCCCGCGTTGCTCCCAGCAAATCACGTTGCCGATCGGCATCAGCAACAGCGCCAAGGTCCGCTGTCCCATCTGCCGCGCCCAATATTCATTGGCCGATGCGCTCGTCAACATGCCGCCACTCTTAGAAGTGGTGGCGGATGAGAGCGAATCCGAGCCGAGCTGGTTTGACGAACATGACAAGCCGGCGGAGATGCCGGCGAGCGAAAGTGTCGCGGCGACGGAAGAGCTCGTTGAGTTTGAGTCGGCGGCCCGGGTCGATCACCAGTCGGTCTCCGATGACGACTTGTTGTTCGAAGCCGCTGAAGAGCACGATGACCAGGTGGTCGAACAGCCCGACACGGTAGTTGAAGAATTGGGCATCTCGCCGGCCGAGCCGGTCACCGGACGCATCGTGCCGGCTGCTGACATACCGGCCGAGCACGCGCTGGGAGAAGACGTGTTTGACTTCGGCGCGCCGGTCGACACCGACC
The DNA here is from genome assembly GCA_035496575.1 of Pirellulales bacterium. Lineage (GTDB taxonomy): Bacteria > Planctomycetota > Planctomycetia > Pirellulales > PALSA-1355 > PALSA-1355. Next base: position 11,042 of record DATJEN010000207.1, read on the forward strand.
AGGAGATCTCGGTCGAGCCTGCGTCACACGAAACACAAGAACCAGAGCTTGGCTTTGAGCCAATGCCGGCATCGGGCGGCGATGATGGTCCATCGCTCGAGTTTGGCGAGCCGCTCGCGGCGGAAGCCAAGGACGGGTTCGATCTCGACTTCGAGGAGGCCCCTCCCGCTCAGAATGCCGAAGGCGTGCTGGATTTCGACGAGCCGGTCGAACAGGCGGGAGCGGGAGACGACCTCGGGCTCGATTTCGGCGAACCGGTCGGCGAGCTATCAAGGGGTGCGGAGTCAGGTGAGGAGGGCGATGCGCTCGAATTTGAGCCCGTCGCGACGGAGTTCCAACCGCTCGAGGACCAGCCTGCCGCCGATCTGGGGGAACCCGCCGGCAAAAAGAACAAGAAGGAAAAGAAAAAGAAAGAAAAGAAAGATAAGAAGGCCAAGGCACCAGCGGCGGATGGCGAGTCGCCTCGCAAGCGCTCCCTTGTCGCGACGCTGGCCACCGTCGGCTTGTCCAGCGTGTTGGGTTTGGTTCTGGCGCTCTATGGTGCGATATGGATCGGCAAGGACTACGACTTTTTTAATCTCGGGCCGAAGTTGCCCTCGTTCATGGCGCCGGCCGCGTACGGCAAAAAGATGGTGGCGATAGCGCCGCCACAGCAGCAGCGTTTGCCGGAGCCGGCGGCTGCCGAAAATGTCGCACCGCCCGCCGCGGATGCGCCGCCTGATGCCGCCGCCGACCAGGCGGCACCGCCCGCCGCGGCGACCGACGAACCGCCGGCTGCCCCGGCTGCTAACCCACCCGCCGATTCGGCCCCGGCCGCGGCTGCGGACTCACAACCGGGCGCGCCCGAACCGGCAGCCGAAGCAACCGCTGAGAGCGCGCCCGCTCCCGCGGCAGCGGCAGCCAATGAGCCCAGCGCTGAGCAGGACCCGTCGCTCGATTCCCTGTTAGCAGATGATAAGAAAGCGGCTCCCGAAGAAATGCCGCTCGACCAGGCCGAGCCCATTGAACCTGGCAACGCCGTTGGCACTGCCCCGGGCGCGACCCCGCCCGCGGCTGACAACACCCCTGCAACGGCTGACGATGCCCCTGCACTGCCAACGAGGAACGGGCTGGCCGCGAACGTCGGGCCAACGACGGCGCGCGAAGTTAGTCCGGCCGAGTTGAGCCAAGACCTTGCCAAAGTTTCGGCTGCTAATGAGCGCATGACGGCTGCGTTAGCGGCGGATGACAAAAATGAACTGAAGAAAGTGCGGGCCAATTTCTATCTCAGCTTCTATGGCCTGGCCGATAATTTGGCACTCGCGAAGGTGGATCCTTTGGCTGGCGATCTCGACCCAGCTCGCAAGGACGCCGAGCGCCTGGCGATGTCACTTGCCGGTGACCCCAACCGGCTGAGCGAGCTCAAGAGCTACGGCGCCAAATGGCTGGCTTTCGGCAAGCGCACCACGCCGGGTGTCGTGCTGGCTGGCAAGGTGCAATCCGCCGAACAAGTCGGAAAGCTCCACCAGATCAAGCTGCAAGTCACCGCGGACACGCCGCAGGTGACGATCCTCAGCCAGGCGGACCCCGGCGTGGAATCCGGTGATGAGGTGGTGGCGCTGGGCAGCATTGTCGAGAATCCCAGCGTTGAACTAGCCGGGTATGATGGCGCGGATGCTCAAATCGTGTGGAGCGGATTGACGCTCAAGCTGCCCGCGCAGTGAGAGCGAACCCAACGGAACATCGCAGGAAGGGAAGCCCATGTCGGAAGTGCCACCAGCCGAGGCACCTTCTTCCGCGCCCACTGGCGGCCCCTCGCCCAAACCGACAGAGCATCTGATGTATGTGCTCTCGCTGCCCGAACGGGCCGTGCGCACGAGCACGGGACTGTTGGGGGGCGTGCTGCGCGAATCGGCATCTCTGCTCGTGCCCCAATCGTTTCAGAATTCTCGCACCTATACCGTCATGGTGCGGCAGATGCTCGATTTCATGGTGCACAACGTGGGCGGAGTGGCGCAGGGCGAGACCGCCTCTTCCGTTGCGGACATCGACAATTATGTTGCGCGCAAGGCCATCGGCAACTTTGTGGACATGGCATCGCTGGTGACCCTGCACGTCTCACCGCTAATGCTGCTGGCGGCCGTCAGCGACCTTGCTCATGGCTCGCAGGTTTACTTGCGCGAGCTGGCCGACGAGCTCAAGGCACAAGGCGTCATCGACCAGTCAAGCCGAATCGAGCACGTCAATGATCTGTTGAGCGCGGTCTCCGATGCCTCAGCCGCCACCGGCAAGATGTTCAACACGCCGCCGCTGTCGGCGGATGCTTTGCGGCAGACCATCGATGAAGCCAAGGCGGCCGTCCGCGGCGCGGATCGGGCGCACCTGCCCGAGGCTGCCGAGGTCGAGCGCATGTGGGAGGAAATGCGAGAGATCTCACGGCGTGAAGGCGTCAGCCTGCTGGCGGTTTCCGGCGCCGCGACCATGCACGCTCTTGGCAAGATTGGCACGATCGGCCGCGGCGCGTTTTCAGGCGTCAAAGTGGCCGGCACGTTGTTCGACACGCACGTGCTCGAGCACTACTCGAACGCGCTCCACGACATCCGGCAGCGCGGCTTGTATCAGACGCTGAGTGAGACCAGCCAGCCGTATATCGAGGCGGTGTGGACCAATTTCCAGCCCACGCGCTCGACGCTGACCCAGGACGTGCTGAGTGGGCGCTTGCTCGGCAATACGTGGCGCGCCGTGCGCGGCTGGCTTGGCGGGCGCCGCGATCGTGATCCTGCCGACGAGCGAGCACAGCAAACGCCGAGCGTCTGATGACGATCAGCCCTTCAACAAAAGCGGATTTGACCGCACTCTCGGCCACCAAAATGGCGGCCCTCGTGGCCGCCGGGCAGGTCAGCAGTCGCGAGTTGGTCGATGCCCACATCAGCCGCATCGAACAGGTGAATGGTTCGCTGAACGCGATGATCCTGCCGTTGTTCGATCAGGCGCGGTCGGCCGCGGCTACCTGCGACGAACAGGGAGCCCGCGGCGAACGGCTCGGTCCTCTGCACGGCGTGCCCATCACGGTCAAGGAGTGCTTTCACATAGCGGGCACGGCCTCGACCGAGGGTATCGGGCGGTTCGCCCACGAGTTGATCGAGCGCGACGGCGTTCTCGTCGCGCGGCTTCGCCGCGCCGGAGCGGTCATCCTGGGAAAGACCAACGTCCCGCAGCTCATGCTCATGCACGAGACCGACAATCCCGTGTTTGGGCGCACCAATAATCCGTGGGATCTCGATCGTTCGCCGGGCGGCAGCAGCGGCGGCGAGGCCGCGCTCATTGCAGCTGGTGGATCACCGTTGGGACTGGCGAACGACCTGGGCGGAAGTATTCGTTTCCCGGCTCATTCGTGCGGCATCTGCGGATTGAAGCCCACCACGCTTCGACTGACGAATGCAGGCGCTCGCGCGAACCTGCATGGCATGGAAGCCATGCGCACGCAGCCGGGTCCGTTTGCGCGCCACGTGGCTGACTTGCGCCTGGCGATGGATGTCCTCACGCAATCCCTGCCGGACGAAATCGATCCACAGGCGCCGCCCATTCCCTTTTCCAGCGCGCTGCCAACGGTCCGCGGCATGAAAATCGGAGTGTGGGTTGATGACGGGTTCTTTCGCGCCTCGCCCGCGATTCGCCGCGCGGTCGAAGAATCGGGCCAGCTACTGAGCGAATTAGGCGCGCGCGTCGAGCCCTTCCAACCGCCCGAAATGGCCCACGTGGTGCAATTGTACCTGGGCTTGCTTTCGGCTGACGGGGGCGCGGATGCCGCCCGCTTGCTCGGCCCAAGCGAGTGTGACTGGCGTATGCGGCGGCTGCTCATGCTCGGCCGCATGCCAGGAGTAGTGCGCGGCGCATTGGCCATCGGACTGCGTGCCATCGGTCACAAGTGGAACGCTGATTTGCTTGGCTGGATCGGTCGCCGCACGGCTGACGAATACTGGCGGCTCTCACACGAACGAGCGCTGCTGGCCGAGCGGACCTTCGAGCTTTGGCAACGTGGCGGCTACGACGCATTCATCTGTCCGCCGCATGCGCTTCCGGCGCTGCGACATGGCGCATCCAGCGAACTAGCTGTCGCCGCTGGCGCCTGCTATTGGGCCAACGTACTGGGCGTACCGGCCGGCGTCGTGCCCGTGACGCGCGTCCGGCCCGACGAGCAAAGCGACCGGCCAGCCAGCCGCGACGTGGTGGAGCAAACGGCCGCCGCTACCGAGGCCGGCAGCGCGGGGCTTCCCATCGGTGTGCAAGTGATTGCTCGCCCCTGGCGAGAAGACGTGGTTCTGTCGGTAATGCAGTCGCTGGAGAGTGCAATTTCCGACCGTGCCGACTTTCCACACACCCCGGTCGACCCCGCAATGAGTCGCTAAGGGCTCATTCAGCGCGGGGCTACCCAATTCTTCGCCAGTTCGCCTAGCCTACCACTGCCAGGCGACCCTGCGTTTCCCGTTTTTCACCCAATTGCGTTGGCCACGAGTGCGGGTTACAATCATGGCGTTCTGAGAATGAGTCTCAATTAAAGAAACGTCCGATGCGCGAGCTTGTACCTCTCCATTTGCTGAACCCCGGCGAGACAGCCGACATAGGCCATGTGTCCGGTTCTCCCGACGCTGTGCATCGCCTGAGCGAACTTGGATTGCGCGGCGGAGTCACGGTCGAGATGGTGCAGCGCGGCACCCCGTGCGTCATCCGTCTCGACGGCCAGAAGCTGTGCTTCCGCTCGGACGACGTGCTGCAAGTGCTCGTGAAGCCGGGGGCTGCCCGGTGAGCCTGCTGGCTGAGCTGCCGATCGGTTCGCGCGCCCGCGTGCGATCGATCGTGGGCAGCGATGAGCTGAGTGTCCGCCTGATGGAGATGGGGCTGACCCCGGGCGTCGAAGTCGCTCTCGTCGGCAAGGCGCCGCTGGGCGACCCGCTCGAGTTGGAGCTGCGCGGCTACCGGCTGAGCGTACGTCGCAGCGAAGCTGCGCGAGTCGAAATCGAGAGCCCCCTGCCAGCCATCCACTAGTTCTGCCTGTCGCCTCCGTCTACCCACCCCGAAACTGCGTTCGGCCGATGGCTGCGCACAAATTCACCGTTGCCCTGATTGGAAATCCCAACACGGGCAAGTCCACGCTCTTTTCCGCTCTGGCCGGCATACGCCAGCGGGTCGGAAACTACCCGGGGGTGACGGTCGAAAAAAAAATCGGCACGCTGCGCGGCGACGCGTGCGAGTACGAATTGGTCGACCTGCCAGGCACGTATAGTCTCGCCCCGCGCTCGCCGGATGAGATGGTCGCGGTGGATGTTCTGTTGGGGAACGTGGCCGAACTTGGTCCCATCGATGCCGTGTTGTCGATCGTGGACGCCAGCAACCTGGACCGCAACTTGTACCTGGTGAGCCAGGTGCTCGAGCTCGGCTTGCCGACGGTGATCGCGCTCAACATGTGCGACCTGGCGCGCGCTCGCGGCATCCAAATCGACGTCGAACGGCTAAGCGCGCAATTGGGTGCGCCCGTCGTCGAAGTACAAGCCAATCGCCAACTGGGCGTCAAAGAGCTGAAAGAGCAACTGGCCGCCGCGATCTCCGCGGGGATTCCAGCGGCCAGGCCGAGCCCCTTCCCGCAAGCCTTTCAAGAGGAGGTCGCCGCGCTCGAAAGTTTGCTGGCGTCGAACGAGATCCGCGCGCGCGCCATCCCGCGCTACCTTGTCGAGCGGCTGATGCTCGACACGAGCGGATATTTGCAGCGAGCGCTGGCCACAAATGGTTTTGCCGATGTGGTGGACGGGCATTTGAAACTGGCGCGCGAGCGACTGGCGAAAGCAGGCCTGCCGGTGCCCGCGGTCGAGGCACAAGCCCGCTATGGGTGGGTGGCCCAGATGTTGACGGGGGTCGTCACGCGCCCGCCCGAGCGAATCGAAGTGCGGGGCGACCGCATCGATCGCATTTTGACGCACAAGGTGTGGGGGACGCTCGTCTTCGCGGCGGCCATGCTGGCGGTGTTTTCGGCTGTCTTCGTGGTGGCCGATCCGCTGATGCAGGCGATCGACTCGGGGATCGGCTGGATTGGAAATGAAGTCGGAGCTCGGCTGGACGAAGGCCCCTTGCGGTCGCTCGTGGTTGACGGCGTGATAGGCGGCGTCGGCAGCGTGCTGGTGTTTTTGCCGCAGATCATGATCTTGTTCTTCTTTTTGGCCGTGCTGGAAGACTGCGGCTACATGGCGCGGGCCGCGTACCTAATGGACAAGCTCATGGTGCGCGTCGGCCTGAGCGGCAAAAGTTTCATTCCGCTCCTGTCGTCGTTTGCCTGCGCGATTCCCGGCGTGATGGCCACCAGGGTCATCGAGAATCGGCGCGATCGGCTTACCACGATGCTGGTCGCTCCGCTGATGAGCTGCAGCGCGCGGCTGCCGGTGTACGCCATTTTGATCGGCGCTTTTATTCCTCCGATCGCGGTGGCCGGCGGCATCGTCCCGTTGCAAGGCCTTGTGTTGTTCGCGATGTATTTACTGGGCATCGTGACCGCCGCCTTGGTGGCGCTTGTGCTCAAGCGCACGATTCTGCGCGGCCCAACGCCCCCCTTCGTCATGGAGCTGCCCAGCTACAAGTGGCCATCGCCGAAAATCGTGCTTGAGCGGATGGCCGAACGAGCTTGGGCCTTCATCGCGCGAGCCGGGACGTTGATCCTGGCGGTTTCGATATTGGTTTGGGCCGCGTCCTATTTCCCGCATCACGCGCCCGAGATCGAAGCGTCGCTGGGCCCCCGCGTCCATCAGCTCGAGCTCGAGCGCGACGCGCTAGTCGAGCATTCACCTGCTCGCGAGCAGCTCGACAGTCAGATCAACGACGTTGAGAACGAAATTGCAGCCGCCTATCAGCGCAACAGCTTCTTGGGCCGCTTGGGGCATTGGATTGAGCCGGCTGTGCGACCGCTGGGCTGGGATTGGAGGATCGGCTGCGCGGCGCTTGCCTCGTTCCCTGCCCGCGAGGTCGTGATGGGAGCGCTGGGCGTGATCTACAACCTGGGGTCGGACCTGGACGTGGGCGATGCGAGCGATCAAGACCGCTTGTCTGCGCGCATGCGGGCCGCCGTTTGGGAGGACACGGGCGAACCGGTGTACACGGTCCCGGTCGCGCTTTCGATCATGGTGTTCTTCGCGCTGTGTGCTCAGTGTGCGTCGACTTTGGTCATCATTCGCCGCGAAAGCGGTAACTGGTGGTGGCCGGCGTTCACGTTTGTGTACATGACAACCTTGGCGTACCTTGGAGCCATGGCGACTTATCAAGTTGGAAGCCGCCTGCCGACCATCTTTTAGGGATCGCGGTCAGAAAAAATGAGCCACTTCGTGCAGCAGTTGCTCGTATATGCCGCTATCTTCGCCGCGGCTGTTTACGTCGCGCGCGCGATGTGGAAGAGCGTCGCCGCGAAAAAAGCGGCCTGCGGCGCATGCCCGGGCTGCGCAAAGAGCGAACCCGATGTGGTGGCGATCGCTAGCCTGGGAGCCAGCCAGGTTGGAGACACCCGCGCGCCCAGCAAAGGCGCCTGACGTTCAGGGTTTCTCGGCGGGCGCGTCCTTCGACTCGGGCGTCGCTTCCGCGGCCGCGGGTTCGGGCTTTACAACTTCGGCATAGGCCGTGAAGGCCTGTACCGTGTTCTCGCCCAGATCGGTGCGGATGCTGATCTTCTGAGCAACTCGGCCCGGCTGGTCGCCCGCGGTGAACACGACCGGCACCAGGTGCATGGCCTTGGGTTCGTCCGAGTGCTCGATGGTGAAGTTCTTGTTGGGACATTGAACGTCGACGATGCGGAAGGGCTTTTTCCCGCGCACGACCAGGTTCTTGGTTACTTTCTGGCCAGGCTGCACCGCGCCAATGAACAGCTTGGCCGGGCTGATCGTAATGTCGGTAACGATGCGACCTTCCATGTCGACCGGCAACTCACGGGCTTGCGCGTCGTTGGTGACAAGGATGAGCTGATCTTTCAGGTAGCCGATCGGCGCGTCCTTGGTCAGACGCACCAATAGCTCGTAAGAAATCCGGCCCGGCGTGCGCATGGGCTGCGAGAGCTCGACTTCGAAGTGTGGGTCGGCCGTCTTCACGTCCAGAATTCGCCAGTCCATGCTGCCGACATGCGCCACTTGTAGCACCTTTTCAACAGGGGTGCCGAAGTCAACCGTACCCCAATCGAGCGCGCCGGGCTGCAGCACGACGTCGCTGCGGATGAAGCCCGAGACGCGCAATTGGACTTCGGCCTGCGAGACACAATCGAGCCGCACGAAAATGGTGGCGGAGCGCTGGCCCTGGAAATCGCGCGTGTTGAAATCGGCGATGATCTCGCCGGTTTCGAAGGTTTTCAGCAGCTGCTTGGGGACCTGCAACGAGGTGCAGCTACAGCTCGATCGCACGCTGACGATGCGCGCGTCTTCCTCGTAGATGTTCTTGACCTCGAAGCGAAACTGCGCCTTGGAGCCCTTGGCGACCGTGCCAAAGTCGTGCGACATGGTGTTGAACATCTTGACGGCCCAATCTTGGGCTCGTGCTGGCGCGACTGCCAGCAACACAATCAAGAGGGCTAGCAAGCTGCGTAACACGGATGATGTTCTCCACCGCTGCTGCAACCGGATCCTGCCGGCTGAGCGGTCACCCAGACGTGTGATGATCGAGGCTCGCGTGGCGTCCGCTGGGCGGAAACGAGGGTGTCGCGGCAATTTGAGTCCGGCCAACTCTAGCGATTCCGTCGTAGAAGTGTCAACTTCGTTCAGCATGGGTGCGGTTATTACGGTTGTTTCGGCTATTAGCGCGTGTCCGCGCCAGCTTTTCAACAGCGGGGCGAACGCACATGCGTGTGCGCTGCAAGCTGCTGGGCTTCGGCCGTTTGCTTTCCACCCCCAGATGGCCGGGGTAAGATGAGCAGACAGGCAGCTACCTCGTGCGCTTAACGTTCACCGTCGCATCGAGAGGGTTCCACATGGGTTTTCGAATTGCCTTGGGACGACGCCGCAAGTCGGCGGGGGCCGCTCTGCTAGCTTGCATCATAGCCGTGGCTGGACCGCGGTATCTCAGGGCCGATGAGCCCGCCGCAAAGTCCGACCCGCCCGCCAAGGCCGAGTCCAGCGACGAGCACCCCTTCAAGAACCGGCAAAAAGCGCCCGCGATCGAGGGCGGCGTGGGCTGGCTGAACACGCCCGGGCCCATCGATCTGAAAGACCTGCGCGGCAAGTTCGTGCTGCTCGATTTCTGGACCTACTGCTGCATCAACTGCATGCACATCCTGCCGAATTTAAAACAGCTCGAGCATGCCTATCCGAACGAGATCGTGGTGATTGGCGTGCACTCGGCCAAGTTCGCGGCGGAGGAAGACTCAAAAAACATCGAGGATGCCATCAAGCGCTACGAGATCGAGCATCCGGTGGTCAACGACGCGCACCATAAGATTTGGGATGCGTTTCAGGTGCAAAGCTGGCCCACGCTGATGGTCATCGACCCGGAAGGAAACCTGGTTGCAGCCAACAGCGGTGAAGTGGATTTTGAAACGCTGGACAAGTTCTTCAAGCGCGTGCTGCCCTATTACAAGCGCAAGGGGCTGCTCGATGCCACGCCGCTCAAGCTGGAAGCCAAGTCGGCCGAGCCTGACACGCCGCTGCGCTATCCCGGAAAGCTGTTGGCTGACGAAAAGTCGGGCCGGCTGTTTATTGCCGATAGCAATCACAACCGCATCGTGGTCACCAAGCTCGATGGCACGCTCATCGAGATTATCGGAAACGGTCAAATCGGCGCAGCGGGCGGAAGCTATGCCGCGGCCAGCTTCAATCACCCGCAAGGCATGGCGCTGACGGGCGACGTGCTGTACGTGGCGGACACCGAAAACCATTTGATCCGCAAGGTCGATCTTAAAAAGCAGGTGGTCGAGACCATCGCCGGAACCGGCAAGCAAGGGCATGGCTGGCCAGGCATGGATGAATTCAAGGCGGGCATTGGCGCGCGCAAAACAAAGTTCCACTTTGTCGGACCACCGCTCAAGACGGCCCTCAACAGCCCGTGGGCCTTGTATGCACAAGGACGCGAGCTGTATGTGGCCATGGCGGGCGCGCATCAAATCTGGCGACTGGCACTGGGCAAGCACGAAATTGGTCCCTATGCCGGCAACGGCCGCGAAGACATTGTCGACGGCCCCTTATTGCCGCCGCAGCCCTATGAACAGGGTTTTGCCTCCTTCGCTCAGCCGAGCGGGTTGAGCTCGGACGGAAAGACCCTGTACGTCGCCGACAGCGAGGGGAGCTCCATCCGCGCGGTGCCGCTCGATGCAAACGAATCCGTGCACACCGTTGTTGGCACGTCTTGGCTGCCCAACGGGCGGCTGTTCGCGTTCGGCGATGTCGATGGGCAAGGCCGAACCGTGCGCCTGCAGCACGCGCTCGACGTGCTGTTGGTGGATGGGCTTCTCTACGTGGCCGACACCTACAACAACAAAATCAAAGTCATTGATCCCAACCAGTCCACTTGCAAGTCGCTGGCGGGCACGGGAAAGCCCGGCCATGACGACAACCCGGCGAGCTTCGACGAGCCGGCCGGGTTGGCCTATGCGGCCGGCAAGCTCTACGTGGCTGACACCAACAATCACCGGATCCGCACCATCGATCTGAAGCATGGCAATCAAGTCGCGACGCTCGAGATCAAAGGGCTGCAGCCCGCCACCGCGCCCGCGGCCCCCGGCGATTCCGGTTTCGCGGATGCCCAGAACGTCGACTTGCCATCGGCCACGATCAAGAGCGTCGACGGAAAGGCGCGGCTGCGCGTCGCACTCGAGTTACCGCAAGGATTCAAGCTAAACAACCTCGCGCCTGTGAAATACCTGGTCGAATCCGACGCCTCCGACGGGCCGATCGATCGACAGGCATTGGGCAAGGCCGCGACTCTCAAGGAGACTTCGCCGACGTTCAATATCGAGCTGCCCGTGCTCAAAGACTCGGGCAGCCAGAAACTGAAAGTCTCGTTGGCCTTCTATTATTGCCAGGAAGGCGACGAGGGCGTGTGCAAGGCGGCCAGTGTGATTTGGACGGTGCCGCTTGCGCTCAGTCCCGAGGCGGCCAACTCCAGCGTGCGCCTGCCGTTCCGTCTC
>DATJEN010000208.1:0-15855 GCA_035496575.1 Pirellulales bacterium
AAACGGCACGGTCGACGCGGCGGACGAGCTGATTGCACGCAACAACTACACCACCGTTCTAAATGCCTTGCGCTACCTAAATCTCTCGAACCCGCCCGCCGCCCCGCAAGCGTCGCCAGCCGTGGCAAGTGCGAATGGAGAAGTAAGCCGTACAGAGCAGGACCAACATACTCAAACCGCATTACTGGCGGATGAGCCACAAGTGGGCGCCGCCGCGGACACCTCCAGCTTGCCGCGCGTGCTTCCCATGGCTTTGGCTTCCCGAGCGAGAGGTTGGCCGGGTGCGGGCGGAAAGCACTTCGACGGCAACAGTTTGGACGACGCACTCATCGAGCTGCTCGCCAGCAGCCGCTTTGGGATTCGTGTTTAGTCAAACGCGCGCGTCAGTGGGATGCCACGTCCAGCAGCTTGAGCGTGCGTCCGCCGCGGTGCGCCACCTGGTCCATCGTGCACGCGGCCGGCGCCTTATCCGGGCGCCACCTGAGAAACTGCGTGCCGTGCCGGAAGCGATCGCCCGTAAAGTGGTCGTATTGAACTTCGACGACCAGCTTGGTTTTGAGCGGCTTCCATTCGTCCGAGCGGCGCGTGCTCCAGCGGCTCGGCCCACCGGGCGCGCGGCCCGTGAAACCAGGCGGCCCGACGAGGGGCGTCACAATCTTGGTGATGCGCGCGCGATCGGATTGTTTGAAACTAGACGTGAAGCCAACGTGGTCCAAAAGCCCTTCGCGGTCGAACAGGCCCAACAGCAACGAGCCGACCACGTCGCGCCCCTCGGCAAAACGAAAACCACCCACCACGCAATCGGCCGTGCGGCGATGCTTGATCTTTTGCATTCCGTCGCGCCGCCCAGAGCGGTAGGCCAGGTCGAGCCGCTTGGCGATGATCCCGTCCAGGTTTCCACCGACTGTCTTGAACCATCGCCTGGCGATCGAAAGTTGCGTGGTCGCGGGCGAAAGACGCACCGCGCCTTCGGCAGGCAGGTACTTTTCGGCAAAGGCTTCGAGCAGGGCGCGGCGGTCGGCCAACGTACGCTCAACCAGGGAGCGGCCGCGGTCGTCCGCCAGCAGATCAAAGACAATCAACATGGCCGGATGCTCCGCTGCCAGCTTGCGCACGCGGCTTTCAGCTGGATGCACGCGCAGCAGCAACTCGTCGAACGAAAGCCGGCCCTCGATCGGAATAACGATTTCGCCGTCCAGCACGAACCGCCGCGCACGCAGCTTGCCGAGCGACTCCACCAGATCCGGAAAATAGCGGGCCAGCGGCTGCCCGGATTTTGACTGCAGCTCAACTTGGTTGCCGTCGCGAAACGCCAGGCAGCGAAAGCCGTCCCATTTCGGTTCGTATTGCCAGCGGTCGCCGCTGGGCAACTCATCGACGCTTTTCGCCTCCATCGGCGGCAAGGGTGGGGCAAGTTCAAGCTTCATGGGCGAGCTCACTTAAGGAAAAGCGACCCCGCTGGTTGAGCAGCAGTGGTTAGCAGTGCTGACGCATGCTTGCACACGACGTGCCGGTCGCACCGCCGCGTGGACATTGGAAACGATGCTGCTTCTGGTCGCGCTCTGGCCTCACTGGCTAATTGCCGAGCATGCCGACTCGCCCCTCTGCAGATTCGACCGGCTGCTCCGGGCGATCGGGACACTCGAGTCGCCGCGGCGTGAAAGATGCTCCTTAAAGCCTTTGGAAACGAGCGAGCCGCATGTGGTCGAGGTCTATAGCCATGAATACGCAGCCTGTTTGGCGAGAGACGCCGGTCCCGAAGTTCGGGAAGCTAGACCGTTCCGCACAGTTCGACGTCGCCGTGGTGGGGGGTGGCATCACCGGTTTGAGCGCCGCCTATCAACTGAAGCGAGCCGGCAAAAAAGTTTGCGTCTTGGAACGAGAGCGAATTGGCTCGGTCGACACCGGTCATACCACGGCTCATCTGACGTGCGTGATGGATACCAGGCTCACGGAGCTTGCCAAAAAGTTCGGCAAGGACGTCGCCCGGCTGGCCTGGCAGGCCGGCAGAGAGGCGATCGACACGATCGAAAGCATCTCGCGGCGCGAGGGAATCGCTTGCGAATTCCGCCGCATCCCCGGCTACTTGCACGCCTCACTCGAGAAGAACGAAGAAAAAACCAACGAGGAATCGGACGACCTGCGTGCAGAAGCCGATCTGGCGCGCGAGCTGGACTTCGACGCCGAGTTCTTGGCCAGGGTGCCCTGCGTCGATCGCCCAGGCGTTCGCCTGGCGAACCAGGCCAAGTTCAACCCGATGGCTTACCTGGCCGGGCTGGCCGAGCGCATCGACGGAGACGGGTGCGCGATTTACGAACAGACCGAAGCGGAAGAATTCGAAGTCGACCCATTGGCGGTGAAATGCGGCGCGCACACCATACGCGCCGATCATCTCGTGATGGCCACGCACATGCCGCTTACGGGCAAGTCGAGCTTTCTTTCCGCATCGCTCCTGCAAACCAAGCTGTATGCGTTTTCCAGCTATGTGATCGGCGCGGCCATTCCCAAAGGCGCGCTGCCCGAAGCGTCGTTCTGGGATACGAGCCAACCCTACTACTATCTGCGCATCGATGCCCATGCGGACAGCGACTACGCGATCTTCGGCGGACTCGATCACAAGACGGGGCAGGAGACGGAGCCGCAAGGCTCCTTCCATAAGCTGGAATCGTTGCTGAAGACCATCGTGCCGCGCCTCAACGTCGATCATTGCTGGAGCGGGCAAGTGATCGAAACCAACGACATGCTTCCGCTGATTGGCGAATCGAGCCCTGGCCAGTTCGTGGCGACAGGATTCGCCGGTAACGGCATGACGTTCGGCACCTTGAGCGGCCGGATAGCGACGGACTATGTGCTGGGGCGCGAGAACCCCTGGCAAGATATCTTTGCTGTGGATCGCAAGAAGATCATCGGCGGAGCGTGGCGCTGTCTGCGACAGAATACGGACTATCCGTATTACATGCTGAAGGATCGCCTGACGCCGGCCGAGGGAAGCTCGCCCGACGACGTGGCGCGCAACGAAGGAAAGATCTTGAAGATTGATGGCCAGCGCGTGGCGTGTTCGCGCGATGCTCACGGCAAGGTGACGATGCTGTCGGCCGTCTGCACGCACTTGGGCTGCATCGTGCATTGGAACGACGCCGAAGCGACGTGGGACTGCCCGTGCCACGGGTCACGCTTCACGCCATCGGGCGAGAAGTTTGCGGGGCCCGCCGAGCGGTCGCTCGAACCCTTTGAGCCCAAGAAGGCCAAGGTTCACGGCCCGGCGAACGGCGATGCCAAGAAGAAGCCTCGCCGCAAATCGAGTGCAGCCAAAAGTGCCGCCAAAAAGGGCCGCTAGAACGACGCTGCGCGCGGGCGCCCACAGCAAGGGTGACTGCGCACCTATACGGCCAATCGGTTGACCCAGCCAGGCGCGGGTCTCATAATCGGCGCCGTCGTGCGGCGTGCTTGCGCCGCTTCTCACTCCGTCTCTGTGCGGGAAGAATTCCATGCCAGCCTATTGGCGTTTGTGGTTTGTATGTGTTGCCTTGGGGGCAGTTCCGATGGCAAGTGCGATTTCCGCCGAGGGGGACAAGTTGAAGGGCGACCCAGATGCGGCCGCCAAGCTGTTCATCGCCGATTATGAAGCGCGCGTGCGGCCGCTCGAGATCGCGGTGAATCGGGCCTGGTGGAAAGCCAACACCAGCGGCAAGGACGAAGACTTCGCCGCGAAAGTTGAAGCCCAGAATCGCTACGACCAGGCGCTTTCGGATCGCGAGAAGTTTGCCGAGCTCAAGGCCATTCATGGCGCGAAATTGAAAGATGCGATACTCGCGCGCGAGATCGACGTGGCCTATCGGATCTATCTCGAGAAGCAAGTCGATCCTGACTTGCTAAAGCGGATCACGGCCAAGGCCAACGATATCGAAAAACAGTTCAACGTGTACCGCGCGAAGCTCGATGGCCGCGAGGTGGCCGACAGCGAAGTTCGGCGGATTCTGAAAGAGTCCAAGAAATCGGACGAGCGACGCGCGGTCTGGGAATCGAGCAAGGGAGTTGGCCGAGCGGTCGCCGCCGACCTGCGCGAGCTGGTGTTCCTGCGCAACGAGGCCGCGCGCAAGCTGGGCTTTGCCGACTACCACGCCATGCGCCTGTTTCTGAGCGAACAGGACCAGGCGGAAGTCATCAAGCTTTTCGACCAGCTCGACGCGCTGACGCGCGAGCCGTTTGCCAAGGTCAAGGCCGAAATCGACAACAAGTTGGCCGCCGATTTCTCGGTATCGGTCGATGAGCTGCGCCCGTGGCACTATCACGATCCTTACTTTCAAGAAGCGCCGGCTATCTACGAAACCAGCCTGGACAAGGTCTTTGGTTCGATCGATATCCTGAAGTTGTGCCAGCGCTTTTACACCGGCATTGGCCTGCCCATCGACGATGTGATTACGCGCAGCGATCTGTATGAAAAGCCCGGCAAAAGTCCGCACGCTTTCTGCACGGACATCGATCGCGAAGGTGACGTGCGCGTTTTGGCCAATATCGTGCCGACGGAATATTGGATGGGCACCATGCTGCACGAGCTAGGCCATTCGGTCTACTCGAGCAAAAACATTCCCGCCAGCCTGCCGTACTTGCTGCGCACCGACGCCCACATTCTGACGACCGAAGGTGTGGCGATGATGTTCGAGCGCTTCTCCAAGAATGGAGATTGGTTGGAAAAGATGGGCGTCTCGGTCGGCGATCCGCAAGCCTACACGGCGACCGGAGCCAAGATGCGCCGCAACCAGCTCTTGATTTTCTCGCGCTGGTGCCAGGTGATGCTGCGCTTCGAAAAAGACCTGTATAGCAAGCCCGACCAGGATCTGAACAAGCTGTGGTGGGACCTGGTCGAGAAGTACCAACTCGTCAAACGCCCCGTCGGACGCGACGAGCCTGACTTTGCCAGCAAGATTCACGTGGTGAGCGCTCCGGCTTATTACCACAACTACATGATGGGGCAGTTGTTTGCCTGCCAGGTCCATGCGGCCATCGCGCGCGAGGTGCTGGGCGCGTCGGATGCGCCGAACGCCTACTACACCGACAACAAGGCGGTCGGGCGATTCATGATCGAAAAGGTTTTCGCGCCCGGTGCTCGGCTGAGCTGGAACGAGCTGACCAGGCACGCCACCGGTGAACCGCTCAATGCGAAGGCTTTTGCGGCGGAGTTTGGTGGGTAGAACGTCGGTCGCTCAATGCCTCAAAAAAAACTGCGCCCTTAAAAAAGACCTCGCTTCCAGCTGGAAGCGAGGTCTTTTGCTTTTAGGCTCGTTCGGTGGATTCACCCCCGTGGTCGCGCCTGCGTTCACATCCGTGTCACTGCTCAGGTGTGGGGCCCGTCGAAATGGCGTCGGCGTCCACGCCTTGCCCGGGACGTCCAGCGGTGGTGCGTGGAGGAGCTGGTCCCGCATTCAGCGCGCCGCTCGTTGGTCGCACCTCGTCCGCCTCGGCCGGTGGGGCAAGCGGAGGCGCCCCCAGCGTGCCTTCGGTCGCCGGTGGAGCAGTCGGTGTCACCCCGGGCGCGGTTAGGCCCTGGCCCGGCCGCGCGCCCAGTCTGATCTGGACATTGGATGGCCGAGTGAAGCCAACCGATATTATCTCACCGGGTTGCAAACGCGACACGGCGGCCATCAAGTCCTGTGAAGAGTTGATGGGCAAATTGTTGACGCTCCAGATCGTGTCGCCGGGCATCAGGCCGGCCATACCTGCTCCGCCGCCGGGGTGAACGCGTCCGACGACGGCCGCATGCGGATAGCGACCGTCCAGATCAATTCCAAGAACCGCCCGGCCGGCGCCCATCGTTTGCTGATTGGTGCCGCGATAACCGGTGTTGTATTGCGGTTGATTCGCGTAGCCGCGGGCGCCATAGCGATTGATGCCGCGTTGCATCATGCCGTTTTGGTATTGAGCAGCATTACCGCGCGGCAGCCCACTGGCACCGACTGGGTTAGCGGGCTCTGCCTGGTCCAGTGCGCCAGTGACGCCTCGGCCCATGGTCCGCCGCTGGTTGGCATTGAGCTGGGTCTGGTCTTGCATCAGGATCTGCCGCTGCTGATCAAGCTGCTGACGTTGGGCATCGAGTTGATTCGCATTCTGATTTGCCGTGCTGCCCACCTGGCCCGACTGAAAGGTGCCTTGCTCAGCGCCCACTTGCGGCTGATCCGTGGCGTTGCGACTTTGCGGCTGGTTGAGTTGGGGTTGATCGCCGGCCGCCGTGGGACTGCTCGAGAGTCCAGCCGATCCGGTCGAACCCGTCACGCCCGAGCCGCTCGCGCTCGTGCCGGTTCCCCCTGCACCCGCGCCGGCACCACCGGTCGCCGCGCTGCCGGCGCCTGCGCTTGCGCCAGTTCCGCCGGCCCCAGAGCCGGCACCTGCGCCGCCGCCTCCCGCCTGGCCGAAGCTCGTGCTGGCAAGCCCGGCGGCGAGTAATACACTTGCTATTCCCAGAGTGCAGCCAGCGGCTGTGGCCCTTTGAAATCGATAAACACGCCGTCGCATGACAGATCCTCCGCGGGATGCCTCGTTGGTGCCCCTTTTACAGACCGTAAAGTTCCGCCTGAAAGTTTCAGGCAGCACATGACGTGCCAGGGGAGCACGGGCGCGCTTAGAAGATCGCCATCCGCGGATGGGGGCCAGGCCTGCTCCTAGCGGCGTATCAGGAGCGCATGGGCCAATGGCGACGGCGACTACCGCAGCGGATTGCGTTTGCGCGGGCTCGATCCTTCGCGGCTCGGCTCGCTCGCGGTTGGTGCGTCCTTTTTGGACGCTGAAGCGGCGTCCGCGGAGCCGGATTCGGTCTGCGTGTCGGACGCTTGAATCTCGCGCGACAGGTCGAGCTGCTTCTGAATGCTGCCCGCCAGGCTTACGCCCGTGGCGCCTGACGAAGAGTCGCCTTGGGCGGTGGCGGCGGAAGCAACGCTGTTGCGCGCAGCCTTGGGACGCCGGTTGCTGGGCCGCCAGTCGCGCGGTCCGGCTGGCCGTTCAACGGCGCTGGGATTCAAGTTGCCGCCTGGCTGTTTGCCAGCCATGCCAGATGCAGAACTGGACTTACCTTCCGCGCGGTTGACGGCCTGGCGCGCGGGTTCGGCGAGCAGTTGGGGCGCCTGGATGGACTCTTCGGCAGCCGGCACTCGTGCGAGCGTCGGACCGCTTTTGGTCGGAGCCGAAGGCGCTACCGCAGGCGGGCCAGGCGGTTGCTGCCGCGAACGGACGAACATCTCGCGTGGGAAGAGAGCCTTTGAGTTCTTTGGATTGCCCGAGGCCGTGGCCGCCGGAATAGCGGCGGTCGCGGAGGCCTGATTGGGCTCATGGTCGCGCGGAATGTACTTCAACAGCGGGTCGGGTTCCGCTGGCTTGGGCCATAGCGACTTCGAGAACAAAGCTTTGGATCTAGTTGGCTGCGAAGCGGGCGGTTCGACGGGTTGAGCTGGGGCGGCATTCGCGCTTGCCGCGGCGGCTGTTTGAACCGCCGTTGTCGGCGCTGGCAGCCGCGTCGACTGCGAGAATAAGGCACGCGACGAAGTGTCCGACGCTTGAAACCAATCGAGCATCGCTTCGTCAAACCCGCGCCCATCTGGACGGGGAGCAAATAGCGCGCGGGTCTGCTCCGCGGGCATCGACGAAGTGACGGCCCGAGGAGGCGCATTATGCACGAGCGGAGTCGCCGGCGTGCCAGGTGAACCCGGGTTGCTAATGCCCAAATTTGGATAGTTGATCTTTCCGCCGGGCAGCAGAGCCTTTGGTTTTGCCGGCTGGGCGGTTGCGAGCCCCTGCCCTGGCATTGCCTCAGGCGTCGGGGCGGAAGTTCTGCTGAATAGAGCTTTCGCTTTTGGGGGCGTTGCGCCCGTCTGTTCAACCGGCGGTGTTTCAAGCGACTGCCGGAAGAGCGCTTTGGTGCGCTTCGCCATTGGCGACTGCGGCGGCGGCTGAGGCGGATCGGCATATTCCAAGCGCATGCCGGACGGCCATTTGAAGATGCCTCCCTGGCCCGCCTGAATGTTGGCTGAGGAAGGCAGAAGCGGATCGGAATGGGCCGGCCGCCGCTCGCCCGCTTGTGCTGGGTCGAGCTGCGAGCTGAGCGGCGCGGCCGCGGGGACGGAGGCGGATGCGGGGGTATTCGCCGCCGTCGTCGTGCCTTGTAGCCGGCTTTGCGGCTGGGTTGGGATCGGATGTGGCGCGGGCCCGTTTGGCGGCGCGCTTAATTTTGCTGGCGCCTGATTCAGCAACGCCTGCAACTCGGGCGGGATGCTATCGCCCGGGCGCATGATCACGACGATCGGCCGCGTGGTCGCACCGTCGGCTGAACTGACCGCAGGTTCCACGCGCTCGACGTCGGCAGCCGGGTTGATCTCGGCCGGCGCTTCGCTATCTCCGGCCGCGAGCCGATGGGCTTGGGCCGCCGCCCGCGCTGCCTTTGGCGCGCTCCACTGCGCAGGTTGAGCTGCGAAGGAACTCTCGACGGCAAACAACAGCGGCACGCAACCGAGCGCCGCGCGGCGGAGAGATCGGAAGGGAGACATGGGAATTCTCTGCGAGATGGGATGCGAGACGTGGGCTCTCCGCTCGCGCTGCCAGGCGTCAGGCAGACGAGCACTATGTGTTAAATAGTTCGGGTCTTAACGGCAAATACGCGCGTTTAATCGCGCAACAACGCACAGACTATCGGACCGCTACAGCTTCGCGCGCAATCAACGCTTTCATCGAGGTAGATGCTTGGATCGCTAGTGGACACCGCTTGGGTCGGGGAACGAAAGATAATTACGCCGCACCGTCTGCATATTGAGAGCCCCGCGATTGGCTTCGCTCATGCGGACTCCCAGGGGATTGATGGCTTTCACCATGGTGTTGGGCTTGGCGACGACCAAGATTCCGTTCTTCTGCCACTGCTTCAGAAACTCCGGCACCTTGGTGCGCACGTTGCCGCGGATCGGATCGGCCAGGTAGGCGTACTCGCCGTCCGTTCCGCGATAGACAACAAAGTGGTCGTGACCGTTGACCGTGATGCCCACGATGACGGGGACTTTGGATTGTCTGAGCTCGGAGAATTGCACTTTTCCCATCGAGGCTTCATATCCAACTTTATTGGCCAGATCTCTCAAGTCGGTGAGCGTGAGACCATTCTCGACGCGGTCCTTCAGCTCGGCCGGAGTTAATTTCAACTTCGGCAGTAACGCCAAAAAATCCGCTTCGGTGGCGGGATCACCCCAGTAATAACGAACGACCGTGGCCAACACGGCGGCGCCGCAGGAAAAGTCCTGCTTCTGCATCACGATGTTACGGCGCTGCAGCTCCTGATAGCTCCAAATGTATTCGAAAAAAATGCGGTCCGGGTCGCGCACCGGGGCACGGCCGTGCTCGTTGTCGGCGCGAGCCACCGACAGCGACGCAACCGCGATCGCGATCGCCAAGGGCCAGCACAGCAGTCGTGCCACAAGTGCTCTGCCGCCAGGCGCGCATTCGGTTCTCGTCGGCGGTAGTGCTCGCATAAAGCCTGGCGCGCACGCGGCGCTGATCAGTAATACGTGATGATGATGCCGAAGTTGGCCTGCGGCGCGGAATCCGTGAGCCCAAACTGAACGAACGGTTCCAGGATCTTGCAACGCCGGGCGATGGTGGCGGCCATCCGCACCGTGAGGGGCTCCAGATTCGAGCCCGGCACCGTCACGTTATTCGCGCGCACGTCGGTAATGTAAAAACCTTGAAAGGCGGTGCTGAGCGTAACGCGGTCGTTCACCGAAAAACCGACGCCCATCTGATAGAAGATTTGTTCGCCGGGAGCGAACAGCAAGCCATCAAACGGGCGTTCGAACAAATGGCGGTAGCCACCGCCATAGAAGACGATGATCGGGTCATAACGGTTGATGCATACCAGTGAGGCCGACATGGCCCAAAAGCCCTGTCCCAAGGTGGACCCCGGCACCAGGCCAAAAATCGGCGATGAAAAAGCGCCCGTGGGGGCCGTGAAGTTCATCGAGGCGATCACGTCGGGCAGGTCGGATTCGGCTTTGAGCAAGTGAAAGCTTGCGCCGGCAGTGAGGTCGCCCGATCCGCCCACGGTGGTGCTGTCGCTTGTGCCGAAAGTCGAGACCTGCGAATTCGAAAAGCCCATCGGCATGGTCGCGAAGAGCTGGACGTTCTTGCTCCAGCCGTACCGAACCGCGAGCGGGGTGTAGAACAACCGGCGCCGCAGCAGACCTTCCACCACGTCGGTTACCTGGCCCGTATTCGGGTCAAACACCGGCACCGGGAAATCGTTGCTGAAGTGGGCGTATGCGGCGCCCGTATCGAACTGCCAGGCGCCGGGAGCCAGCAGCACGTCCTGCGCCCGCAAGAATTGCAAAGCGTTGGATTCAGGCGCGCGGCCAAAAGTCGGCGGAGTCTGGCCATCCTTCTTTTCTTCGGGCTTTTCATCCTTGTCGTCATCGCTGTCGCCGCCCTGGGCGTCTTGCTTGGCCGCCAACATGACAGGCGTTTCGAAGCTCGTCAGTTGAATCGAGCTGTCGACCTGCAGGCCGGGCGCATCGGCGATCGAGGGCAGCCGCAGGATAGGAGCTGGCTGGCCCAGGTGTTCGACATAATCACGCGCAAACCAGGTCGGAGATTCAGCGCGCGGCGCTTCGGGCGCTCGCGCGATAGACGCGACAGGCGCGGGAACGGGCGGTGGCAAGCGTCTTATCGGCGTCCATTCGTCGGCGACGGCCGGCAAGCAAACGAGCGTGGATGCTAGCGCAATGGTCAGCGAGCGCCACACCCGGAGGTGTGTAGTCGGCCTTTTTGCCGGGCGCACCTGTTCCATCATCCTTGCTCCAGCCCTTTGTAAACGAGCGTGCGTGGGTCGGTTTGTGCCTGGATCGTGTGACCGCGGATGAACGAGGAACGACCGGCCCATCGGGCAAAACCCACCCTTTGCGTATATTCGGATCGACCAGCACCACCGGAACGATGAGAACAATGCCTACATCCGGAATGCTTCGCCCAGCTTTCCCAGCTTGGTGGCTCTCGCGGCGCGGCTCGCTGCATTTCCGCCGGGTCAGGCCGTAAGTTGGCAATTCATCGACAAATAGATTGCCAGCACGACCGATCGGGCAAACCCGACACGGGGCAAGCAAGAGCCGCCCGCGGCCGCTGACAGCGGCTTAAGCCGCGATAAACCTTGACGGTTGTCCTGGCTGTTGGGGTTTGTGGAACCTTGCCAGATATTCACGTTGAAACGACAGCACCCGGAGGTATGAATTTCTCCGCAGGTGAGGACGATGACACCTGCAACGAAAAGTGCGGCGGCGACTGGCCCGCCACACTCAGTTGAAGTTGAGTTCCCATCCAGCCAGTCTCCGCGAAAGTGGAAGCGTCGTCCTCGGGCGGCGCGTCCAACCAAATCACGTCGTTGCTCATTTCATTGATCCGGCGAATCGCACCGCGCGAGCGGCGGCGAGGGCCCGGAGGTCTCCCTGGAGGGGTGAGGTCATGAAGACAGGTAAGAAGTGGCTCTGTGCGCTGGCCGCCGCGCTAGGATGCGCGATGCCGTCAGCCGGTATGGCCGAGGATATTTTTGAGGGAGTCGCCGATCAGCACTCCGCTTTAGTACAGCAGACGTCGGCCAACCGTTGGGAAGCTCCGGCTCCGCCGCAGCCCATGCCCGAACCGGGCGCCCCGGTGCCGATCGCGCCGGCAGCTCCCGCCAACATCGATCTCGGCGGCGGCGGCTGCGATAGCTGCTGCACGCCCGGTTTCCAATGGATCGGCAGCGTGGAGGCTACGTATTTCTGGCCGCAGTTCAACCGTTCGTTCTTGCGCAACACGCTGACGAACGACTTGGGAACGCAGACGATCGTTTCGAACTCGGCGGCAGGCTCGGCGGACGGCAGCTTCATCGCCGCGCCGCGCGTGACCGCCGGTTTGCAGGGCGATCGTTGGGGCCTGGTCGGCCGTTACTGGTTCGCGTCAACCTGGCAATCGGGCTTCCTGCCCGCTATTCCCGGCGGCGCTTCGCAAGGCCTGATTGGCTTCGATGGTTTCCGCGCCTATACGGTCGACCTGGAAGTGCAGCGGCGTTTTTGCTGCTGCAACTGGGACATGTATGGGTTCGGGGGTGTCCGGTATGCCGCGGTCAACAACGACCGTGTGTTGACCTCGACCAACTCGTTCAATGGCCCCGATCTGTCGACGACGAGCTATGCCAGCCAGCAATTCTTCGGAACTGGTCTCACGTTCGGCGTCTATGGAATGCGGCCGATCTGGTGCGATGATTCGCCCGTGAAGTTGTTCTTTGCGAATCGCTATTCGGTCCTGTGGGGCAATGGCGGCGCCGCTGCCCAGACCAGCGCGACTTCGATCGATACGCTCAACTCGCTGACATCGACCAATGGCGCCGCGGCCAAGGGCCCGGGCGACTTGTTCATCGCCGAGATTCAGCTCGGTTTGCAGTGGGATGCGTGCCTGCGATGTTTGCCTGGCCGCGTGTTTGTGCGAAGCGCGCTTGAGTATCAATACTGGGATACCAATCGCGGCGGCCAGGCCAGTGCCAACTCGTTCGTGCAGGGCGGCGGCATCGCAGCCACCTCGGAAGCCAGCGCAGGCACGATGTTGTTCAGCCTGATCGGTTTCAACATTGGCGCCGGCATCATGTACTAAGCCGGATAGTTCACGTCGGTTAAACGCAACGGCCCTGCCACTGATTGCTCGGTGGCAGGGCCGCCTTGTTTTTGTCAGGCCGGATGGCCCGCACTACCAGTCAGGGCAGTGAGCTTAGTTAGCGCGAGCGAACGAAGCGCCACCAGCCACGCCGAGGTTGGCTCTGACGGAGAAGCCGGTGCTGTCCACGTTGACCTTGACGGTGCCAGCTACGCTGATGTTACCGCCGACGGCGCTCGAGCCGCCGCTGTAGTGACTCGAGGAGGCGTGATAGCCATTGGTCGAGGTCTGGCCGCGATAGTTCGCGGTGCCTTGACCCCAAACCGAAGCGCTCGTGCCCTTACCACGGATGGCCAGGCCATCGCTGTCCGACATCAACTGCATGCTGCCGAGGCCCATGCTGCTGAGGGTGGACTTCGAAACCCGCTCAGCCGCCGAAGCCGAGGCGACCATGCCAGCCAACACTACCAAGGCAGCGCAAGCCAATGCAACATTCTTCATTGTTGTGTCCTCACGAAAGTAAAATGTGACGGCAAAATACCGATACGATGGCTGTGCGGGAGCACACCACCCGGTTACGAGACGCGCGGTCGAAGTCGCCGGAGGTCCTCCGGACTCAACCCACACTCAATGAGGCTGCGCAGCGATCAATTGAGAGATTGTCACGGTAGCGAGGGTAAAACCGGTTGTCAAGGATTTGACGCTTTATTTTTCCCACTCGCCCCATCTTGAGACAGTTCGACGTAAGTCGTTGCCGCTCGTGGATTAACTCGCCATATTGGGGTTTAAAATGCGGATGATGGGAAAAGATCAGGGTAGAAAAACGTTTGGGGCGGTCAAAAACCATCCGAAATGGGAGCCTTTGTCGTGAGTGAAAAACCGTTTGCCAACTTCCGCGAGTTCTGGCCCTACTACGTCCGCGAGCACTCCCACCCGATGTGCCGGGCTTTTCATTTCGTGGGAAGCACGCTGGTACTGGCCGTATTGGTGGCTTCGATTTGGTACGGGCCGTGGCTGCTGTTGGCGGCGCCTGTCGTGGGCTATGGGTTCGCCTGGTTCAGTCACTTCACCATCGAGCGGAACCGGCCGGCCACGTTCAAATACCCGCTGTGGTCTTTGATTGCCGACTGGAAAATGTGGTTTTTGATGCTCATTGGCCGGATGCAGCCGGAAGTGGCGCGGGCCAACGAGCTGGCGGGCTCCGGCGCGCGGGTCGCTGCCGGGGATTAGCGGGCCACTTTCGGCAAGGCCATCCGCCGCTGCAAGGCTGGTAGGATCGGCCTTGTGCCGCGACTATACTGGACCCAGTTTCCAGGCGGCTGTGGACCCTTGGGTCTCACCGCGGTCCGCGCCGTCTTGCCGGTGCACTCTTGAGCGCCGGCGCCGCGTTCCATTCCTTGGATCCTTACTGGAGTCTTTGAATGCGCGCAGCGACCCTGCTTCGAACCTCGCTCGTTTTGCTGGTGCTGTCCACGTGCGCTCTCGCGGAGGATAAGCCCCGCGCCTTTATTGGCGCGAAGATCATTCCGATCGAAGGCGACGAGATACCGTCGGGCACGCTGGTGATCAAAGGCGGCAAGATTGTCGCCGTGGGGCCGAAGGACACGACCGAAGTTCCCGCCGACGCCGAAAAGGTGGACGTCACCGGAAAGACGATCATGCCTGGCTTGATCTGCACGCACAGCCACATTGGCGGCAGCGGCGGGCTGGGTGGCGCCGACGGCAGCAGTCCCATTCAGCCCGGCGTGCGGATCTACGACTCGATCAACGTTCATGATCCAGGCTTCAAACGCGCACTGGCCGGCGGGCTCACGACGCTCAACATCATGCCCGGCTCCGGGCATTTGATCAGCGGCCAGACGGTGTATGTGAAGCTGCGATTGAATCCGAAGCCCAAGAAAGTGGATGACTTTTTCTTTTCCGCGGACCCGCAGGGCAACCCGATCGGCGGGCTGAAGATGGCCAATGGCACCAATTCGATGCGCGAACCGCCCTTTCCTGGCACGCGCGGAAAGTCGGCCTTCCTGGTGCGCGAGCAGTACATCAAAGCCCGCGAGTACCAGGACAAGATCACGCGGGCGGCGGGCGACGCGGCCAAGATACCCGCACGAGATTTGAATCTCGAGGCATTGGTCGAGGCGCTGCAAGGCAAGCGGATCGTACACCATCACACGCACCGGCATGACGACATCGCCACGGTGATGCGCTTAGCCAAAGAGTTTGGGCTGAAGGTCGTTCTGCATCACGTGAGCGATGCGTGGAAGATTCCCGAAGAGATCGCGGCAGGGCACTTTCCGTGTTCCGTAATCGTGATCGACTCGCCCGGTGGAAAACAGGAAGCCCGTTATTCGCGGTTCGAGACAGGCGGAATCCTCGAGAAGGCCGGCATATTGACGGCGTTTCACACCGATGATTGGATCACCGACTCGCGGCTGTTTCGTCGAAGCGCGGCCTTGGCGGTGCGGGCCGGCATGTCGCGGCCGGGGGCGCTCAAAGCCCTGACCTTCGCCGGGGCGCAAATGCTGGGGCTGGAAGAGCGAATCGGTTCGCTCAAGGCTGGCAAGGACGCGGACTTTGCCATTTTGGAAGGTGATCCGCTCAGCGTGTACTGCAAAACGCAAGAGACCTGGGTCGATGGTGTCAAGGTCTTCGATCGAAACGACCCCAAAGACCGCTTGTACGCGGTGGGGGGTTATGGAGCGGGCCACGACCAGATGCCGTACCTGTGCTGCTTCGATGAAGCCAATGTGGGAGCCGCCCAATGAGCCCTCGCTCGATTTGTTGCTCTGTCGCCTTGCTGCTTTGTGCGTCGTGGTGCGGCGCCGCGCTCGGCCAGGTTGCCGTGCGCGCAAAGACGCTGCACACCATGGCCGGCCAGAAGATCGATGATGCGGTGATCGTGATCCAGGAGGGCAAGATCGCGGCCGTGGGACCGGCCACTCAGACCAAGCCGCCCGAGGGCATGCGGATCATCGAAGCCAACGTCGTCACGCCCGGCCTGGTCGATGCGCACAGCACGGTCGGATTCTCGGGCATCCTGAATCACAACCACGATCAGGACCAGCTCGAGCGCTCGAGCGCCGTGCAGCCCGAGCTGCGCGCGATTGACGCCTACAACGCGCAGGAGGAGCTGATCGAGTGGATCCGCAGCTTCGGCGTGACCACCGTTCACGCCGGGCATGCTCCGGGCGAATTGCTATCCGGCCAGACGCT
>DATJEN010000209.1:0-4033 GCA_035496575.1 Pirellulales bacterium
TGCGGATCGGGTTCTTTCGTCTTTGCCGCCGGCCCTACCGCTACCAGACACGGCGTGTGGCGTTCGCAGATGACCTCGATGACCATGCGATGCACCTTGAAGCGCTTGGCGAGCTCCACTGCGCTCGAGATGAACTCAAGCTCGGGGATACCAAGCTTTCTGAGCTGGCTTGGTCGCGTACCAATGAGCACATCGTAGTCAAGCACGCGCGGCGGGTATTTTTGAGAAAATGCCAGCACCGCGAAGCTCGCCGTGGTCAAACCTGGAGCTACGCCAAGAACAATGCTGGGGTTTGGTGCGCGTGCACCCATGAGCGGCAATGTGTTGCGACGCTACTTCACGCACACTCGACGCTTGATTGTCAAAAACTTTGGCCTGTCGATCACGCCGCCGTGACGCCGGCGGCGACCTTGATGGCGATGATCTCTTGTTTTCGCCAGTATGGGATCTCGTTGAACACGTCGGCGCTCGACCGACCCGTGGTGATGTCGCGTGCGTCGATGATGACGTCGCCGCGCACGGTCTTGTTCAGGCCGTAGACGATCTCGGCGGCCGCATTGGCGGTGGGTGAGTAGCCCCAGCTGTACCTACGACCCTGCCAATAGCCGACGATTTCGTAGTGGCCGAACAGGTCGTAGGACCCATAGACGTCGTACCACTTCTGCGGCTCGGCCACTTGCATGCCGCGTTTGACCTGCGCGGCCATGCTGTAGACGTTTGAGCCCAGAAAGAGCGCCCAGCCCGTGAACGGGCTCCATTCCCAGACGGTGTAGGTCGTGCGCATGCCGGCGAGCATCGCAGAGCGGGCGGAGCGAGCGCAAAAAGTCAGTGCCGCGTGGCCGCTTCGTCGAGTTCTTTCTTCAGCTCAACGGCGCGGTCGGCCGCGTCGAAGGTGAGCTCCCGCCATTCGTCGACCATCTTCCACGCGGCCTCTTCGCGCTTCAAGCTTTCGGCGAGCATCACTTTCATCTTCTCGTCGAGGATATCCGACCACAGCCACGCGACCGAGAAGCCCGTGCACACGCCCATAAAGCTAGCGTGCCAGGCGTTGCCCGCGGATGCGGCGAGCACTGTCGCCAGGGCCATCGCGGCGCTCGTCAGCCAGAAGTACCAACGTGGGATTAGTGGAATTTTCATCGGTCGTAGTCCTCGAATAGATCATCGTCTTGGTGATGCACGTAGGGCGCGCTCGCGTCATCGGGCGCGCGGTTCATGAAGCGCATATTCTTGGCGACGAAGGTCAGGTTGATCGTTCCGGTGGCACCGTTGCGCTGCTTGGCCACGATGACTTCGGCTAAGCCCTTCTGATCCTCGGGCACCGCTTTCTGATCGCGCGCGTAGTACTCGGGTCGATAGAGAAACAAGATGTCGTCGGCGTCCGCTTCGATACTGCCCGATTCACGCAAGTGATGAAGCTGCGGTCGCTTGTCGGCGCCCTTCTCCACTTCGCGGTTGAGCTGCGCCATCGCAGTGATCGGAATGCTGAGCTGCTTGGCGCTTTCTTTCAATTCGCGACTGATGCTCGATACATCGTTCTCGCGACTGTTGCTGGGCCGCGACGGCTTCATCAGCTGCAGGTAATCGATGTAGCCAGCGCCTAGACGCTTCTGCGTCACGTCTTCGTATCGATCGTTGGCGATCTCGCTTTTGAGTCGCTTGAGTCGCGCCTTGACTTCGTAGACGGTGAGCATCGGCGTGTCATCGATGAAGAGCGGAACGGGCGCGAGTCGCTGCGCCGCTTCGGTAAAGCGCTTGAATTGATCGGCACTGAGCTCGCCGCTGCGCATATGGCCAACGGTCAATTGACTCTCCATGCTTGCGAGGCGTAGCCCCAGTTGCACGCCGCTCATCTCGAGCGAAAAGATCGCAGTGGCAATTCCGGTCTGAGAAATGTTGAGCGCTTCACTGAGCGCGAAAGCTGTCTTACCGGCACCGGGGCGGCCCGCCACGATGCGCAGATCGCTGTCGTGCAAACCGCCGGTGAGTTTATCGACGTCGAAGCCCGTCGCCACACCGATGACGCGCGCGTCCTTGTTCTTCGCTGCCGCGACAAGCGCATTCACATCGGCCAGCACTTCGCGCAAAGGCTTGAGGTATTTGGGCGCATCGAGCTGGCTGAGATCCGCGAGCCGCTCTTGCAGCGTATCGAACAGGTTCTGTACCGCGCCCTCTTTATCGATCTCAGTGAGCATGCCTGGTACTGTTCGCACCAGCTCCAAGAGCCTGCGCAGTCGCCACTTGTCTTTGACGATTCGGGCGTAGTCGAGAACGTGATAGTAATACGGCGTCGCGTCGATGATGATCGACAGATATTGCGACCCGCCGACGATCTTCCAATGATTATTGGCACGCAGACGACTGCTCACCGTCACGACGTCGAACGGCTTGCCTTCGTCTTGCAATTCGCACATCGCTTGGAAGATGTAGCGATTGGCATCCGAGTAGAAGTCGCTCACCTTGAGCATACTGCGCGCCTGGTCGAGCGCTCGGCCGTGCTGCTCCAGGAAGCAAGAACTCAGCACGGAACTCTCCGCGTCGAGATCATGGGGCGGCATCAGGCCTATGGCGGGCGTGCTCATGGCTCGAAGTTCTTCGGATCGAGAGCGGATTCCAAAATATTGCCCACGTTGGGGTATTTCTGATGCAGCGCCGGATCCTGCTTGTTCCACTCATTGAGAGCTTCGTCGCCGAACAACCGGAGCATCCCACCGGCCACCTCAAGCGCATTAGGCTCATGATCGGGCTTGTTCGGATCGCTTTGATCCATCCGCACGATCGTCCGGTAGTAAGCGTCGGCTTCGAGCGCCTTGATCTTGGTGAGGATCTTATCTTCGGCCATTTGCTAACCTCCCACTGTGCGCTGATCGGGACCCGGGATCGGCTGGTGAGCCGTGGCCGATTTCAACCGGCTCATCAAGCGCTCGCCTAGGCGTTCGCTGAGCATTGCCAGGTCTTCGTTGCTGGTAACGAACAGGCTTTTCTGTGCTGCGTGACGCTCGTGAATGATGAACATCAACTGGTCGCGCTCGTATTCGTTGATGCGGCAGCCGCCGACGTCGTCGAGGATGAGCAGATCGACCGAGAGCGCCCGCTGGATGACTTCCATGCGCTCGGCGTAGTCACGCTGCGGGCTCAGCTCGGTGATGAGCCGGGGCACGTAACTGAACTGCGCCGTGGTGATGCGGTTCTGCGGCGCGTAGTCACGTTTCTCGTCTTTGCCCGGGGCGATGATCGCGCGCAGCGTGGCGCACACTAGATGCGTTTTGCCCGTGCCCGTGGGTCCGGTGAGCAGCAGGCCCTTCGGTGCGCGCTTGTTGAGCGTTTCGCTGATAGTGAGACAGGCGGCGAAGGCGTTGGCCTGTAGACCGACTGGCGCATACGGGCGTGTGATCTGCGTCGGATTGCCATTGGCATCGAGCTTCTCACTGTAGATCTCTTCAACCAGTGTCACATCGAGCTTGTCTTTTGGCACACCATAGAGCCCGAGCCGGTGACGGATCAGGTACTCGCGCCAGCGCGGGCAACGCTTCCAACCGATGCCCTCGCTCGTGTACACGGGCCTTCGGCCCTGCTCGTCCTCCTGATCGTAGATCGTGTCGCACTCGCCGCCTTCCGGTGGGCAATTGCTGCATTGCCTCAGCCGGTGCGCGATCTGCTGGATACTGCCGTCGCTCGTGCCGAACGTATCGGAGAATTGCGTCACGGTCATCGCTTCGGGCCAACCTGGTAGTTTCAACATGAAACTCTCTTTGCGATCGGCAAGTAGCTTCTCAAGCGCCTCAGGTGTGTCCTGGCCGTCGGTTGCTGCAAGCAGCTCTGCACGCTTGGTCATGCGTTTCTCTGACACCATCTCGTAGATCTGCGCCGTGATGTCTTTCAGACTCTGCATGCTCTTGCCCTTTCGATCGCTTCAGCTCGGCGCCTCGGTCGATCGGCGAGTTCGGCCATGACCCTTGCCATCAATGCTTCGTCAGTGAGATTATTTTCTTTCAGGAAGCGCGCGTGCGTCTCGGCGGTGAATTGCTTCTGGTAG